>CAZWFJ010000006.1:0-44867 GCA_964633135.1 uncultured Puniceicoccaceae bacterium | reverse complement strand
TTTGATAAGCCAATGTGGAACGGGGACTTATCAAAATACAATAATCTAACTTCCGGCTAATAAGTGGTTGTCCCCTATCGGCGACCTATCTTTCAGGGCGAGACCGGGCTATGCCGCTGTGGTATGCTGTGCGGCGTACATGTCCATTTTTCAGGGCGAAACCGGGTGACCAGACCGGGCTATCTCGGGCCTTCACATTCTGGCTTATCGGGTGCTGGCGGTGGAGACGGCGAAAATCGCCGGCGCCCCGTATTGGTTGAGGTTTTCGGTGCCTTCGGGGAGGCGGATGTCGAGGGTGGTGATTTCCTTACCGGGTTCGGGATTGTTCCATTGCATGGTGTAAACCGAGAGGTAGGCCTCGCCATCGGAGGAGCCGGCCTGCCAAGCGACCCGGGAGTAGGCGTTGGTCTCCGGCCGCTCGGAGTGGATCCAGGGACCGATTTCACGACGATAACGAACGGGAATCACCACCTCGGTTCCGTCGGCATAGTGGACGACGTATTCGAGGACGGTCGGGTAGTCCATGGTCACAAGTTTATCGATCTCCCCACGGTTGATGGCTTTAGTGATCGCTTTGTCCACGCGTTCGGCCTGGCGTCCCGGGTGGTAAGTCTGAAGGAAGAAAAGGGCGTTGGCCTTGCGATAGACGGGGATGTCTTTGACCGTCTCCTCCTTCACCGGACTGCCGTCGCCCGCCAGGGCGATAACGGTGGGGGTGTCGGCGGCAAAGAAGTCGTTGATGTCGAATAAGACACCATCGAGCGTCTGCTCGCCGCCTGGCAGGTTAGCCACATCTTCATTGCGGTATTTGCCGCCCGGGTTAAACCAGCGGTTTTTGCCTCCTGCATCGACTTGAGCACGCGGGTAGATATTGAAGGCCTCTTCAGGGAGGACAACGGGCTCAAAATCGAGTCCTTCATCGCCCACAACCACGGAGGATCCACCTGCGAAATGCGCTCCAAGGTTAGTAAGAAGGGTTTTCGTGAGGGTGCGCTTCTTGGCTACGTTAAGCGGGTTCTGCTCGACCGGCAGGTAGTTGATATTGACCAAGAGGGTGCCGCCTTGGCCGTCCGGGTAACTGACGATGGCTGCCGGATCGGTAATCGGCTGCACTTTATCGAGGAAATCTTCAGAGCGCTGGGCCAGCATTCTGATCGTGCTGATGCCGATAACGTCACGGCCCTTGGAGTTGATGTCGTAATCAGTGACTTTGAGGGTCACCTGGTCAGTGGTGCGGGACTCAAAGGTGAAGCTCTGCGGAGCAGTGCCGGGGGCGGCCTCGAGTTCGAGCACCTCGCCGCCATCGTGGAAGTCGAGGGTGAACTTCTGGACGTCCGTATAGCCGGTGTCGAAAGCGATCTCGAAAGCGTCGAGGGTTTCTTCGCGCGGCAATTCAAAGAACATGCGTGGTTCCTCTCCCTTGTCCCCCTCAATATAGTGCATGTAGCGCCAGAATTCATCACCACTGAGGCGGTTGGCGACGTTGCGCGGGTGGGGCATGGAGTTATCCACCCGCTGTGGCTGGGAGCCATTGATGGTGGCGAAAGGCAAGACATCGCGGTAATCAACGATCGTGCTGTAGGCGTCGTGGGCACGGAATTCGGTGCCCTTCCACCAGCTGATCTTCTTCCCGGTGGTCATGACCACGTCGTTCATGTTGACACCGGTGGCGATGGGAGAACGGGGAAGAACGACCGCCACTGCCTCGCGGGTCCCGGGGCGCATCATGTGCTCGACGCCGACAAGCTCGTTGAATTCTTCCTGAGCCTCGGGCGTGACGTCGTAAAGGACGATCCAACCACCGTTCTGGCGGAATGCTTTGACTTGGTCGAGATTGGCGGTCAGCTGGCCGAGCTTTTCGGCAGTGCCATTGACCAGGACAATCCCGCCGGGAACCGCTTCCATCGCCTTGAGTGGATTGGGGTCGTATGAGGCGTCAAGGCCGGCATCAGCCAGCATCTGAGCCATGTAACTGTCTTCCGGAATGGCTTCAATCACCTCGCGGTTGACTGGCTCATAATCAAATGCGTGGTTGATCAGCTGGTCAGTCAGACGACGCGCGACGGGATCCTCATCGATTTTGCTGAGCGCGAGCGTCTGGTTGAGGATGAAGAGACCCTCGTTGTCGGTCTTTGCTTCGACCAGCGGAGTAAAGGCAAGAGCAGCCCCGGATTGAAGCACCGGGAAGGCACCCGCGGATGGCTTCATGTAGGCCTGGGTATAATTCTTGTGATCGCCGCTCCAGCAGAAGAAGTCTTCTGCGCTCAGACCCTCAAGGGCAGGGTGATTCGCATTTTGCAGGTGGATAATGCGTCCGCTTTGGCTGGTGAGTTCCATCGGGGCGGGCAGAGCGCGTCCACGCAGGGGCGTTTCTGTCTGTTCGAAGACGACGATGCGGGTGCCGGAATTGGCGAGAAATTGCCACTCGGGCCGGTCGTTCTCTGCCTCGTTAATGGAGTTGCGTCCGACGAGAAAGACGTTGGGGCCGTGGGGCACTTCATCGATGGAGGCCACTTCTTTGTAGGCGATGCCGCGTTGGTCGAGGCGGCTTTTTAGCTCGCCGGAGGTGTCCATAACGTAGGTATCACGGCGTGTTTCCGGGGCGGGTGCGCCGTCCCACTTGATGACGCGTAGGGGCTTTTCATCGCGAAAGTGCTCCTGGTCGCCTTCGGTCACGGTGAGGATGAATTGTCCCTCCTGGATGCCATCCACCTCCGGCACCTCAAAGCTCACATCCCAGTATTCACGCCCTCCGATATCGAGGTCGAAGTCCTTTGAATCTTCGGCGACGGTCTCGCCGTCCACCATCAATTCCCAAGTCCCGGTCAGAGTGCGGGCCTGGCTGGTCTGGTTGATCATGCGCAGCTTGCGGTCGATGGTCTGCCCACCGCCGAAGGTCCAATTCCATTCGCGTGCGAGCAGAATGATGGGCGACCAGGCGATCTGGTGGTCGGTGGTGAGGTCGCCGTCGAAGATGGCCCAGGCGCTGGAGACATCGTTGAAGCGGTAGCCCTCGTTCATCATCCGGGCGATAAGAGAGCGCACCGGGTAGGTGTCGGCATCGCTGCGGTAAACGATTTCGCCGCCAATCTCGGCCAACTTGTCCACCGGCCAGCCGCGACCGTAAAAGATCTCCCCATGGTAGATGGGCTGTCCGCGTACCATGCTGGTTTTGGTGCGGGCATCGAAGCCTTCATACCAGTGCTCGGCGGTGTAAAAGGAGTCCGGAAAGTCGGAGGCACTGACGCCGTAACCATCCTCAGTGTAGTGCCCGCCATTTACCGGCAGGTAACCCATTTCTCGGGCCGGCTCGACCCAGTGACCTTCGCCATTCCAACGCTCGGGGTCGGTCAGGGCGTTGCCTCCGTCGATCATGACAGGGCGTGTGGGATCCAGCTCCATCAGCTGGCCACCGACATAGCGGATGGCCGGGCTGTATTGATCCATCAGCCCGGCATTGGCGGCGGAGACAAAAGCGACCTCGTTCTCCATCGTCCAGATCATGATGGAGGCGTGGTTGCGGTAACCGCGCACCCAGGCGAGCTGTTGATCGAGTATGTTTTGGAAGAGACGCTGGTTGTAGCCCTTCGAGCCGTCGTCGTTGGCGATCAGCCCACGGGCATAGTTGAAGACCTGGCCATCGAAGGCCCCGGTATCGCGGACGACGACGCCGTTTTCGTCGAAGTAGTCGAGGATCTCACGCTTGGTCATTCCGCCCCAGCCACGCTGCATCTTGCCCCAGAAGCGTTTGCTATTGCGTCCGGATTCGTCCATGGTTTCGACGAGGGTTTGCGGGGATTTGAGCTGGGTAGTATTCAGGTCGTTCCAGAATTGCCAGGGCTTGCCGTTGATGGTAAAGAGGACGCCGTCCTCCCATCCCCATTCTCGGAAGCCAAAGCGGGTCCATTTGGTATCAACGACTTTGCCGTCGCGGATGACCTCGGTTTTGAGCATGTAGAGGTTGGGGGCGTCCGGCCACCACAGGGTTGGATCCTCCCAGCCAAAGGCAAAGTCGGCAGTGGTGAGCTGCCCGGCCCGGGCGGTCATGCTCTCTTCGGGAAAGGTCTTTTCCGGCGCGGCGGTTTTCCAAGCTCCGTCGCGATCCCAGGGCACGACGCTATGGCGCAGGCCGACCGTGATGTCCTTCGGCTCGGGATTCTCCAGGGTGATCTCCAGGCCGAGTTCATTGTTTGTAACCGAGGGTATCGTGAAGATATCTTCGACATAGGGTTTGCCGCCGGCGACGATGACTTTGACGTAGTCGGTGATGCCCATGGCGTCGCCGTCGGACTTGGGGGCGGAGACCGGGAAGTCGACTGTCGGCCCGAGGCTGGAGGAGGAAAGTGCATTTTGAGGCATGCCGAAGACGCCGCGCAGGCCGACACCATGCTTATCCACAGCATTAGCGCGGTTGCGGTTGATGGCGTAGTAGTGGCTCTTGACTACGACTGCGATTTCGTTGGTCTCGCCGGGGATAACGAAATCGGTGATGTCGAGTTCCCAGGGAGCGTCGTGGTTTTTGCTCCATTCAACGAATTCTCCGTTGATGAAGACACTGGCGATCATGTTGAATTGCTCGAAGTTGAGTGCGATACCGCGGCCGGCGGCCTCGGCGGGCACATCGATTTCGGTGCGGTAGATGACGCGGTGGGCGTAGTCGAAGAGGGCAGGCTTGCCATGGCGGCTGTTGCGCCCCCCGGCGTAACCGCCGGGGAATTCCTCTTTGTCGATATATGGCAGGGGGACAGCTACGGCATACCACGGCAATGCCTCTATCTCGGCGGGCAAGGTCTCGACGCCAGTCCATTGGGTTTCCACGGGAATGTCTCCATCGTTCCAGCGGCGGTCGTCGCCGTTTTCATCCCACCGGGCGATCTGCCAATAGCCTTCGAGCAGGGTCTCGGCACGTTGGCCATCAGGAGCCACCTCTACAGGATGGATGGTGTTGGCGGCAACCAGGTCGGCCTCATGCCCCGTGGCTTCGCCAGGTTTAAACTTCCCATTGGGTTGGAAAGGCTCCTTGCTGAAGACAAGGGCGTCGATCATCAGAAGATTGCGAGTGGGTTTGTCCTTGCCCTTGTCGTCCGTCGTGGTGGCGGGCAAATGGCGAAATTCGAGGGTGTGCTGGCCGGGGGCAAGGTCAACGGTGTCGATCCAGAGCCAGCCGAGTTGGTTCCAGGCACTCAACTCGACGAGGTCGATGGTGGCCTGGTTGGGGGCGACGGTCTGCCAGTCGCCGCCGTCGATCCGCCAGTCAAAGGACGAGCGGGCAAACTCGTAGCCGATCCTCGCCCAAAATTCATACTCACCGCCTTCTTCCACGCTGAAGTCGTAGCTGTGCCGGAAGCCTTCTTCAGGCCACTTCTCTTTCACTTCATTCGGCTGAATCGCAAAGGAGAGCAAAGCACCGCCGGACTGCCAGTCAGGGCGAGCCACCGGGCCGAGTCGATAGCCGCCCTCCTGGGGGCTAAGGTTGGTGGAGTTGGGCTGTTCGCCTTCTATCCAAGTGAAAGATGCGGCCTGCGTCAGAGCGGGCAAAGCGAGGGCGGAGCAAAGGCCGAAGGCTGTTACGATGCGTCGGAGAGATTGGATGGAGTTCATGATAATAATCCTAAGGGAGGGTGTTTTAGAATTCAAGCGCACCGACGGCACCGTTTTGGAAGTCGCGCGGTTTTCCGGTGAAGTCTTTGAGGAAGGGGCCGTGGAACTGCCAGGCGTAGAGTTCTTTGATGGTGGTGAAGGCGTCGGCCAGGGTGCCGCGGCTGAGGCGGAGGAACTCGAAGGCCCCTTTCAGGCCGGGCAGATCGTTACCGCCGCCGACCAGGAAATCTCCTTGGTTGGACAGCGACCCCCTGGGCATGCTGCCCTCGATTTTGAGCTGGGCGGTTTCGCCGTTGATGAAAGCGTTGAGGCCGTTGTCACGGTCCACCTCAATAAAGAGGTGACGCCAGGCTCCGTCTGCTATGGCAGGACCAGTGGCGATTAGCTTGCCGCCGGCATCATCCATGAGGCTGATGCGCAGGTTGCCAGCGGTGACATCAACGAGGTAGCCTGTTCCGCCCTTGATCTTCGCGACGACGGTGGCATCGGGGTTATCCACGCGGACAACCGCCTCGATGCTGAAGCTGTTTTTGTCCATATCAACAGTCGGCAGATCAGTGAGGGTCTGGCTGGCGCGTCCACCTTTGCCCTTGCCTTTCGGGATGGTGTAGGGCTCAGCGAGCGTCTCTTGTGTCACTTTGAGATGGCTGTTGCCGTCGAGCGCCAGCGCACCCGTGGTCCAGTTTTCCAGCGGGCCGTCGATGAATTCCCCGCCGCTGCGGACGAGGTGATAGCGTGGCGTCTCGTGGTAGTTGTCGCGCTTGTCGTAGGCCTCGGTCATAAACCAATGCTCATCGACGATGAGGTCGGGCTGCTTGTTATTGGGCGTGAAATTCCATTCGCCGACGACTGCGTAGAGTGCCCAGGGCATAAACTGCTTGATGCCGCCGATGCCGACGCCGGAGTTTTTCGCCGGACGAAAGTCACCTTCGGATGCCATGGGCATGGGAGCACTTTTCGCCATGATCCCAACCGGTTGACCTCCGGTGTAACCAGCACCATCGAGATCGGCCTGGAAGCCCTCCAATGTGTCGTGCTGCTCGCCCTCAATGATGTAGGTTCCGATGACTGGCGCTTCCCAGAATACGTTTCGGGCGTAGGCGTTGGTGAAGTAATCGGCTTCCTTCGCCGCTTCGAAATGAGTAATGTTGACGGCATCCTGATCCTTGGCGGGTTTAGCGTGCTCCATCGCGGAGACGCTGACATCCTGCACTATATTCCCCAAGTAGGCGTCATTCGCGCCGCCGGGACTCTGGCGGTGCCATCCGTAGCGGTAGTTGTAGATGGAGTTATTCACATAGCTGATCTCGTAACTCAACACCGTTTGAAAGGCTGCCTTTGAACCGTATTTTTCGCTCTCATTGTCGGTGCGTGCCCAGGCGATGTTGTTAAAAGTGAAGCTCTTGAAAGCGCCATCGTGATAGAAGGGGAAGCCGAAGCGTTGACCCTCTTTCCCTTGCCAGGAAAGCATGCCGTGCGGGGCACCTGAATTATTGTTGAAGACGTAAAACGGGCCGCCCTGCCACATTTCAATGCCCGCCCAGTCACTGGCGATCATCAAGCTGTCTACCACATGATTTTGATGGATCACCTGGCGGGAGAAGGGCCACTCGCCCTCATCACCGCTGAGCTTGCCGCCGAAGATATCGAGGCCCTGCGCTCCGACACGGTTGACAATATTACCCGCGTAATGACCGACCCAGGGGCACCGCACCCGGATGGCCGGGCTATACCGCCCACGCGCAGTGCGGAACGAGGTCTCCTGAATGCGGTTGCGCAACACCTGCGCCTCGATCAAACGACCCTGCACGCGTTTGCTCCGGTCACGGCGACGATCAGCGACATCAAAGGCTCCCTGGTCGGCATGAATCACATAATTGTCCCGAAGCACCACCTTTGAGATCGTCTGGTTGTCGCCAGCCTCAATGCGCACGCCCAGCGTCACGTGTTCGAAGCGGTTATGGTTCAATTGAACCTCCTCGGCATTGCCCCAAACGCGCACCACGCCCGTAAGGACATCAGGGTCGCCGAATTCGACTTCCCCAAGATTCCACATCACGTTGACAAAACGGAAACCGAGGCCGCTGATGCGCAGCTTTCCAACATCACCGGCGTCTATCAGCCGGAGTTCCTTGGCCGCTTCAACGGTGAAGTCGTCAGGATTTGCATCGCCCGGGAGGCGGACGTAGAGTGTGCCGCCGTCACCTCTCCGCTCGAACCAATACTCCCCCGCCTCGTCGAGGAACATGGGGAGTCCGGCCAGGTAGTAGCGATGCTTATTGATGAGAAAGCCCCCCGCGCCTTCGAACCAGGCTCCGCCAAAAGCGATGCCGCCTTCTTCCTTATTATAGGCTTGAATCTGGGCGAAATAAGGCTCGCCGCCAGTGGGCACCCCCCATTCTGTGCGCACCCAGCCGCCGACGAGTTCTTCGCCCCACTGATTGATGAACTCAGCGTCGCGGCCTACATGAAAGCGCTTGCCCTTAACCATTATGGTGTGGGGATCCTTACCCTGAAAACGTTTGAACCACTCCGGCTGATTCCACTTGCGCCATTCGCTCATGTAGTTTTCCGGGTCAGACACCTCCCAATCCGGTTCACGGGCAAACTCCAGCTCAGCGATATTCCCCCGGGCATCCACTGCCCAGACATAGCGCGGAAGGAAATCGAGGTCGGCGGCCCAGACCTTCCCTCCGTCAGGAATCTTTGGATGGCTGCGCCGTTCCCAACCCGTGGCGGGCTGGCTGCCATAGATCCAAGCGTGCCCTTCGCCCCAGCTTGGGTCACGGGTCAGGACAGCACTCGCTCCCTGAGGAACCTTGAGCTTGCCGCGGTAAACCGTGCCACCCTTGAAGACAAACGTATCGGCCCTGCCGGATTTGGCTTTGCCTGTGGCTTTCGCGTCCCAGGGGTGGTGCTTCCAGGGCGCGGTCTTGCTGCCGTCGTTGGCGTCGCTGCCGTTTTCGTAGTCGATGTAGCGCACCTCGCCTTCGGGTTCGAAGACGTAGGACTCCGGTGCCCATTCAAGGTCGCCAGTGGGCAGGACTTTGGCATAGTCCTTTTGCCATGCGAAATTCTCGGCTTGCGCGAAGTGGATGAGGAGCGCGTTTGCGACCAAAAAGAGATTGCGGAAGAAGGTATTCTGCGAATTTTTCATGTTAAGATTGGCATGTATAGAGCCAAAGGAAAGGAACCCATTTGGGTTAAATCAAATGAAGAGGATCATTCGAGCAAAGAATAAGACCTAAGGGATGAAAATGACATAGCATAAGCGGAATTTTTCATTGCATTTTCGGCCAATTCCGTGAAGCTTGTATTTGCAATGGAACGGGAGATTTTGGAAGAGGGTTTATGGGCAGAAATCCCCGAAGAGATGCAGACGGGCTACCACCCTGTCGTGCGAAAGATATCCGCTCGCAGTGATACCCGCGAGATGATGGGATTTATTCAAACCCATCCGACTCGAAAGCGAGCGTTCGCAAGGACTGCGGAGGAGCGCCGAGATCGAGCTAAGAATGATGCATTAGACTCAGACCACTCCGCAGATCAAGTTGGCCCTCCATACGGTTTCGCCTTTCTGATAGCGGGGGAAGTAGCGTTTGCACCTGCGAAAGGAAAATCCCGACGGGTCGTCAAGGCCGGGCAAATCATCATCAGCGGCGGTCTGCCGCACCCGAAGCTGGAGGTGATTGAGCATCGTCCAGGAACACGGGAAGTCTATCTCCATGTGGACGGCATCACCGGACGATACTTAAGAAAACTGGGTCTCTGGGAATTTGGGAACGAAGTGGCGACGATTGGTCTGAACAGGGAGTTCCTGGAATCCTTCCTCTCTCTTTACAAAAAACTACTGATTCCTGTGCACGAACCCGCTCATCTCTTACTGGACTTTATCGAAATTTGCCAGCGGATCAGGGATCTCAAAGGTAGCTCCGCAGCGGGCACCCGATTTCTTCAACGGGCAACTCACGGGCTGCTGCGAAGAATGAAAGAACGCGGGGCCGTGGAAGAGACCGCATTGGAGATGGGCATGTCTCCCCGCAATTTTCGCCGGGCGTTCCGGGAAGCCAATGGCAAAAGCCCGCGGGATTATCTATTGGGGAAGCGAATGGAAAGGGCAGTAGAGCTGCTTCCTGCTCAATCGGTCAAAGAAACAGCCGCAATTCTCGGCTATAGTGATCCCTATGTCTTCTCGCGTCAATTTTCCCGGTTCTATGGAGTGCCACCCAGCCAACACTCCCGCAAGGGGCTTCGGCACGCATTCACCTGATCGGACAACGCAGAGTTTCAGGACACCCACCGAATTCCCGGTTAGGGTTCCTGTTTGGATAACCGGAAATTTGGCCCTCCATCGGATCGATTTCTTCGATGGGTGTCCTTTAATTATTTATTGAGAGGCACGGGAACGGTCTCGGCGAAGACCCGGGAGCGGGTGAAGCGACTGGCGGAAGAAATGGACTACGTGCGGGATCCCTTGCTCTCGACGATTGCCTCGAGCCGATTGCGGCGGCGTTCGGATCTGTCGCGGCCCACCGTGGCGGTGCTGCGCCCGGCGCGGGCGAATATATTGCGCGGCTTCATTGAAAGGAGCCGGGAAGCGGCGGAAGCGTCCGGTCTGGATGTGATCGACGAGCCGATGGAAAACCCGGAGAGGGACCTGCCGGGTCGCCTCCGCCAGCTCCACCACCGCGGGGTGCTGGGGCTGTGGCTGGACCGCGGGTTAGTGACGCGTGCAGGGCAGTTGCCAGACGAGGCTTTCGCGCCTTTCGCGGTTTTGGGGATTGAGTGGGATCCGTTGGATCCTCGCTTTACGGTCGTGCGCCGCACGCGGAGTCTGGACTTCCGTCGGTTGATGGCAAAAGCGGCAGAGCGGGGATACCGTCGGCCGGGCATGTTCATCCAACTGCATCCCCAACGGGAAATTGCCAACGATTTTATGCGGATGGGACTGGCCGCTTTGGAGGCGGGGCCGGAGGGCATTTTTCATCGCCTTACGGGCGGGCCTGTGCCCCCGCCCCTGCAAGTCGATTTCGGCCCGGGGGAGTATGAGTCGGCGCGCATCGCGGCCTGGCTGAAAGCTCATGGGCCGGACTGCGTCCTGGCGGTCACGCCGTGGGTGAAGAGAACCCTGGACGCACTCGGCTACCAAGGGGGCTTTGCCTGTGAAGCTTTGGGCGGCGAACTTGAGCTGAGCGAGGACATCTCGGGAATGGTATTGCCGCATGAAGTGCTCGCCCGCGCGGCCGTCATCCAAATCGATACGATGATCCGCAGCCGGAACTTCGGTGTGCCGCCGCATCCGCTAATCATCAATGTGCCCCGTGAATGGCGTGAGGGAGAGACCCTGCCACCGAGAGAGCCGGCAGCCGGATCCCGAGGAGTTCACCGGTAGGAGCTTCCTGACCTGATGGTGCTTCGACGGCCTCCGCACAAACCGATACCCGTGGATTGCCCCTTCAGGGCAACATTATCTTTTGGTTCCGGTTCGATGGGCGGTGCCCATCGCTACGATGGCACGCCCTTTCAGGGCGAGGGTGACCAGACCGGGCATTCTCGGGCCTTCACATCCTGGCTTATCGGGTGCTGGCGGTCGAGATGGCGAAGACTGCTGCAGCTCCATGACGTTCGAGGTTTCGCGTGCCTTCCGGGAGTCGGATATCGATAGTAGTGATTTCCTTCTGTGGTTCGGGGTTATTCCACTGCATCGAGTAAACGGAGATGTAGCCTTCACCCGCAGAAGCAGCCGCTTGCCAGGCGATACGTGCGTAGGCGTTGGTCTCCGGACGGTTTTCATCGATCCACGGGCCGATTTCCCGCCGGTAGCGGACGGGAACAACAATCTCCGTGCCATCGGCGTAATGGATGACGTATTCGAGCACGGTGGGGTATTCCATGGTGAGCAGATCATCGATATCGCCACGGGTCTTCGCATTTTCGATTTGCCTGTCTACCCGCTCGGCATCGCGCGAGGGGTGGTAGGTGTGCAGGAAGAAAAGTGCATCAGCCTTGCGGCTGACGGGCACATCTTTGATCTCCTTGTCCTCTACCGGGCTGCCATCGCCAGCGAGAGCAATAACAGTCGGTGTATCCGCAGCGAAGAAGTCGTTGATGTCGAAGAGCACCCCGTCCAGGTTTTGCTTGCCACCTGGCAGGTTAGCCACATCTTCGTTACGGAACTTGCCGCGTGCCTTGAACCAGGGGTTTTTGCCGTCTGAGTCCACCTGGCCACGGGGGTAGATATTGAAGGCAGCCTCCGGCAGGACGACAGGTTCGAACTGCAGTGCTTCATCGCCGACAACCACGGAGGCACCACCTGCAAAGGACGCACCAAGATTGGCCAGGAGAGCTTTGGTCAGGCTACGCTTTTTTCCTACGTTGAGAGGATTTTGCTCGACTGGCAGGTAGTTAATATTGACCAGAAGGGTGCCACCTTCTCCGTCCGGATAACTGACAATGGCTGCGGGATCGGTGATCGGCTGCACTTTGTCGAGAAACTCCTGGGAGCGCTGGGCCATCATGCGGATGGTGCTTATGCCGAGGACATCGCGGCCTTTGGCGTTGATTTCGTAATCGGTGATGTTGAGGGTCACCTCATTGGTAGTGCGAGGAGCGAAGGTGAAGCCTTGCGGTGCGGTGCCCGGCGCGACCTCGAACACAGTCGCTTCGCCGCCATCATGGAAGTCGAGAGCGATTTCTTGAACGTCAGAATAGCCATCGTCAAAGGCGATCTCGAGAGTGTCGATAGTTTCCTCGCGGGGGAGCTGGAAGTGAACGCGAGGCTCATCACCTTTACTACCCTCTATGTAGTGCAAGTAGCGCCAGAACTCATCGCCCCTGAGTCCATTTGCCACGTTGCGCGGGTGGGGCATGGAATTGTCCATCCGTTGCGGCTTCGCACCATTGATCGTGGCAAAAGGCACCACGTCCCGATAATCCACGATGTAGCTGTAGGCGTCGTGAGCGCGGAACTCGGTGCCTTTCCACCAACTGATCTTTTTGCCCGTTGTCATGACGACATCGTTCATATTGACACCAGTGGCGACAGGACCGCGTGGCAGGACGACCGCCATGGCCTCGCGGGTGCCGGGGCGCATCATGTGATCCACTCCGACGAGTTGATTGAACTCCTCCTGCACCTCGGGTGTGACATCGTAGACAACAATCCAGCCTCCATTCTCGCGGAATGCTTTGACTTGGTCGAGATTGGCGGTGAGTCGTTCGAGCTTTTCGGCAGTCCCTTGGATCAGGACAATTCCACCGGGGGCTTTCTCCATCGCTTTGAGCGGGTCAGCATGATAGGCGGCATCCAGACCAGCCTCTGTGAGCATTTGGGCCATGTAGCTCTCCTCCGGGATCGCTTCGATGACCTCACGGTTGAGCGGCTCATAATCAAATGCGTGGTTGATCAGCTGGTCAGTCAGACGACGCGCGACGGGATCATCATCGATTTTGCTGAGCGCCAGCGTCTGGTTGAGGATGTAAAGACCAGCGTTGTCGGTCTGCGCTTCCACGAGAGGAGTGAAGGCGAGCGAAGCCCCGGCCTGTAGGACAGGGAAGGCACCGGAGCTTGGCTTGAGGTAGGCCTTGCCGTAATTCACATGACCGTCCGCCCAGGTAAAGAAATCGTCGGAGGTGAAACCTTCGAGCGCAGGATGATTGGCGTTTTGGATATGGATGATGCGCCCCTCTTGTTCGGTCAGTTCCATCTGTGCTGGCAATGCACGTCCGCGCAGCGGCTGCTCGAGTTGCTCAAAGACAACGATGCGTGCACCTGAGTTGGCGAGGAAACGCCAAGCCGGGTTATCGTTGTCTTCGTCCCGGATGGCATTGCGCCCGACCAGGAAGACGTGGGGGCCTTCCGGCACCTCGGTGACCGAGCTGACCTCCTGAAAAGGAATGCCGCGTTGCTCGAGGCGGCGCTTTAACTCTCCCGATGGATCCATCACATAGGTATCACGGCTAGTTTTCGGAGCAGGCACACCATCCCAATCCAGCACACGAATGGGTTTTCCATCACGGAAGTGTTCGTTTCCGTCTTCCGTAACGGTCAGAACAAAATGCCCTCTTTTTGTGCCATCGACTTGTGGCACAGTAAAGCTGACGTCCCAGTATTCACGACCGCCAATGTCGAGGTCGAACTCCTTTGAGCCGCTGGCTGCGGTTTCTCCGTCCACCATCAGCTCCCACTTGGCGGTTAGGATGCGGGGCTGGCTGGTCTGGTTAATGATACGCAGCTTGCGGTCGATGCTCTGCCCGCCACCGAAGCTCCAGTTCCATTCGCGAGCCAGCAGGATGATGGGGGACCATGCGATCTGGTGTTCGGGGGTGAGATCGCCGTCAAAAATGGCCCAGGCGCTGGAGACATCGTTGAAGCGGTAGCCCTCGTTCATCATCCGGGCGATAAGCGAACGCACCGCGTAGGTGTCGGCATCGCTGCGGTAAACGATTTCGCCGCCGATCTCGGCCAGCTTATCCACAGACCACCCGCGACCGTAGAAAATCTCACCATGGTAAATGGGGATGCCACGCACCATACTGGTTTGGGTTCGTTCATCGAAGCCCTCATACCAATGCTCGGCGGTGTAGAAGGAGTCGGGGAAATCCGAGGCACTCACACCATAGCCGTCTTCAGTGTAGTGCCCGCCGTTGACGGGGAGGTAGCCCAGCTTACGGGCAGGCTCGACCCAGGGGCCTTCGCCTTTCCACCGTTCAGGATCGGTCAGTGCGTTGGCTCCGTCGATCATCACGGAACGGGTGGGATCCAGTTCCATGAGCTTGCCACCGATATAACGGATTGCCGGACTGTATTCATCCATTTGACCAGCATTGGCTGCTGAAACGAAGGCCACCTCGTTTTCCATGGTCCAGATCATGATGGCGGCGTGGTTGCGATAACCGCGCACCCAGGCCTTTTGCTGGTCGAGGATATTCTGAAAGAGGCGCTTGTTGTAGCCCTTGGAGCCGTCGTCGTTGGCGGTCAGGCCGCGGGCGTAGTTGAAGACTTGGCCATCGAAGGCGCCGGTGTCGCGGACGACGACGCCGTTCTCGTCGAAGTAGTCGAGGATCTCACGCTTGGTCATTCCGCCCCAGCCACGCTGCATCTTGCCCCAGAAGCGTTTGCTGTTGCGTCCGCTTTCGTCCATCGTCTCTACGAGCGTTTCCGGGGTCTTGAGCTGGGTTCTGTTCAGATCGTTCCAGAACTGCCAGGGTTTGCCGTTGATGGTAAAGAGGACGCCGTCCTCCCAGCCCCATTCACGGAAGCCGAAGCGGGTCCATTTTGTATCCACGACTTTGCCGTCGCGAACGACCTCCGTTTTGAGCATGTAGAGGTGCGGATCATCCGGCCACCAAAGAGTGGGATCGTCCCAGCTGAAAGAAAAGTCAGCGGTGGAGCGCTGCCCGGCCTTGGCGGTCATCGACTGCTCGGGGAAGGTTTTTTCAGGGGCGGCAGTCTTCCAGGCACCTTCGCGGTCCCAAGGTACGACGCTGTGTCGCAGGCCGACCGTGATGTCCTTCGGCTCGGGATTCTCCAGGGTGATCTCCAGGCCGAGTTCATTGTTTGTAACCGAGGGTATCGTGAAGATATCTTCGACATAGGGTTTGCCGCCGGCGACGATGACTTTGACGTAGTCGGTGATGCCCATGGCGTCGCCGTCGGACTTGGGTGCGGAGACCGGGAAGTCGACTGCTGGCCCGAGGTTGGAACTGGAAAGTGCAGTTAGAGGCATGCCGAAGACGCCGCGCAGTCCGACACCATACTTATCCACAGCATTAGCGCGGTTGCGGTTGATGGCATAGTAGTGGCTCTTGACGACGACTGCGATTTCGTTGGTCTCGCCGGGGATGACGAAATCGGTGATGTCCAGTTCCCAGGGGGCGTCGTGATTCTTATTCCATTCTACGAACTCGCCGTTCACGAAGACGCTTGCGATCATATTAAACTGCTCGAAATCCAGCGCGATGCCACGACCGGCGGCTTCGGCGGGCACATCGATCTGGGTGCGGTAGATGACGCGGTGGGCGTAGTCGAAGAGGGCGGGCTTGCCGTGGCGGCTGTTGCGCCCCCCGGCATAACCGCCAGGGAATTCGTCTTTGTCGATATAAGGCAGGGGAACAGCTACGGCATACCACGGCAATGCCTCCATCTCGGCGGGCAAGGTCTCGACGCCAGTCCATTGGGTTTCCACAGGAATGTCTCCATCGTTCCAGCGGCGGTCGTCGCCGTGTTCATCCCACCGGGCAATCTGCCAATAGCCTTCGAGCAGGGTCTCGGCACGCTGGCCAGCAGGGGCCACCTCTACGGGATAAATGGTGTTGGCAGCGACTTGGTCGGCCTCGTGTTCGGCGGCTTGGCCGGGCTTGAATTTGGCATTGGGGTGGAAAGGTTCTTCGCTGAAGACAAGAGCGTCGAGCATGAGGAGGCTGCGAGTGGGCTTGTCCTTCCCCTTGTTGTCCGTGGTCATGGCGGGGCGATGACGGAATTCGAGGGTGTGCTGCCCGGGGGCAAGGTCAACGGTGTCGATCCAGAGCCAGCCGAGTTGGTTCCAAGTGCTCAACTCGACGAGGTCGATGGTGGCCTGGTTGGGGGCGACGGTCTGCCAGTCGCCGCCGTCGATCCGCCAGTCAAAGGGCGAGCGGGCGAACTCGTAACCGACGCGGATCCAGAATTCATGGGATCCTCCGTCTTCGACGGTGAACGCGTACCCGTGAACGAGTTCCTCTTCGGGAAACTTTTCTTTGGCTTCATTGTGCTTCAGCGCCATTGAAAAGACGGCACCTCCCGACTGCAGCTGCGGGCGGGCGAGCGGTCCGAGCTTGTAGCCCGCCTCCTCGGCCGTGGCATTGGCAGAGGTCGGCACTTCTGCTTCAATCCAAATGGTGTCCGCATGGGCGAGCGATGCGGTGGTGGCCAGGAGGATCGCGGAGGCGAGTCGCTTGAGAGGAACGAGGGGATGCTGTTTCATGATGGGATTTTCGAATTGTTGAAGCAGAGGCGTTCAGCGCTCGATGATGTAGTAGATCACGTCGGGCAGGAGTTGGAATTGGTTGGCGTCGGTGGAGACGACCTCGCGGGTGTAGCCGTTGAGGTCGAGGGCGGTCACACGACCGATGTTTCCACCCAGAGCAACCGTCCCCTCCAGTTCTTTCGCCTGCCAGGGATTTTTCCCGAGGTTGGTAATTTGGCGGAGGCCGTCTTGTGCGGGGCGGGTCTGCCAGCCAGTGGGCTGTTCCCCTGCCATGACCTGGACGAGGATTCTACGGCTTTCGGTGAGTGGTTGCTGGTCGAGACTGACGGCGGCCATGGAGACCAGCTCCAGGGGGGATGTGAACTGGACGTACGGAAGCGTCACCGCCTCGTTTTCGCCGAGGAAGCCGACGACGCCCTGCGCCATGGGCGTATTGATGGTCATCAGCCCCTTGCCCCAGTCAAGCTTGAGCTGTCCGGTCAGGCTCTCGACGGTTTTGTCCGCGCGATCAATCATGGAGGGGGCGGCGGGGTTGATTTTGTTTTCGCCCTCGGCACCGAGGTTGACCAAGACGCGTCCGGTCAGCTTGAGGAGCGGGTCGAATCCGGCTTCGGGATTGATCGCGGTGCCGCCCTCGATCTCCTGAGCGCGCAAGTCGTCAACCCCTCCGTCGGCGGGGAGCGGCAGGCCTTCAAGGTCGAAGATGGCTTCGTCTGACAAATTCAGGACCATCGAGGCCGGCCCTTCCTGGACGTAGCCGAGGCGATAGATGAGGGCGGCGGCCGGGAATTGCCCCATCTGGGTCGGCGACATAAGGGTCCACGGCTGCACGAAGAACCGTGGCTTTACCTCCCATTTCGCGGTGTCGTAGGAGAAATGCGTGTAGGCGTCGGTGCCGTTGAGGGCACCGTAGGCAGCGTAGAAAAGGGGTGCTTCGGCGCGGTAACGGTTCGTCCGCAACCAAGAGGTCTCGGAGATCATTTTCGGCATGCCGTTCCAAGTCGGGCGAATCCAGGGCACGTCAAAGTCAATTTTCTCTTTCGTCGGATCCTTTGGCATGAATTTGGTCAGAGCCCGGTCGCCGACGACATGGCCCCTGCGGATAGACCACCCAGAGTGCTCGCCTTTGGAGTAATTCCCGAAATAGCCGTGTTTATCGGTGAAGTCTCCGTCCAGATAAGTCCAACGCTCGACGGGTTCGAGGGTTCGACTGTTGGCGGTAATCCAGTTGCTCACCACTACGAGACCCTTGTAGTCGAGATCTTTGCGCATCCAGTCAATGGTCTCCTTCGCCCAGGTGCGCTGGGTGATGGCGAGAAAGCGCACGGTATCCTTGTCGCGGGCGGATTTCCGCTCCGGCACCTGGGACCAGTGGGGGAAGCCGAGTTCCCCGGCGGCGAGGTCGTCGCCCTTGACCTTGGCACCGCCCCAGGCCTGCATCGCCTTGTCGAGCGAGCCGTATTTCTCCTTCGCCCAGTTGCCGAAATCTTTGCGCAGTTCCCCCATGTAGGGCCCCGGTACCTTATTGGGGAAAGTCCAGAAGAAAAAGGAATCCTCGTTGACGAGTTCGAGTCCCATCACGGCGGGATCCTGAGCCAGAGACATTCCTGTGTAGGGGTTGCGCTCGGTCAGCGCCGTTT
Source organism: uncultured Puniceicoccaceae bacterium (assembly GCA_964633135.1). Lineage (GTDB taxonomy): Bacteria > Verrucomicrobiota > Verrucomicrobiia > Opitutales > Puniceicoccaceae > Puniceicoccus. Next base: position 26,659 of record CAZWFJ010000006.1, on the reverse strand, counting down.
CCCACCAGCTGCGGTAAACCGAAGCGAAGTCGTCGTTGATGACATGGAGCATGAAGGGCGGTTCACCCCCGATACCGGGAAAGCGTTGTTCCTCCTCGCCCATACGCAGCCAAAGCGGGAAATACAGAGAGAGGTGAGAGTAAATGCCCTCTTCCTTAAGCGCGGCAATCGCGTAAAAAAGCGAGTCTACCTTGTCCTCGCTAATTTCCCAGGCAGGATTTCCTTCCTTATTTTTGCCTTGGAAGATACCACCGTGGAAGCGGACGAGGTTGACCCCCCGCTTGGCCAGGGTGCGGGCGGCTTCCTGCCATTCCTGCTGGCTCATTGCGGCCCACCCGCCGCGATTGACGCCCCAGAAGCGCACGACTTCGCCGGTATTTTTGTGGACGAAGTTTTCGCCCTGGGCGATGATGCGCCCCTTCTCCCCTGCGGTGCGCTCATTGAGGGAGCGCAGGTCAAGGGCCGCGTCGTCGCGGAACGGATCCTCTGGCGGATCAAATTCGAACCAGCCATCCTGGGCGATGAGGCTGGTAGCGGAGAGGAGCAGAGCAGAAGCAAGGAGACGTTTTAGGGGAATTTTCATCGGGCGTGTCAAGGTGTGTGAGGGAGGACCCATTCAGATCCAGAGAACACGAAACGTCAATATTACGATTTGTGGGGGCTTTCCACAACCCTACATTTGTATGAGGGTGCTTTCCACAGGGTGCATAACAAATTTTTTCCAAAATTGCTTAGCAGAAATAGTTGTGCTTGCAGTATTGTCGAAATCGGCTGACAACCAAGAGCCGTTTCCGACAACGAGAATATCTTCGGCCCCCCTTCTCAGATGGGAAAAACTCTATCCCTACTTACCAGGTTTAGTCTTCATTACGGAATTGCAGGGGAGTTTTGCCGTAGATCTTTTTCATTTCCCGGCTGAGGTGAGCGCTGTCGGAGAAACCGCTTTCGCTGGCTACGCGGCTGACGCTCTCGAAAGCACTGTCCCGCAGGAGTAAGCGGGCCCGCTCGAGACGCATGGCCAGCCACTCCTGGCTGTAAGTGCGCCCGAGGGCTTTGCGGAAACGCTCCTGCAAGTTGCGGCTTGAAAGTCCTGCCTCTCGGGCTATATCCGGTAACCGCACCGCTTTTCCTTCCGCCAGACACAGGTGCATGAGGCGCACGGCTCGGGCAACGGCTTTCTCCGACACACTCGTGATGTCGGTGCTCAGGCGCATGGAGACTCCCGAAGGAGGCACCCGGATGACTGTCCCCGCCAGATTTTCCCCTGCCAACACCCGCCGAAGCAACCCAGCGCCCTGATAGCCGATCCGCCGGTCGTCGGCCTCAACTGCGGTCAAGGGCGGAAAGGGCAGGCTGGCTTCGCGCGCACCCGTGCCGCAGCTGAGAACCATCACATGCTCCGGCACCCGCAATTTTGCTTGATCGCAGGCTTGGAGAATGGAGAGGGCTTGGTCGTAGGAGAAACAAATCACACCGACCGGGCGTGGCAGGGCGAGCATCTTTTTCGCCAGCAGCATCAGACTCTGGAGACGGCTCGAGTCCGTTTCTATCAAATGGTAAGGTAGGCCGCTCCGCTTAAAGGCCACCAGCATCGCCTGCCGCCTGGGCGGCACCGGATCATTGGGGTAGTCCACATAAATCAGCGAAGCGGGGCTGCGGCTCAACAGATGTTCCGTGGCCAACTCCGCTTTTGCCCGCTCGTCTTCGGTCACAATCGGCCACGGCGAGGGCGACGCGGAATCCGGCTCCTGATACACGCCAACGGTGGGCAGCCGTGCCCGGTTTAGCATATCCTGCACCAGTGGCGGCCAGCTCGTCGCGATCACGCCGGTGGCGGTGCGCAACCGATCTTGTATGCGCAGATCCCCGGGGTTCGGTTCCAGGACTGCGATCTGCCAGGACGCGTGCTGATTGCGCCAGTCGATCAACCCATCGACGAACGCTTCGCCCTTGCCGCTACGGCTTACCAGAGCAAGGATGAGCGGGACCGGGGAGGAGGAGGAAGCAGCAGCACGGGTCATTGTTTTCGCATTTATACTATATCTTTGCGCGATTATTCAAGACAGTCCCACGCTTGTGTGGTATTCTCAACCCGAGTTCAAGTTAGATGAAATCTTGACTTAGCTGAAGTTTTCTTAGCCCTCGGCCCCAAACCGGATTTAATCATGACCATAAAACGCACCCTATTCACCCTCTTCGGTACCAGCTTCGCGGCGTCCCTATTCGCCGCTTTTTCCTGGCAGCAGCCGCAGGCGCAGATCGACCCCAAGGGCGATCTCTCCTGGTCGCCGCAGCCCTTCGAGTTCGAGGCGGGCGAGACCGTCCGCTACATCGACTTCGAAAACGGCGATGACGCCAACGACGGCGCATCCAAGGCCAAGCCGTGGAAGCACCACCCCTGGGATGCCAACGCGAGCGGCAATGCCGCAGACTTCGGCGGTGTGGCGACCTACGTTTTCAAGGGCGGCGTCACCTACCGGGGCTTTCTCGAAGCCGATGACTCCGGCACGGCCGACGAGCCACTCCGCCTGACCCGCGACCCCAGCTGGGGCAAGGGCGAGGCGGTGATTTCTGGCGCGGAGCCGGTCGCTGCCCAATGGCAAAAGGCCACGGCAGCCGACGTGCCGGAGGGCATGCCCGCCGAGGGCGTTTGGTTTGTCGATCTCGGCGCGGACGCGGTGGAACCCTGGGCGGTTTGGCAGGTCTCGGACGATGGCAGTGCCGAGCGCGTCCACATCGCCCGCGACCCCAACTGGACGCTGTCCAACCCCGCCGACCCCAAGCACGAATGGGCCGAATGGACCTGGCCCTCCAAGAAAGAGAGGGCTATTGGCTCACGCAAAGCAGCCGATGAGGCGCTCAAGGGCAAGCCCGAGAACTTTTATGAGGGTGTCTATTGCTGGTCGGAGTGGGGCGGTGGTAGATTTGGGGCAATGAGCCTGCAATACCGCTCGCCCGTCACCGACTACGATCCGGAGAAAGGCGCGCTCGACCGCGTGGTGATTTCTCCCATCTTCGATGGCTGGGCTGTTGCCGGCGACCGCTACTTCCTGGAAAAGCACCCCAGCTACCTCGATGCACCGGGTGAGTATTATTTCGACGCCCCCACCCGCGTATGGCCCACTGCGGCGGATCGTGGCTTCCCATGGGAAGTCATTTGGAAAGAAGCGAATCCCGCACATCCGGGGCGCCTCTACGTCCGCCTGCCCGGCGATGCCAACCCGAACCAGGCCACTGTGGAGGTGGGCGTGCGCGACCAGGGGATCCGCATTCTCGACCAGGATCACATCGAGATTAGCGGCCTGACCTTCTCCCGCTTCAATGTGCCTTACCGCCCGCAGCATCCGAATTTGCCGGGCTGGGACGGCTACGATATCCACACCCAGCTTGCTTTAGAAACCTACCTTGAGCCTGCGGCGATCATACTCGGGGGCGACACCAGTTACATCCGGGTGGCCAACAACCGGTTCTATCATGTGCCTGCCGCAGTCAAAGGGCAGCCTTGGCGCGCCCCGTTGGTCGAGGAAGTGCCTGCCTTCCCTGCTTTGCCTGAAAAGCAAAGCGACGAATTCGGCGACATTGATATTGTGGACAACGACGTTCAGTTTGTGGATCATGAAGGCATCGCGCTGAGTGGACGCACCTTGAAGCAGGCCACCCAGCAGGGCACCCCTACCCTCGGTCGCGTGGGAATTCTCCGCAACCGGATGCATCACATTTCCCTGCGTCCCAAGCAGTCCAAGATGAGTCCGGCGATTTTCCTCCATGGGGGCGTGACACTGGCCGAGATCGCCGGCAATGAGATGATCGACTGCTACGGGATGGGGATCTATACCGTGGGCGGAAAGGGCGGTGGGGATGAGCGCACCATTCCATTGATTCGTGTCCTGATCCATCAGAACAAAGCAGATCATGCTATGATCAGTGCGAATGACTGGGGGCAGATCGCCCACTGGCAAGGCGGCCCGGGCTACATTTTCAATAACGCCGCGAGTAATGCCACCGGCTATAAGAACCATATATACCGAGCTTGGGATAAAGAAGGCCCACTGCCCCGCTACGTTAGCAATGCGTATCCTTATTATGGAGACGGCACCTATAAGAGCTATTGGTTCAATAATATCGCCACTTCCGACTATGACCCCGAGACATCGGTCTACCGCACCCAGGCGGCCTTCATGTTCGTGCTGGGCTTCCAGAACCACGTCTTTAATAGCTCAGCCTATAACATGTATGACGGAAATAGCGGTTCGATCGGCAACCGCGGCGGCTACTATGGCAATATTTATGCGCACATGAGCGACAGCCTTATCGGCGGAGGTAGCAAAGGCGATATCTCGGTGGCCGGCGGCGGTGAAGCCGCCGTCGAATTGAATATGGGCGCGATCTCGGCAACCAGCTATACGCAGAACCTTCTGGCGGATACCCGCAGCGTGGATTTGATCGGCAAATTTGGGTTTGGCACCTGGCGTGACGATACCTACGAGAAGAAGCTCGCTGCGATGCGAAAGGAGAACCCGCTACGCGGGGATGTAGGGACGGTGGTCAATTCGATGCCTTTTACCAACCCTGATGAGGGTAATTTCCAGCCCATACGCGAAGTGGCCAACGTTGAGGGTGCACGAAGCGCAAAACTGTTCGTGCCATGGGGTCTCTATGCTACGGTGGGCGAATGGCAGTTCCACGCCAACACCGATGTAGACCCTCGCCTTATCCTGGGGCGCAACTTCTACATGACGGATGAATACGTGCAGCGGAACATGTATTACGAAATCCCGCGCAACGATCTTCTGGTTCCCGCCGCTACGGCGGGCAGCTATCAGCCCGGACTCTTGGCGAACTGGATCGACAGTGCCCTCCAGTTTGATGGCACGGAAATCTACGGCATGATCTCACACGAGCGGCTTACCGAAAGCTACCCCGTCAGTATGGGCTTCGTTGACCGGAAAAAAGAGGACGGTACCGTTACCCGTGCCGAAATGGAGTCGCAAGTCAAGGCCAAGGCCGCCTATGACAAAGCAGTCGAGAGCGGCAAGGAAAACCAAATCCGCCGGGCGAAGCGAAAGCTGGATAACATGAAGAAGAGAGGTGCCCCTGAAGAGCTATTCTACCCGGGTGAAAAGCGCCAGACGGTAAGCATTGACACCGGAAACCTCCTGATCGAAGCGCACTTGCGCACGGAATCCGGTCATACCAGCGGGGTGATCGCCGGAAAGATGGGTGAAAGCGCGGGCTATCAACTGCGGCTGGGCGCTGACGGCAAGCCCGTCCTGGTGCTCGCCTCGGGTGGTGAGGAAGAACGCTTCAGCGCGGATCAGCCGATCAATTCCGGCGACTGGCATCACCTGATTGCAGAGATTGACCGTGAATCCGGCGAGGGCACCTTCTACATCGACGGGAAGGCGGCTGGCAGCTTCAAGTCCAACCTACCCGCCGATGCCTCGCTGGCGAACACCGCTGACTTCCTCGTCGGCAAGGGAACCGATGGCGACTACTTCGCCGGCGCAATGGACTTCCTCCGGGTCTGCCGCGGCACGCTCGCCGACGCCCAGACCAGCATCGAGGAACTCTATGCCTGGCAGTTTGACGGACCTTTCCTCAAGGACTTTGCGGGCCAGCGCCGCAATTTCGAAAACGGTGCGCCGGGTGCTTTGGAGTTCGAATAAATGCAACCCCGATGGGGGTCGGTCGCTGTCTCTACCTCAGCAGCCGACCTCCAAGCCATCGAAGGAGTTCAAGAGAGCGACCACAGAGGTTCATCCTGCTTGATATTGCTGAATATCCGGCCTTCTGGGGCCTTTATCAAAAAATCGAGCCGCAGTTCCGATCCTGTCATAATCTCCAATCTCCTTTCAATAAATGGAGAATGCTTTGTCCATCGACAGGTCGGTCCGCAGGCAGACTGGCTCCGGCCAGTTCGACGACGGTGGCAAATACATCCATCGTGGTGCTGATTTCATCGCAGGTCGCGCCGCCGGGGATATTCCCCGGTGCCCACATGATGCATGGCACCCGGGGGCCGCCTTCCCAAGTGGATACTTTGCCGCTGCGCAGCGGATGGGCGCAACCGCCATTTACTCCTTCTCGCAGCCAGGGGCCATTGTCGCTCGCGAAAATAACATAGGTGTTTTCTTCGATCTCGAGCGACTTCAGTTCCGCGATAAGTTGACCCATATAATGATCCAGTTCATGAATCACATCCCCGTAAAGGCCTTGCCGGGAGCAGCCGAGAAACTCATCCCCCGCGTGCAATTCCACATGGGGCATTTTCGGAGCAAGGTAGACCAGGAAGGGGTCTTCTTTGTTCTCGCGGATGAAATCCACGGCTTTGTCAAGCAAGTGTTGCTTCCCGCTCATGCAGGACTGGATGAACGTTTTTGAGGTTGCCACGCTCCGCTACGCGAAGCGGGTAACATCCCGTCATCAAGCTACACCTCGAAGGGCCACAGATCGGCTGGGCGTAGAAGCTGGTAAACCGCATCCCTTCTTTGGCCAATGCGTCCAGGTTTGGCGTTTTGAGCAATGGAGATCCAAAGCAACCAAGGTCATTGTAGCCTTGGTCGTCTGTAAGTATAATTATGAAATTCGGTTTTGAGGATGTCATTATTCAACCGGGGGTTCCAGCCCGCCTATCACCACCCAATGGGTTGGATAGGGCGGTCATTTTGCTGTATTGTTCCGGGAGTGGAACGGCCTCTGTCTATATCTCTCCTAAGAAGCTCGGTCAGCTCCGCTACCACCTCGGGATGGTGAGCCTGAAGATTGTTCTCCTCTCCAGGGTCATCCGGCAGGTAATATAGCTGAACGGGTGGCAGCCCTTGTTCACGTGCTTCCAGTTCAGGAGGAGTCCCGGGATCTACCCCCTTTTCCGTCACCCGAAGAATTCCCCATGGATCGCCACTGCCGTAGGCGAAACTGAGCTTCCATGGCCCCTGCCGCAGAGAAAGCGCGGCGGTGGAATACGCATGTGTCACCGAATGTTCTCGGCCAAATGCTGCTTCCCCTGGCCCTGTCAACAGGGGAAGTAGATTGAAACTGTCCTCAGCGGCATTTGGCGGTAAATTCACATCAACGACCGCTGCACAGGTGCTCATTATATCCGTGGTATTAACAAGCTCATCACTGACCGATCCTGCTTCAACCTGACCGATCCTGCTTCAACCTGACCGGGCCACCGGACAATCAGAGGAATGCGTAATCCGCCTTCCTGAACAAAGCCCTTATAGCCACGAAAGGGGCCGTTGACCCGGTGCCCGACTTCAACGAAAGGGCGTAGCGGAGTGTAGCTGGCATGCCCATTATCGGACGAAAAAATCAGAATCGTATCATTTTCTAAACCGTTTCGCTTTAGCGCAGCCATAATCTGACCGAGAGCTGCGTCAGTCTCCATAATCAAATCGGCTACTCCGCTGATTCCGCTCTTCCCCTCGAAATCCTTGGAGGGGGCAATTGGCTCATGCGGGGTAGTCAGTGCAAAATAAAGAAAGAACGGAGCATCAAGCTGAGCACGCTCATCAATATAGGCCTCCGCCTCCTTTACCAAATTAGGCATGACCTCATCAAAGCGATAATCGGGCTGCATGGGTCCATCCTTCCCCCATCGTTCCGGCGTGCTGGGACCTTTGGTAGCGGTTGGCAGCGAGGTCAGACGGTCGTCGCGAAAATACGCATACGGCGGATAATTGGGAACATCGATTCCAAAGTAGCTGTCGAATCCTCTGTCTAAAGGCCCGCCGGGAATAGGGCGCGAAAAGTCAATTTCGCCTTTTCTTGACCGTAGAAATACCTCATCAGAAGTGCTCTCAATGGTCCCGTTCTCACTGAGTATCGGCCAATCCCAGCCGAGGTGCCACTTGCCAATGCAGGCAGTATGATAGCCACAAGCCTGCAACATTGCCGGAAGAGTCAGGCGAGCCGGGTGAATGAGTGGAGAGCCGTAGGCCCGCACCACGTGGCTTTCCAGACGAGACCGCCAGCTGTATCGACCCGTGAGGAGGGAATAGCGTGATGGAGAACACAGTGAGGCACTGTTAGACGCATTGGTAAATCGCATGCCCTGCAGAGCCAATCGATCAATATTTGGAGTGGGAACGGCACAATGCTCTGGATCGTAACAGGAAACGTCGCCATAGCCCATGTCATCGGCGTAAACAATGACGATATTGGGCAACTCCCCCCTACTCTCATTTTCAAGCTTTGCGCCACCAGATACCAAAGGGATAATCAATAGAATCACACACCAGTAGTGCGAACTTAGTTTTCTGTAGTTTTTAAATAGCAGTGATCGCATAGTCAGTAATTCGATTGTGGATTTTGGCAATGCTTATCATAGCGAGCTGGGAAGATTCCGAACCTGGGTGTCCAGCTTGGGATGCACCTTGAAGAGGAAGCCGGTGTAAAGCGGGTTATAGGGTTCTTTCACGTGGTAGTCGCCGTAGGATTTGTTGCAAAAGAGGTATTCAGGCTCGCCTTTGGCGTCGAAGAGCAGGGCGGGTTCCTCCAGGCGCGCCGGGTGCCCCGTCATCGTTTTGGCGCTGGGGTAGCCTTTGGCAGGCTCAGACCAATGGATGCCGTCAAAGCTCTGCAAGTAGAGGCCCGCTCCGTATTCGAGGACGGATAGATCGTGCCCCAGCATATGAAAGCGCTCCCCATCGTGCCAGACGTGGGGATCTTCGAAATCGGCATTTTCGTAGCGGATGACGGGATTGCCTTCATACTTCACGTAGGGGCCTTCCAGTTTCTCCGCCCGCGCTAGGCAGACCGTACGGAAGACTCCATGCTGGGCTGCGTGGCCGGAGAGATCCGTGCGGGTTTTGTTCGCCGCTTTGGCCGCCGTGGAATTTCCCTTGTAATAGACCCAGAAACCGCCGTTTGGAGGCATCACCATCGCCGGGTTCGCGGTAATATCGCTGTCAATATCCTCGTCGCGCTCGCCAACGGGAATGATCGGTTCCTCCTTGCTGACGCGCACCCAAGGGCCGTCCAGGCTGTCCGCGATGGCCAACCCCACCTGGATGGGCTGTTTGTGCTGAGATTCGGTTTTATTATCCCCAAAATAATACATGGCGTAGCGGTTGCCAACGCGGTAAACGATCCCCTCGGATACGCAGCCGCCGTCCCACGCGTCTCCGCCAGCGGGTGCCAGGCAGATTTCACGAAAGGTGTAGGGGCCTTCCGGACGCTCAGCCGTGAAGCGGGCAATCCGACTGCCGCGCACCATGCCCATTTGCGGGGGCAGGTCGTATTCGCCGTGGTGCTCCCAGATGGTGGCAAAAACGTGCACCTGCCCGTCATCACTGCGGATGGGACAGCAGCACCAGATGGCGAAGCCATCGTTCATCATATTCAAGATGCGACCCACCGGTTCGAGGCGGTCTGCGAAATCTTCTACGGCTCTAGGGGTTTTTGCTTTCGTATTCATCATATATTAGGGTTGGATAGGGCAAAAGACCGTGTCGGTCAAAGATCGGATGTGGATGTTGGATAGCGGTTGCCAGTTTACGAACCCTTCAGCACCGCTACACCCCAGTGTTTGGGGTGCACTGTGCAGGTAAGCTCTTGCCCGGACGTCTGCGTCGGGCAGGGTTCCCCTCCCAAGACGTCCACAATGCGACTGCTTCCAAAGTAATTTTCCGGGAAACGCAGTTCGGTGCTTTCCAGCCCCTCCGGCAAAAGTACAAAGAGGACTCGTTGGCCCGCAGACAAGCCGCCGCGCACATGAACACCGGGGTCTTTTCCATGTGCCGGGCGTTCTACCGATACCGGTGGCCGGGCGTCTGCTATTTCGACCATCAAGTGAACGAAACGCTCGAAATCGAGCGTATTTTCCTCGAAATATTGACGCGCTAAAAACGCCCCGCAGAGAATGAGTCGTCCGTCACCCACAGGGACTTCCGTGATGAGATCGCCTTCGGACCCTTTGGCCAAGGTCTTGCCACCCTCCTGCCATGGTGAATGAAAGCCGACGGATGGGAGTTCCAGTTTTTCTTGATCGAGTATGGCCTCCACGGTGCCCTCCGCCGGATTGCGGCGTCCGATCTCCTCGATTCGGGCCAGCCGGGCAAGAAATCGATCCGGCGCGTAGCGGTAGAGGCCCTTGGAATCGAAGGCACCGGACTCCGCCTCGGCAACAAGCGTGCCCCCTGACCGAACCCATTCCGCCAGTTTTTCTTCCACATGGGGATCCATGGCCAGAACATGAGGCAGAAAGAGGATCTTCAGATTGCTCAATTCTTCCAAATGCTCCTCTTCGAGCACGACGTAGTTCAGTTGATTACGGACCAGTGCCCGACATAGACCGCGCAGGGAGTTGGCCGCCAGGTTCGCTGATCCCGATTGAGCAAAGTCGAGATAGTAACTCTGCGGGCTGAAGAGAACGCCCACCTCCGAACCATCCGGCACATAGTCCGCAATAAGCTGCTCATTTTGGGTGATGAAATCCCCGGTGATCTTCATTGCCTCGAGGCGGTCGGTGGAATGCGAATCGTCTCCGGAAAGGCCGAAGCCAGACGCCTCTTTGCCGAACACCTCATCCCGCCAACACCAGAAGAGGATGGTTTTGGCCCCGCAGGCGATGCCGTTGTAGACCCAGTGTTGCTGCTGTGCCGGGCCGAAATCGACGGAAACATGCATATTCGTGCAGGCGCGCCCCCCTTGCAGCTCACTCAGCCACATATCTTTTCCCCGTGCCGCCGAGCGGATGAATTCGATGCGGGCGGCAAAATCCATGTCATCCTCATTCTGCCAGGCGGGAAAACTGGAGCAGCCGACGCCGTCAATCGCATCGGCCATATTCCAGTCGTTGCCCCGGTCGAGGGCGTGCTCGAATTGCTTCATGGAACCCGTGTGCAAAGGAGAGGGCATCCCGCCGTGCACGGTAACCGGCGTATCGCCCACGATTTCCTTGATCACCCGCGCCCGCCTGATCCCCAGTTGGTCCGAGCGCCAGGTGATGAAATGGTTGAACGCCATCATATCCGTAAACGGGCGCAGGGGCAGCTTGCCCGGCAGGACTTCGTCCCAGGCTCCATAGCGTCGTTTCCATGCGAGATTAAGACCCTCCAGCCCGCCGTATTTCTCACTCAGCCACTTGCGGTAACTCTCCAGGGTGTGCTCGCAGAAACAAACGAAGCCGTCCGAATGGACATTCCAGCGCAGTTCGTTCCATGCATCCCAGCCGACGACATGGGGGGTGTCCTTGTATTGGTTTGCGCAGGCGGCGAGGAAACCGGCCATCCGCTTCCAGACCTCCGGGTGGTCGGTGCAGCCGCCCGGGGTCAACCCGAAGTGACACTCGACCCGGTTGGACGACACGACTTGCCGCCCCATGTGGTCAATCATTTCCCCACCCCCGGCTTCACGAAATATCCAGTAGGGCTGAATTTCACCGATCGTGCTCAACACCACGTTCAGGTCGTTCCGGGCCGCCAGATCCACCAAACGGTCGTAGTCTCTGAAATCAAAGAGGCCGGGCTTCGATTCCACCCATGCCCAGAGGATCCACAACTGCACCGTATTGAGGCCACAGTCCTTGATTTTCTTAAAATCCTCTTCCCAGTATTTCTCCTCGGGAAAAGGGGCTCGGTAGTATTGGACGCCAAGATTCATAGCGTCAACCATGGCAAATCCATCGCTCTTTTGAAAGACCTAACCCGCATGTTTTACCTGCCGAATCGGAAAAACAAAGTTGATTGAATGATTCCCCAAGAGCGGCGTCTCCAGCAGTGGGCAGGGAGCACCGCACCGGGGCAAATTTTTACTCGCTTCCCCGCGGGGTGTTATGAGCACTTCGTCCGGGCTGGGCAATAACAGACGTAATACTTATCCGGCTGACTACGATCGCTTCGCCGATTCCCTCGGTCCGGCCATGCAGTATGCCTCGAAGCCTGGCGTTACTCTGGCCTATCACCCACACCGCAGCTGCATCGTCGAAACGATTTCCGAAACCGGGCAGATGGTGGATCGGCTCCCCGACCTCAAACTCTGCATCGACACCGCCGACCCTGTCGCCTCTGGAGGGCGGATTTCAGGAGGTAGAGGGCGTATTTCGGCGAACGGGCGGGTTCTTTCAATGGCCCCTTCCATCGGCTTCCCAGCTGTAGGTGGCAATGGGTGAAGGTGGATTGGGTTATACCCCATTTTTCGAGGAACTGACGGCGTCCGTTATTGCGGACCACCTTCCCGGTGGAACGGGACTGGAAGTGGTAGACCCGTGAGCGGGAGACGCCCTGCAGGTGGCGCACACCGGCTTCCCAGACCTTCCGGGAAAAGTCCGGATCGGAGGACAAACCGGGACTGAATTCTTCGGAATATCCCCCCACGGCCTCCCAAAGCTCCCGGGGGACTACGTTGGGCGGCCAATTTGCGCCCGACCAGTCCTCCTTGGGAAAGGAGCGGAAATCGCGTAACAGATCCTCCCGTCGAAAGTTGTCCGGACCCGAACCATAGTCTTTGGGGGCGATGACACAGCGGTTCCGGGACTGGGAGGGTTCAATCATTGTGGAGGAAAGAAACCACTTGCGGTGGGGAATGCTGCGAATCGTCTCGGTGAGGGCGGTGTCCCAACCGGGTAGGGCGACCATGTCGTCGTTGAAATAGGTGATAAAGCCAGTGGTTGCGAGCTGCGAGGCGCGGTTAAGGGCGACACAGATTCCCACATTCTCCTCGCTGTGGGTAAACGGAATGCCCCTCTCCTGCGCCCACTCCCGGCTGCCATCCTTTCCCTCGTTGAGGTGCAGGATGATCTCGTGATCGGCAGCCGAGTATTCCCGAAGGCTGTCGACGCACAGCTCCAGGTAGGGGAGGTTGTTCCAGGAGGGGATGAGAATGCTGAAGCGTTCGCTGCTCACGCTTGATTGTCGTAGAGATCCCGGTAGAGGGAACAGTTTTCGTAAACGGTCTTGTGGGGTCCGTCCGCGATGATGCGGCCATTGTCGAAAACCAGAACCCGACCCGCACTGCGGATGGTGCTGAACCGGTGGGCAATCACGATCGCGGTTTTTCCGGGGAGGAGGCGGTCGAGAGCTTGTTGAATCTTTTGCTCGCTCTCCGTATCGAGAGCAGAGGTCGCCTCATCAAGGATGAGAATGGGTGCGTTGCGGAGGAAGGCCCGGGCGAGGGCGATTCGCTGTTTTTGCCCGCCGGAGAGCCGGGTGCCTTTTTCACCCACAATGGTTTCGTAGCCCTGGTCGAGTTCGGCGATAAATTCGTCGGCGAAGGCATTGTGAGCCGCCTCTTCAATTTCCTCCCTGGTCGCATCCAGGCGTCCGATGCGAATGTTCTCGAGGACCGTGTCGTTAAAAAGGACCGGATCTTGAGAGACTAATCCGATGGACCGATAAAGATCGCTCTTTTTGACCTCGCGGATGTCCCGTCCATCAATCCGCAGGCTTCCCTCTTGAACGTCGTAAAAGCGGCTTACCAGATTGGCGAAGGTTGACTTGCCCGCACCGCTCGGCCCGACCAGCGCGACGACCTCGCCGCCGCTGATCGTCAGGTCGATATCGGAGAGGGTGGGGGCCTTGTCGTAACGGAACGAGACGTGGTCGAACTGAATGGCCCCCTCCGGGACGGCGAAGGTTTTGGGTTTCTCGGGTTCGGGCACATCGGTGGGAGCGTCGAGTATGTATTCGATCCTCTCCAGGGATGCGGTGGCCTGGCGGATGCGGTTGTGGATCATTCCCAGCTTCTTGACCGGTTCATAGGACATGTAGAGGGCGAAGATGAGCGGAACGATCTGCTCGAGGGTAACCCCCCGGCGGGCGGCAAAGTACACGGCGAAGGCGATTCCCACGGCCGAGATAAACTCAATCAGGGGAGTGAGAACATTCGCGTATTTCACCACCTTCATCTGGTAGCCGAAGAGGCGGCGGACGGAATCGAAGAATCGCTTTTCCTCCCTCTCCTTCAGATTGAAGGCGCGGACCTCCCGTGGAGCGGAAAGATTCTCACTCAGGATTCCGGTAAGATCTCCGGATTCATCCTGCATGAGCCGGGCCTTTTTGAGCATCTTCCGCCCGACAAACCGGATCGGGAGAACCGCGACGGGGATCGTCAGCAGGCACAGGAGGATGAAGGCCAGATCATTCTCGCGAAGCGACAGGAAGACCAGGGCACCAATCGCACCGAGGAAGGTCACTGGCTGTTTGATCAGATCGTTGGCGACAAAGATGATCCCGTTTTGCAGCTGCGTGGTATCGACGACCACGCGGCTGACCAACTCGCCGCTCTGGTTTTTCTGGAAGAAGGAGAGGGGGAGGACCTGCAGCTTGGAAAAAATCTTACAGCGGATATCCTCCAGAACCCGCACCCCGCAGTGATTGATCAAATAGGTGTTGGCAAACGCGCTCATGCCCCTCACTGCGAAGGAGGCCGGTATAGCCGCCACGGCCAGAATTCCTTCATGGGAAGGAACCATAATCGCGGTACGATTCCCGTTCGTAAAGGGCTAATCCTGTGCTACGCCGTAGTAGAGGGAACCAGCTTTGCGGGTTCTTTGAGAATGTCCAATACCACCATAGCAGGCAGGTTGGCTCTGACGCCTGCTGTGTCGGAGGGTCACGTCGATCGTAATCGAAGATAAATCCATGAATAAGGGCTTATGCATCCAAGAGCGGCCACGCATTTGTCGGTCTTCGAATTTTCTTGAGAAATTCGGCAAGACTCATCTAATTTTGATGTCTTGATGATTCATACCCTAGGATACACTTCGTCATTTTTTACCTCAACCCCGGAAAATGTGCTAAATTCCCTGTAAAACGGACGGCTGACTCCGTTCAAGAGGATGGCTCGAGGAAATTTCCCGCTGTGCGCATTGGCATCTCGCAAAATATGCGCACCAATTCGACTACCAATTATGCCCCATCCTGTTACCATTATGAACCGACTTACCCTGTTACTTCTCGCATTCCCGTTAGTTATTGCGGAGGGTGCTTCCATCACGAATCCTTTTTATTCGGATCCCTCCTGGAAACTTTGGGATGTCGATCAAACGCCGACCGACGATCTTACCTATCCAAGCGAATCCGACAGGCTTTTTCCCGCGGATGTCCCGGGCAGCGAGACCAATCCCGGCATCTTCCTGAACATTCTCAGCGAGGATTATGCCGGACGCACCTACGCGGGCTGGACCAGCGATGTCAACGCCTCGTTCGATAATTACCACAGTCGGCTGAAGCAGGTCTGGGCGGATCGCCATGGCAACCATGTCGATTTTCGAGCCGACGGAGGCTGGTCGCTGATGGATTACACAACCGGGACGTATGAAAATGGTAATCCTAAATACAATTATTACTACGACAATAAGCTGAACGGCGTTAACTGGACGCACCAGTCCACCACATATATGGGCCCTTTTAATGTTAACAGCCAAGGTAGTGCACGCCAAATTGAGGAGGAATATTATTTCATAGGGGCTCTGCGGGCAGGGCCGGGCACAGGGGGAGTCTATGATGAATACTTTGCCCTCTCGCCGACCCTCTACAACTCGATCGGTGCCTCCAGCAGCGAGGTCTATGCTTTGACCAAGATGATAATCGCTGGCGGTTTCCTGCCCCGAGATCTCAAACCGGAGATGAAGCGTCAGGGTCTCTACGCTAGCAACGCGCTTTATAATTGGAAGGCTGGCTTGCCCTTTGACGTGCCTTTCGCCAACGAACTGCGCCACCAGGTTCGCTACTATTCGACGGGTTTCTCACAGTTCTTGCCAGTGCCGCTTCCCGATTACTTTGAGTTCGTCGGAAATCCCGAAGACTCCTACGACCCATCCCTGCATCTGCGTAATATGGTCGAGCGGGCAAAAGCCACCACTGTCATTGCGCCCGAGGCCATCGTCATCCCAGAGGGATCGATTACGGGCGGTTCGCTCGCCACGGCCACCAAAAAATTCCTGCGCTACGACCAGAACGACGGCGAGAGGATCACCTTCCGGGTCTCCATGACGGAGAGTTACGACATCCAGGGCTTTCCCCTGAGCTACGATGCCACCGTCCTCTGGGGCAACCGCGAAACGGAGATCACCGACCTCGGCGGGGGCAGCTTCGAGATCACAGCACCCTTTATTGATGCGCTACCCAATGGTTTCACACCCATCCTTTTCACCGCGTCCAACGGAGTCACCGTCGGCAACCCCTCGATCGTCAATATCCACCACCCCTATGTTGTCGACGGCAACGGGCGCAACGATGATCGCAATACCCGTCCACTGAAGGCCGAGGGGATGGGCGACATCAAAGCCCTCCCCGGGGAAACCGTCGTCTTCGATCTCGATTCGCGCGACGCTGACGGCTTTCCGCTCACCTGGTATAAGTGGCAAGGCGTCGGAGAGATGGACGGAAACTACTTCGTCTGGGACATTCCCGAAGATCAGCCGATCGGCGTTTACGATGCCGTTACAGTTGGCTCGGACGGTTCAAATGGTGATGCCTATACGGGCGACAAGGCCCGTATTACCGTGAGGGACGTCGTGGCCGGGGCGACCGCCACCCCGTCAGTCGGAATCGTCCCCCTCACTGTGGGTTTCGATGCGAGCGCTTCCCGGGCCGGCGACGGTTCCGGGATGACTTACACCTGGGATTTTGGCGATGGGGGCACGGCCACCGGCATTGCGCCTTCCCACACCTTCACGCAACACGGCGTCTACGCGGTCGAGCTGACCGTCACCCCGACAGGGGGCACCCCCGGCGGCGATATCCACACCCTGTTCATCGAGGTCCGGCCGGACTCCACTCCCGTCTTGAATAACGGTTGGAGCACGGTGGACGGCGACGGCGTTCTCGATACGGCGGTCTGGTCCGATTTCGATACGGAAGACAATGCGCCGGTCGTCAAAACCAATAGCGACAGATATCGTCAGCACCTCCAGCCGAATGGGGGCGTGGAAACGGTAGCCGATTTTGCCGCCCCTTTTTATATCGAGACCGATTTCTTTTGGGGAGACCTATCAAACTTGAACGCGCTCGAAATACTTGGCATTAAATTCGGCTTCCTGGAACGTGGTTCCCCCTTCGGTTTTAGCGCCCACACGGCGGAGGACTTGCTGGGGGGCTCAGCCGACTTGACGCCCATTACTCAACCCGATGGGGAGATTGATTCAGGCGCCCGTTTACGCCTGAGCATCCAAGAGGATACCGCACATCCCGGCAATTTCCGCGCTACTGGCGTTATCGAGACCACTTCGGGCACGACCGGTTTTAGCTTCGACAACCTTACTCCCGCAGATACCAAGATCCGGCTGCACCGAAATTTTCACCCTTGGAACCTACAAGTGTGGGACGCGGTTCAAAGCCCGGTCGCCGGACCCGAAATCGAATTTGTCGATGCCGACGCGGAGTCCCTCTTTGACCGGGGACCTAGAGATGCGGCCGGGGTGACTTCCCGACTGCGGACGAAAGCGAATTTCGGATCCGTCGCGGTCGGGCAGTTCATTGATCGCACCTATACGGTTCGGAACCTGGGCACGGAGCCCCTCACCCTTTCCGGAACCACGCCCTTTTTCTCAAATCATTGGACAGGTAGCGATAATGACGACTTTGAAATCATCACAGCCCCCGCTTCAATCATCCCTCCTGGTGGGAGCAGTGATTTCACCATGCGCTTCACGGCTACGCATACGGGGCATCACCGCTCGGTGAAAAGCCTGGAAACGAATGATCCCGATGAACCCGAGATTCGTTTGGAGCTAATCGGGTACGGGAAAGCTCCGGCAGAGTTACTCGTCCGGGGGAGAAATCTTAACCTTGCTGCCGGAGACGCCACGCCCAACCGCTTTGACAATACCGATTTCGCCGCTGTGAATACTGGTAGCAGCCAGACTCGTGAGTTCATGCTTCACAACCTGGGAGACGACCCGATAGCCATCTCCACTGTAATGCTCTCCGGCTCATCCGATTTCACCATAGAAAAGCAACCGCGTGCGATTCTGGATTCTCAGGAGTCCAGCCTTTTGGTGCTGCGATTGACTCCAACCTCTATCGGAGCAAAGTCAGCGATGCTCACCATCAACAGCGACTGTCCTCAAAATCCCGCCTACAGCTTCTCCATCACCGGCGAAGGAGAGACACCTGGCACGCCCACTCTCCAACTCGCAGGCAACAACCAAAATATAGCCGATGGAGATACCACGCCCTCCGGCAGCGATGGCACAGACTTTGGATTGACGGGTCTCGGCACTGGGGGCGAGTTGGTGCAGAGCTTCCATATTACCAATAATGGAACTGCTCCACTCGAGCTCGGTCTGGACGCCATTCAGTTCTCCGGTGCAAATGCCGACCTCTTCTTTTTGCGACAGAGGCCGGCTTCTACCGTGCCAGCCGGAACCTCCACTGTCTTCAAAGTTGCCTTCCGAGCCTCCAACCCCACGGTTGCCAACGCAACCATTACCGTCTCCCCAACGGATGCAACCCCGAGTCAATCCTTCTCCATCCGGGCGGAAGCCGACGGCAATATCGCGACCTACAGCTTGGAAACCAGTGTCGGCTATCAGCCCACCAACGGCGAATCAACCCCCTTGGTTTCCAACGGCACAGCGACCCAAGTCAATGCCGGCTCTGAAGGCATCCTCTCCTTCAACATCACCAACACCTCCGCAACGGTAACCATCGATACCATCAACCTCAGCATAACGGGTGCTGACGCTTCGCTCTTCTCCATTGCAACCCCACCAGGCGCTTCCTTGGCTCCGGGTGCCTCCACAACTTTCGAGATTGCTGTAACCCCTGCGGCTGCCCAAACCTACGGCGCCACCCTCTCACTTGATCTTGCGCCAACCGTAGACAGTCCCTTTCAATTTGATCTGCAGGCACACGGCCTGGAGGATAGTGTCTCCTTCGTTAAAGACTGGTATGGTGCTGATGAAGACGCGTTCGCCGAAGAAGTGACGATTGAAGTTGAGCGTATCGGAAACGGCGTAGGCCCAGCTTCTGTAGAAGTTGGGCTCAATACTTCCAATTCCAATGCCGACCCAGCAACCGACT
This sequence comes from uncultured Puniceicoccaceae bacterium, assembly GCA_964633135.1. Taxonomy (GTDB): domain Bacteria; phylum Verrucomicrobiota; class Verrucomicrobiia; order Opitutales; family Puniceicoccaceae; genus Puniceicoccus. The sequence goes on along the minus strand of CAZWFJ010000006.1, from coordinate 7,688 downwards.
TCAGCTTCTCTGCGCAAACACTCAGCTGGGCGGATGGCGAGACAGGTGTGAGAACAGTTGCCATCGATTATTTTGCGGACACTGAGAGCGAGATTGACGAATTTTTCGAACTAACGCTCACAGCTCTGGCAAATGCCCGACAGGGAACCTATCAGGACACCAATGTTTACGTCTATAACGATGACTACCAACCTGTAAATGCACAGGAGTTTAGCAAAAATAGTGATCCGTTCGACCTCAATGGAAAGCAGCTGATCTGGCGACCCGACGGAGAGGGAGACTACCAAGGGGCTATCATTGATATTGCGGCCTTCCCTACCGACGTGACGCTCGGCACGGTTATCAGTGATGGTTCCTCGACGATTCTGGCCAGTGGTGAAACTTTCCGAATTGACCTGCCAGCTGGATTACAACTTCCATTTTATGGAGACCTTTATTCCACAATCTATATTGGTGCGGATGGATATGTGACCTTGGGGATTGATGAGCCTTATCGATATGGATCAGCGTATAGCATGTATAACATCAATACCAGCCATTTAGCTCCGCGAGTCGCGCTTTATTGGGATTCTCTGCAACCAAGCTCGGGCGGTGAAATCCGATACTTTGTGGACGAAACTCCAGAGCAACAGCGATTGGTGGTCACTTTTCTCGATGTACCTGATGAATTTAAACCCGCCATGCTGGTGAATGCTCAGTTGGAAATTTGGGTCAATGGTACGATCACCATGACCTATCTGGATCATCTCACCGGACCAGATTACTATTACGGCGTTGTAGGCATTGCCGATGGAAATCCAGTTATAGGTTATCAGGATATCGACCTCAGTGCATTACCGCCCCCCGGACTGACCTTACTTGCCGCCTCCCCCACCCTGGGCAATGTTCAACAAGCCTATTCCGACACCCTTGAAGCCGTTGGAGGGGCAATTCCCTACAGTTGGCAACTCCTCGCCGGAAGCCTGCCTGCTGGACTCTCACTCAACGCCACCACAGGCGAGATCTCTGGCACTCCAACCTCTGCGGGCAGCTTCACCTTCACAGTCGAAGTCGCCGATAGCGAATCTGATACCGACTCCGCAGAGATTTCCCTCAATGTTATCTCCGCCACCTCCGACATCGACAGCAACGGCCTCCTCGACCAGTGGGAAATCGATAACTTCGGCGCTCTCGGCCAGGACCCCAACGGTGACCCCGATACCGACGGCGCGGACAATTTTGCCGAGGAGAATGCGGGCAGCGACCCGAACTTGGCAGACAGCGACAGCGATGGCGTGGACGACGGCGACGAACTCGGTCTCGGGCGCGATCCCGTCGGTGTGGATCGGATCGTACTCGACTTCCTCGACGACTTCGAGCGCGGTCCCGGTCCTCTCGCCGGGTATCCCGGCATGTGGTCGCTCGATACCAGTGGATCCACTGGCGAGATCAAGGCAGCCCTCGGAGCGTCCTCCAGCAACGGCCTGGAACTGGTCACGGGCAGCGGCGAGACCGCTGGGTTGACCCTCCACCTCCCCGCAGTCTGGCAGCCCGCCGATTGGAAGCAGTTCGACGCCATTCTCGCCACCTTCGCCGATGATGCCGATGCGCCCTCCGTCCATCCGGACAGCAAGGTCGCCTTCTACCTGACGGAGAGCGGCGACATCCGGGCACGGGACGGGGCGTCCTGGGTGCTGCTCGATTTGGAACCCGGCCTCGACACCGAAACAATGCACACCTACACCGTGCGGCAGGATCACGTCACCAGTTTGTGGAAGCTCTGGGTCAACGGCACACTTGCGACCGACCCGTCTCTCGCTTTCGCCAACGAAACAACCGCTCCGGGCTTCGTCCTCATTACGCAGGCCGAGGGTCAGACGGCGGTCTTCGACAATTTCGCAGTATCTTCGGGTCCGCCCGAGGGGATCTCCCTCAGCGGCCTCAACGATTATGTTTCCTGGCGCGATGGCGGCGGCATCACTTGGAACGGCGCGGATAGCAGCTCCACCGCCGATCCCAACGCCAACGGCTTGACGAATCTACTCGAATACGGCTTCGGCTTCACCGATCCGGCGGCAGGGACCCACAGCTACACCACACCTGTTATTCTGAATGCGGGAGGGGAGACCGTTAGCTTTTCGTTCCGCCGCAACCGGGAGGCCGAGGACCTGACCTTTACCGTGCAGACCTCGCCGGACCTCTCGCCCGGCAGTTGGACGGACCTTGCCCCCGGCGAAGCCAGCATAACCGATTTGGGCAACGGAGTGGATGAAATCACCGTGAACGTTCCCGCTGCCGAAGAGAATGTTTTCGTTCGCTTAAAGGTGGGACAGCAGTAACGTTCCTTCTGCGGATTTTTCCGCGCCCTATGAAATGTTGCTTTCGGATTGCGCTTGGCGGAATGCTCTTCCTCGCGCTGGTGGTCTTCGCCCTGTGGATTTTCCGGCTCTCGCTGGTTGCGGCCGCTCTTCGATCCACTGGCGTGGAGGAGCCGAAGGTTCAATCGCTTCAATACCGTTCGCCTGATACGCTGGCAATCAATGCATTGGCAGGACGCGTCGACGGGATCGATTTCTTACTGGCCGACGGCAGTGCGACGCTTACGGGTTGGCGTATTTGGGGCGACGGTCTCCATCTGAAACTGATGGATGCGAGGCTGACCCTTCCGGAGCGTTTCCCCCGCTCGGGTTCTGCAGCCAAGGAAAAGAAGGAATCCACCGAGGCAGAGGGAGCAGAGGTGTTGCTGTCGCCGCTCTCCTCTCTACCCGAATTTGCAATCACTCTGGAGAATCTGTCTGTTCTCCCCCCGAAGGGCCAGGAACCGTGGGCGCGATTTTACGGAGAGGTAACCAGCGAGTATCTGCGGGAACTGCACCTGGCCGCAGATAGCGTCGTGGGCGATTGGACGCTCGAGAGCCGCTTTGGGGTGGATACCGGAGAAGGACGGATTGGTTGGCGGTCGGCGGAGAACCCCGACTGGGAGGCGATCTTTCCCACCGTGCGGAGGTGGGGTATCGCGATTCCGGAGGATTTCCGCGTGGGCTGGAGAAAGCTGGAAGCGACTCTCGAAGCCGATTGGAGCGGGGCGGCGGCTTCGGGGGCACTCCGGTGGGAGTGCGAACTTCTTTCGTACGGAAAAAACAATTTCAAAGTCTCGGCGAACTCGCTCAAGGCCGACTTGCGAGGTCAGATCCCCTTCGATTCTTTCTCGGCGGACAGCGGGTTGACTGCCCATTTCGTTCGAATCGAGAGAGAGGACGACTGGCTCGAATTTGAATCAACAGAGGGTTTGATCCAGCCGACGGCGGAAGGATCGGATCTCCATCTCACCCTGGCGGGGGGCAGTGCCCATTTCTGGAAGATCTCCATCCAGGCGATTGCGGCGGAGGTTTCTCTGACCCGAAACGGGGAAGAGGAAGTCGCTGCCGTTGTGACCGGAAAGGCTGACGCTTTTTCGGGAAAAATAGAGGCAGACCTGGAGACGCAGTTGGTTCCGTTCTCGTCGGCCAACGTTACCGTCGATTTGTCTGAAATCTCCGCCGCAGAAATCAACGAACGGTTCCGTTTCTTCGAGGGCGGGATCGAGGCGAAATTACAGGGAAAACTCCAGGCCAAATGGGAGAATGACGAGTTGACCGTTCTCCCCAGCACGTTGGAAATGGTTCCCGGCACCGAGGGCACTTTGAGGTATGAGAACGACGGCTGGATGACCGGTGATCCGGACCTCGATGTAGAGGCGCTTTCCGGGAAGCTGCGAATCGACCAGCTACTCACCCGGAAGGACAGCGCGGGGATTCTTGTCGAGCTGGCTGCCCGGAATCTGACCGTGACGCGGCTTCGGATTGCCCTTTTTCAAGAGGATTTGGAAGACCGGGAGGGGGAGATCAATCTCGAGGGGTTCTCCATGGTGCAGGATACGAAGATTCCGGTCGTTCTGACCGTTCCCCTCCGGGGAGACCTTCAGGAAGCGATCCGCCTACTTCTGCAAGCCGGTCGGATGATGTAGGGGCAAAGGAAGGGAGATAACAGGGGCGCTCCATCAATTTTGGGTTCGCTTTGCTACCGTTAAGTTGTCTATCGTCTCACCTATGTTTTTCGAACGCCTCATCGGTGCACTCTTCTTTACCGCAGCGATCTTACCCTCTGCTGGTTGTCTCAGCACCCACCACACCGTCGATGCGAATGTGCAGCCCATCCACGTCACTCTCGATGTAAACTTGAGGGTCGAGAAAGAGTTGGACAGTTTCTTTGGTGAACTCGATAAAGAGAACCCCTTGCTCAAGGAAGGCGCAGACCAGAACGCAGAATCCGGAGATCCAGCGAACCCATCAGCACCATCGGCAAAAAACGCTCCCAATAACAATAAGGACATCCCGTTATCATGAAGACATTACGGATCTTTTCTCTCCTCTTTTTTCTCGGTGTCAGCGCTCTCGCCGGCAGCACGATGGACGAACTCAAGGAGCGGTTCGCGGACCGCCTTCCCGCTATTCAGGAAATGTGGAAAGAGGGACTGGTGGGTGAGAACAATCAGGGCTACCTGGCCCCCAGGGGCAGCTTGAGCGACCAGCAGAAAAAGATTGTCGCTGAGGAGAATGCCGACCGCAAAGAAGTTTACCAACTGATCGCCTCCCGGTCGGATGAATCCGCAGAACAAGTGGGTAAACAGCGGGCCGCACAAATCGCCAAGCAGGCCGCCGAGGGACTTTGGCTTCAGGACAGCGAAGGAAATTGGTATAAGAAGTAGCAACCCGTAGCTGGACCGACTTGGGAGGTAACGGACACCGATGGACTCTCGCTCCTTAAAGAGAACAGAACGGTCGAGACCACTACGCAGTCCGGCACTGTCCCCCAAAAGCCATCTGGCTACCATTGCCAACGAAAACGCTAATGTCACTGAACTCCTTTGATTCCTTGGCCCTCCCCCCTACTCATCAATATGAAAGCTATCCTTTTTGTCTTGTCCTTAATGCTTATCTGCTTGGGCCTGCCCGCCCAAGAGGCCAGTGGGGAGTCACGCCCCGACGTTCTGTTCATAGCCATTGATGACCTGAACGATTGGGTTGAACCCTTGGAGGGGCATCCGCTGGTGCATACGCCCAACCTCGACCGCCTAGCCCGCAAAGGTGTCACCTTTACCAACGCCCACTGTCAAGCGCCGATCTGCAACCCCTCCCGCACCAGTCTGATGATGGGACTTCGCCCGTCAACCACAGGCATCTATGCCATTCAGCCCTGGTTTCGCACAGTGCCCAAGTATGCGGACTGGGTGACCCTGCCGCAGTATTTCATGCAGAACGGCTACAATGTAGTGACCGCCGGCAAGGTCTACCACGACGCCTACCCGCCCAAAGATCGCCGAGAAGATGGGCAGGAGTTTTCAATCTGGGGTCTGCATGGGAAGTTTAACTGGCCGAACGAGCGCATTGCGACACCATTCACTCGCGTGCCGCTGGTCGATTGGGGGGGTATGGCCCGAGCGCAACGAGGATGTTTTTGACTACGATGTGATGGAGTGGGCGGTTGATTACCTGGAAAACGCTCCAGAGGATAAACCGCTGTTTCTAAACGTGGGCATTCGCCACCCGCATCTGCCGCTCTTTGCCCCGCAGGAGTGGTTCGACCTCTACCCGGAGTCACCCGACCTGCTGCCTCCAGTGCTCGAAGGCGACCGCGATGACGTGCCCCACTTCGCATGGTATACCCAATGGAAACTGGCCGAGCCCCGCCTGGACTGGGTGAAACAGCACGAGGAGTGGATGCCAAAGGTGCGCGCGTATCTGGCCAGCGTGAGCTTTGCCGATGCCATGGTCGGGCGGGTGCTCAATGCGCTGGAGGATTCCGGGCGCGCGGACAATACCATCATCGTCGTTTGGTCCGATCACGGTTACCACCTCGGCGAGAAGGATATCACCGGAAAGAATACCCTCTGGGAACGCTCGACCCGCGTTCCGCTAATTATTAGCGGACCGGGCTTTGCCAGCGGTGAGAAATGTAAGCGCCCTGTCGAGTTGCTGGATCTGCACTCTACGCTGATTGATGCCGCAAGCCTGCCTGCCCGTGATGAGATTGAGGGGCAAAGCCTCGTGCCTTTGTTATTTGATCCCCGAGCCCCGCGCAATCAGCCCGCGATCACGACTCAGGGCGAGCGCAATCATGCGATCCGCAGTGAGCGGTATCGCTACATCCGCTACGGGGATGGGTCTGAGGAGCTTTACGATCTAGTGCAAGATCCCAACGAATGGGATAATCTGGCCGACGAACCCGAGTATAGCTCGGTGATCGAGGAACATCGCAAGTGGCTGCCGAAAGTGAATGCGGAGCCAGTGGTCGGCAGCAAGACCCGTCTGCTGGACGAGCGCGAGGGCCAATGGTATTGGCAGGATGAGCTAATTGAGGGGCCAGTCCCCATGAACGATCCACGGCCAATAAATTGGTGAAACCTTGGAAGCAGCCCCAGGTTTCTTCAGGGGGAAAGGCGGTAGTCAATCCCTCTACCGCAGCGACCAGAATCACGTTTCGTCTCGGCAAGAGGCGGCGTAGCCCGGCCTCGCTCATCTGATTTGCGGAAAGGCCCTCCCGGATCGTCCGATTTGGCCTTCGGGCGCAGGGAAGCGGAAGATTCCCGCGTGGCGGGAATGGTGTCTAATCGCCAGGGTTTATTCATTTGGAGCGGTGATTGACGACCGGTTGGTAGACGAAGGCGGGTTTGTGCTGGGCTTTCTCCGCGATTTGAAACCATGGAACATCTGGCAACAGTTCAGTCCTAACCCGCAAGGCGGCCATGCGGAGCAAGGCCAGATTGGCGTTCAGGCGCCAGTTCTTCGAGCGCGTTTTGTCTTCTCCGAAGACGTGGTCGCGCACCCAGTGATTGCGATTTTCGCATCCGCCCCAGTGGCCGCGGATGAGCCGGGCAAAGCGCTCGGGGCAGCCTTTTCGACAAGGCAGACTGGAGACGTAAACGTGCCTGGATCGGGTGATTTCGCCGTCGGAGAAGGTAACGGTTTTGTCGACGACTATGAGGCTGCGGGCGTGGGGCAGTTCGACCTCGGTCGGCTCGACCGGCCAGACTTTCACTTCCCGCTCTTCGAGGCGTCCGTGGCCTTTGTCAACGGTGCGGACAAAAAGGGGGGCTCGCCGGCGGCGAGCCGTTCGGCGGTTTTGTGGGCGGCGCGCCTCTCGTCCTTGCACTGGGCCAGATAATCGGCCCCTGCCTCGACGGCGGCGTGGATGTAGCTGTTTTTGTCGTAGAGGGCATCGCCGGTGAGCACCGCGCCGTTGAGGTTGGTTTGCGAGCAGAGCTTCTTCGAGACGGTCAACTCGCCGTCGGTCTTGTTGTCCTCGGTGCGGGGCTTTTCGTCGGCGATGGCGCAGGCGCAGGGGGCTCCGGTTTCGTGTTCGCTAAAACAGAGCGTTAGCACTTGATCGCGCACGTATTTGCCGTCGACGGCCAAGGCTCGGGGCAGCTCGCCCTCGTGCTCGGCGAGCCACTCAGAGAGCACGGTGGCGCTCGAAGCCCTTGGTCAAGCCCACCGGCAGCCAATTCGAGGCTTTGTAGCAAGTGCCTTCGAAGCACTCGATGTCGGTGAAGGTCTCCGCCAAAAGCGGCGGGAAGCCGTGCGCCCGTTCCCATTGCCCAGGCAGGGCCTTCAGACCCATCGACAGGCAGCGGCTGGCCAGATTGGGCGCGCGTTCGGACGAGAGAACCA
>CAZWFJ010000005.1:0-48969 GCA_964633135.1 uncultured Puniceicoccaceae bacterium | reverse complement strand
TTCGCGACAGCAGCTCCTCCCGCAACTGCCGCCCCTCCCCGAGGTTCGCCTTCAAGTGCTGCTCCAGCACCTCCCACTTCATCGGCTGCCAGGGAGTGGGCTGTGGATACAGCAGCCGATACCGCCGCACCAGCTCCTCATCCGACACCTCCTTCGCCTTCTCCGGCACCTCCACCAAAAGGTGGAAATGGTTATTCATCACCGCATAGGTGATCACCCGCACCCCGGAAAACTCGGCCACCTTCCAGATCATCTTCCGGAAAACCTCCTTCTCCACATCCCCAAACAAAACCTCCCCGTTCACCGTCCGGCTCATCAGGTGGAAGTAACTCAGCTGGTCCGATACCTTCTTTCGTTTTTTAGCCATTCCCACATTCCATTCCAAAATCCGCCAGTCCGTCAACTCTGTAATAGGACGTTTCTAAAAAATCTAATTACTTTGTGAAGTGGGCTTATTTCTGGATGGGGAGGGGTCGGAGGACCGGGACTGGCTCGGGGATTTTCTTGAGAGGGAGGGCGGAGAAGACTTGCTTTTTTCGGGCGATGGGACATTTCATCGCAGTTTCATGAGTAAACAAGTGATACTGGTCACCGGAGGGTGTGGGTTCATCGGGTCTAATTTCGTTCGACATCTTTTGGAAAAAAGTGATTTCGAGGGAGATGTGGTTAATCTGGATGTCCTCACGTATGCGGGAAATCCGTCGAATTTGGTAGATTTCGAGCGGAACCCCCGCTACCTTCTGGTGGAAGGCAGCATTGGGGATGAAGCGGGCGTGGGACGACTGCTCGGAGAGTACTCAATATCGGCGGTGGTAAATTTTGCGGCTGAGTCCCATGTAGATCGATCCATCGACACACCGGAGCCATTTTTCGAGACCAATGTAACCGGGACACTGCGACTTCTGCAGGCGGTTCGGAACTACTGGAAGGGGCTTTCGCCGGAGGAGGGCCGGAACTTTCGTTTTCTGCATGTCTCGACGGACGAAGTGTATGGATCATTGCTGCCGGAGGATCCGGCTTTTTCGGAGGAGAACCCCCACCGTCCGAACAGTCCCTATTCTGCCTCCAAGGCGGCGAGTGATCACATTGTGCGTGCCTATCATCACACCTTTGGGCTACCGGTGGTAACGACCAACTGCTCAAACAACTACGGCCCGTACCAGTTCCCGGAGAAACTGATCCCACTGATGATCTTGAATGCATTGGAAGGGAAGGACTTGCCCATCTACGGGGACGGGATGAATGTGCGTGATTGGCTGTATGTCGAAGATCATTGCTCGGCGATCCTGGAGGTTTTGCGCCGGGGCCGATTGGGAGAAACGTATAACATCGGTGGAAAGTGCGAGCGTCCCAACATAGAGATTGTCGATCAAATTTGCGGGATTTTAGACGAGGCCCGACCCCGGGAATGCGGGAAATCGTATCTTGAACTCAAGAAGTTTGTGACAGACCGCCCGGGGCACGATCGCCGCTATGCGATTGACGCATCGAAGATCGAGAGCGAACTTGGATGGACTCCGTCCGAGACTTTTGAGACGGGGATTCGCAAGACGATTCTCTGGTATTTGGAGAACCGGGAGTGGTGCGACGAGATCAGCCGCAAGAAATACCAGCGCGAACGGATCGGCACCGGCATTTGAGGGATGGAGCGATGCGTAGTCGGCTGCCATTTCCAGGTATTCCGGTTTGAAATATCCATTTATTTTGGTTGAAGCCTTTCGAGCGACGGTCTTTTTTCTTTTCTCATGACGGCTTCAAAACGCTTCCTCGGTCTTCTTACCTTTTCATTCCTCGCGTCGCCCCTAGGTTTGCTACTGGCACAGGATGGCGGAGTCGCAGTTCCGGAAGGGAGCACCTTGGAGATGACCGATCTTCCTCTGCCGGAAGACTACTATCCGGGGCTACGCCAGATTTTGGAAAAAGCGGGCAGGCAGGCACCTGAACTAGTGCGGGTGGGAATTGACCGCGAGGTTGCGCAAGAGCGCCTGAAGATTGCGCGTTCGCGTTATTATCCGAGTGTGGGCGTTGGGGGGAATCTTGGGTATCGATTTGTGCAGCGCCAAGGGGAGGACGACGATGGCAGTGCCTCCGGGTCGGTCTCGGTGGGGGTGAATCGCCCCCTCTTTTTCTGGGGTGCGGTCGAGGCCGGAGTCGAGCAGGGGGAGATTGACTTCGAGAACAGCTTGCTGGAGACCAAAGAGCAATTTCAGGGAACGGTCCAGCGGCTTCGCGACCAGTATCTGGAGCTGATCCTCAACGAAATGCGGTTGCGAAATCTACGGCTTCGCCGGGCTAACCTGGAAACGAGCCTAGCCCGGCGCGAATCCGATTACCGTGCGGGCCGGCTATCGGAAGAAGAGTATCTCTCCTACATCATTCAGCTTGACAATTCGCTGATTGAGATTGAGGAATTGGAGGACGAGCGGGATCAGACCTTGGCGACCTTCAAGAGAATCAGCGGGGTACGGGAAGATCCAGAGGTGCCCACGGGTATTTCTCCGATCGACCTGGACGATCTGGAGGCGGAGCTTCGGGGGGAGGAGTTTGACCCGACCTGGGTCGAGGATACCTTCAACATCCAGCTCAACCGAAATACGATGGAGAAAGTGAATCTCGACTCCACCATCATCGCCTCCCGCCAGCGACCGAACGTAAGTTTCAGTGCCAGCGTGAGTCAGGCACCGGTCAACACGGCAACGGCCAATGATGTGGATACGATTCGGTGGTTTGCCGGCCTCTCGGTCAGCTGGAATATTTTTGACGGTTTCGCCACCCAGGCGGATCGCCGGATCAATCTCCTCCAAAAGCGTCGCTTGGAGAGTCAAATCCGGACGAATATAGAAATTCTGGATGAAGAGCGGACGAGGATGACGGACCGCCTCTTGGTCATGGTTCGCAAGCAACGCTTGGTCGAGCGTCGTTTTGAGCTCGATTCCCGAATTTACTCGCGGGTGAAGCAGCAATATGGAGAGGGGCGGGTTTCGGCGAACGAATTCCGCACCACGCAGGCTGAGTTCTACTCGGATGAATACAGTCTCCACGTTGCTCGGGCATCGTTGCTCCAGGCCATTGCGGATTATTTGGTGATCATCAATGCCGATCGTGCGGTGGATTACCTCCAGTTCAGCGAAACGGAAGTCTGAACCACTTTATTTTTCTTGAAACTTTGAACGGGATTGCGATCCCGCTCGTCTCCTATTTTCACTAAACAAGAGAAACCATTGGGCAAAAAATTTAATTCTTTTTTCGGCATCTTTCTGAAAGTCATCCTCCCGCTGGGGATCATCGGCGGCTTGTTTTGGGTCTTTATGACGGGCTTGCAGCCCAAAGCGACCGTTGCCGAGGTATCGAGAGGGGTGGCCCTGGATGCGGTGCCGGGGAGTCTCACCGTAAATCCCGCCTTTAGCCTCACACTCACGACGGAAGTCAGCGGGCGTGTTCTCAGCAGCTCCCTTGAGTTGGGGAAACGGGTTGAGAAGGGAGACGTCCTGCTCGAAATCGATCCGACTGACTTGCGGCTGCAATACGAATCCTTCAAGGCGAACTATGAATCCTTCAAGCAGCGGATGGAGTTGCGGGCGGACGAAAGAATCTCTTTGCAAAGAGCTGAGCAGGACCTGAAAAATTCGGAACGTCTCTTCCGGGAGGGCAACTTGTCCCAGTTGGAAATTGAGCGCGAGCGGGAGGCTTTTCAGCTCTTGTTGGAAAAGCAGGAGAACCAGCGGATCAGCGACGAGAACCAGCTGCGCCAGATGGAGATTCAGTTGAAGGAATGGCAGCGCACGCTCGAAAAGACGACCGTCATCGCTCCGGTCTCTGGCATCATCACCCGCATATTTGCCTGGCCTGGGGAGCTTGTCGGGGTGCGGACGTCCCTGGCCACGCTGTACAGCGACGAGTTGCTGGTCGAGGCAAAGGTCAACGAGGAGAACTTCGCCGGCATCCAGATCGGGCATCCGGCCCGGATTCGCTTTCTTGCTTTTGGGGATCGGATCTTCCAGGCGCGGGTGGAAAAGGTTCTGCCGAACGCCGACCCGGATACGCAGCAATACACCGTATTCCTCGAACTTGAGGAGGGCGAGGAGTTTCTCCGCTCCGGACTCACGGGAGAAGTCAGCATCATCAAAAACCGCCGGGAAGACACCTTGCTCGTTCCCCGCCGGGCATTGTTTGGAAACTTTGTGTATGTGGTGAATGACGGGCAGGTAGAAATGCGGCAGGTTCGCAGCGGCTTCCTCGGGCTGAATCAGGCCGAGATTCTGAGTGGCGTCGAGGAGGGCGACTTGGTGATTTCCGATGAGATCGATCGTTTTCGGGATGGGGATAAGGTCTCGGTCGCGCTTTCTGCGGAAGGTTGATCTGGCGGAGATTGGCTGATGTTTCGGGGTTCAACGAATTTTCTGATCGCGATTCGCTTTCTTCTTTCGAGAAAGCGTTCGATGGTGATGAGCCTGATCGGGATTGTCTTTGGCGTGGCGTTCTTCATCGTCACCCAGGCCCAAACCTCTGGTTTTGAGCAGTTTTTCATTCGGACAATGCTGGGGGTAAACGGAGCCTTGCGGGTTGAAGACCGCATCCAGCAGACCATGCGGTCGATGGAAGTGGAGGGGGGCACAGGATTTCAAATCTCCATGGAAGACGGGGTGGACTATGTCGAGGGGGTCGAGCACCCCGAAGATATCATGGATGCCGTGCAGCGCTTTCGGGAGGTCGTCTCGGTGGCGGAGGTCCTCCGGGGATCGGCTGAAATCAAGGGTAATTTTCGCGAGATGTTTTGCAAACCGTACGGGATTGACCTGGATCGTTTTTTGAATGTCTCGGATTTGGGAACCCAGATTCTTTACGGCGACCTGGACAGTTTTCGCGACAACCCGTTTGGGATCATGGTTGGTTCCAGGCTGGCGCGACGGATGATGCTCGATGTGGGCGATCCGGTCTTGTTGAATGCCAGTGGTGAGAACATGCGCTTTCGGATAGCGGCGATTTACGAGACGGGAATCGAGCAGGTCGACAAGGAGCGGGTCTTTATGCATCTTCCTGCGGCTCGCACCCTGCTGAAGAAACCCTTTGGAGTCTCCTATATCCAAGTGACCCTGCTTGACCACGAGCGAGCACCGGAAGTCGCGGAACGGATTGAGCGGGTGGTGTGGCATGGATCGATGAGCTGGCAAGAGCGGGAAAAGACCTGGTTGCAGGTATTTCGTGCCCTGCGGGTTTCCTCGGCACTGACGGTTTCCAGCATCATTTTGATCTCAGGCCTGGGGATGTTCAACACTCTGGTCATGATCGTCATGGAGAAAACCAAAGAGATCGCGATCCTGCGTTCGATGGGCTATCGCCGGAAGGATGTAGGGCGGATTTTTCTCTGGCAGGGTTTTACGGTATTGGTTTTGGGAATTTCCATAGGGTGCGGTCTGGCGGCAGCCTGCACCTATGGCATCTCGCGACTTCCGATTCGGATCCGGGGAATTTTTGCAACGGACAGTTTTGTGGTACATTGGGACTGGACCCACTACGCGCTGGCCTCCTTGATAGCCGCCATCATTGTGATGGTTGCCGCCTATATCCCGGCCCGGAGGGCGTCACGCCTGGAGCCGGGAGACATTATCCGGGGGACCAGTGGGTAAGACCGACAGGGCTATGCAAATGGAGAACAAAGAGCACGCATCAAAGCAGCCCGTTCTGCGTTGCACCAACATCCACAAATACCTGGGAAAGGGTGAGACGAGGGTCCATGTCCTGCGCGGTGTGGGTCTGGAACTTCAACCTGGCTTGATGTATTCGATAGTGGGACCCTCCGGCTGTGGAAAAAGCACGCTGATGTATCTTCTCGGCTTGCTGGATCGCCAGGACGAGGGAGATATCTGGATTGCGGAAAAGGACATGGCAAAGGCCTCGGACGAGGAGCGAACGGAAGTGCGTAATTCCTCGATTGGCTTCGTCTTCCAGTTTCACTTCCTCCTCGCGGAATTTACCGCACTGGAAAATCTCATCTTGCCCATGCGCAAGCGTGCTCAACTTTCAGAGGATGAGATGAGGGAGCGGGCGCAGGGCCTTCTCCATGAGGTCGGGCTGGGGGATAAGGCCCATCGTATGGCGAATCAACTCTCGGGCGGGGAGCAGCAGCGGGTGGCCGTGGCCCGAGCCTTGGCAAACGCCCCGGCAGTGATTTTTGCGGACGAGCCGACAGGAAATCTGGATGTGCGAAACTCCACCATGGTCTTCGACCTGTTGCGCAAGCTCTGCCATGAGCACGGGCAAGCGGTGCTCATGGTGACCCACAACCAGAACCTGGCGAACCAGTGCGACGTGGTCCTCTCCATGCAGGACGGAGAATTTGTCGATTAGAGCGTGCCGCGCAACTCAGGCTGACCCGAAGGCCCCGATCCCCATGAGTCTGGAAAGGTGCAGTCTTGCTTTGGCTCCGGCAAACGAGCGACTCCCGCAAACGGCGCGGTGAGCGAAAACAGTGACAGGCCGGGTCTCTGCGGAATTTTGCACGCGGCTCACGAGGAGAGAGAATCGAAGGCGGCCTGCATCCGTCTCAGAGCGTTCTCCAGAAAGTCCTTCGGACAGCCGAAGTTCAGACGCAGCCAGCCCGGCGCTCCGAAGGGGGCACCGTCCGACAATCCCACTCCGAAGTCCTCGAAGAACTTTGCTGGATCCTTGACAGGGAGCTTTCGGCAATCAAACCAGGCGAGATAAGTCGCCTCCATCGGGTAGAGGGAGATCCAGTGGGTCTTGTCGGAAAAGAACTCATAGACGCAGTTTCGATTTGCCCGTAGGACCGCCAGGAGTTCTTGTCGCCAAGGTTCGCCGTGCAGGTATGCGGCGGCACACCCCGCATAGCCGAAGCAATTGATTTCGGTGATGATGCCCAGGATTTCGCGCTTGAACTGCGCCCGCAAGGCGGGTTCGGGAATCACCGCGAAGGCGCAGGCTAGGCCCGGGAGGTTGTACGTCTTGCTGGGCGCGTAGAGGGCAAGCACCCGGTCCCGTGAGGGGTCCGCCAATCTCAGGGTGGGGATGTGCCGGGCTGATGGGTCGAGGATCAGGTCGCAGTGAATCTCATCGGAGCAGAGGACCCAGTTCTTCTGGCGGCAAAGTTCCAGCAGGTGCAGGAGGTCGTCTTCGCGGAAACAGGTCCCGACCGGATTATGAGGATTGCAGAGAAAGAACGCCCCGCCCCCTGGAGCCTCCTCGATCTGCTTGAAATCCATGGCCCAGCGATCGCCCTCTCGGATCAGCGGAATCGTGCGCAGTGCCACTTTTGCGTTTCGGGGCGCGGAGAGAAAAGGGGGATACACGGGAGTCGAGGTAACGATCGCCCCCCCCTCGCGGCAAAAGGCACGCGCGGCGAGGTTGAGCGCGGGTACGAGCCCGGGAAGCCAGACCAGAGAATCCTCGGTGACCTCCAAACCGTGACGATCCCGCAGGTAACCAAGAACTGCCTCAATCGGTTCCTCGTGGGGGACGGTGTATCCAAAAACCTCGTGCCCGGCCCGTTCGTGAAGGGCTGATACAATCTCGGGAGCGGAGCGGAAGTCCATATCCGCCACCCACAGAGGCAAGACGTTGCGGTCGGAAAAACGGTCCCATTTAAGGCTCCCGGTCCCGATCCGATCAGGAAAAGTCGTAAAATCGTAGCGCATGAAGAAGCTTGTTCATGGAGATGTTTTTGATGAGCGCACGCCATCTTCGCCGTTGCCTCAGGTTTTGAACTTCTGGAGATTTATCAGCTTGTGAAATTTGCGGTTAAGGCGAAGGGGCTTGCGGGGGAGCGAGTATTCACCCAGTTTTTCGAGAAGGTTCTTGAGGCGCGGTTTGAGGAAGTACCAGCGGGCGGTGAGGTCGTCGCGCTGGGAGATCGCGAGTTCCCGGAGGTAGATTTTGTGGAAGATCAGGTCGAGTTCGTTCCGGCGGGCGAGGCGTCTTCTATTGATGAGGAAGTGTCCGAGGAACCACGTGACCACCGTAAGAGCAGCACCAATACCGATTGCGATCGGATCGGTTTCGACAAACCAAGTGTAGGCCGCTGTGCCGAGGGCGAAAAGGACTGCGAGAAGAGTGAGCTGGAAGCGGTGGCGAAGGTCGGTCTGGCGAAGGTAGCTACATACGCGGATGAAAAGTTCCAGACGGAGGGACTGCTCTTTCAGGTTCCCGACAAGATTATCCGAGCGGCGCACGTGGGCATTTTCAATCTCATGGACGACCTCATCGCGGGCGGTGTCGAAATCTTCCAGGGCGATCGCATGAGCCGGGCGATTGGCAGAATGGGTCGGCACATACATCGTGAAGATGTGAGGGAGGTCCTTCGTACGCACGACACGGGCCAGGTTCCAGCATAGAGAGCCGTAGTCGCGGGCGAAATCACGGATGTTCGAGAAGGTGTCAACCTTATTGAGCACGATGAGAACCTTGTGCTCCATTCCTGCGAGAGACTCGGTATAGGCGGCAAGGGTCTCGCTGGTGGTGCCCGGCTTTTCCGGGTCGAAGAAGAAGAGGATCAGATCCGCATTGTCAGCGAAGAAGCGAACGGAGGCCATGAAGTCGTAGCCCCGCTCGGCCGAGGTGTCCGCCGTGTCGATCATCCCGGGGCTGTCGATCAGGTTGACGTGCTCAAGTATGTCGGAGGTGCGGGCCTTGACGCGGAGCCGGGAGAGAAAGCCGGGGCCGAGCTTGTCCATGCCAACAAAGGGGAAGTCGCGGCGCTCAATTGCACCGGGACCACGGCTCTCTTCATTCGTCTCACCGGCAGTTATGAGCGTGAAGCCGTCGTCGGTCGGGGCGACTCCCGTCTTCTGGAGGGAATCGCCGAGCAGATAGTTGATAAAGGTGCTCTTGCCAGAGGAGTGGTTGCCGAGGAGAATGACGGAGGGTTTCCCATCTGTGGCCTTGGGAAACGGCGGAAGGTCATAATGATAACTATCCGCAAGAGGCTGGAGAGTGCTCTGGTATTGCAGATAAACATGCCTCTCGAGAAGCTGTAATTTGTTTTCCATGAAGCCAGCATTGGCCCATTTCCGTGCAGGGACAATGTTCAATTAATCCGAAGATGTTTGACCGCGCGTTTTTTTTCGCTCAGGGAGAAGAGTGTGAGTCGACAGGGTGATTTTTTCGAGGCGGGGTCCCCGACCCGACCCCTGCATCAACCACTAGCGGCGCGGATGCGACCGGTTCGGCTGGAGGGGGTGGTGGGCCAGGAGCATTTGCTTGGTGAGGATGCATTGCTTCCGCAGCTGGTGCGGGAGAATCGCTTCGGGAGTCTGCTGCTTTACGGTCCCCCGGGATGCGGGAAAACGACGCTGGCGGAAGTCATCGCCCGGGAAACCGAGTGCCGGATGATCCGAGTGAACGCGGTTTCCTCGAATGTGGCGGAGCTGCGGCAGCATCTGGCCTCGGCCCGCTCCGATCGGGAGGGGAAAACCGTGCTCTTCATTGATGAGCTTCACCGCTTCAACAAAGCCCAGCAGGATCTCCTTCTGCCGGATGTAGAGGAGGGCTGGGTGAGGTTGATCGGAGCCACGACGTACAATCCCGGTTTTTATGTCATCCCGGCCCTCCTGAGCCGCAGTCATTTGTTCCGGCTGCAACCGATCGGGGCAGAGAAAGTCGAGGAGGTGCTCCGACTGGCACTGGAGAAGGATGCGCAGCTCCGGGCGGCGCGGGTCGAGGTCTCGGATGATGTCTTGCGGGGTCTGGGCCGGATAGCCGACGGCGATCTCCGCCGGGGATTGAATTCACTGGAAACCCTGGTCCTGGGCCAGCCAGTGGGCAGCTCTGCGGGTTTGCCCGAGCTGGAACGCTTTCTCAAGGAGCGCCAAATCCGTTACGATGCGGGAGAGGATGAGCACTACGACACGATCTCCGCCTACATCAAGTCAATGCGGGGAGGAGATCCGGACGCGGCTCTTTATTGGCTGGCAAAAATGCTGGTGGGCGGCGAAGACCCCCGGTTTATCGCCCGGCGGTTGGTCATTCAGGCCTCAGAGGATGTGGGATTGGCCGATTCCCGGGCCTTGCCCCTTGCCATGGCCGCCTATCAGGCTTGCGAGGTAATCGGCCTGCCCGAGTGCGAATTGAACCTCGCCCACGCCACCGTTTTTCTGGCCACGGCACCCAAGAGCAACTCGGCCTGCTTGGGGATCGCGGCGGCGAAGGCGGAGATCCGCCACAAGGGTCTTCAATCGGTCCCTCTTTGGCTGCGTGATTCGCACACGAAGGTCTCCAAAGAAATGGGGCACGGTGAAGGCTACCGGTATAGCCATGATTACCCGGAAGCCGTTAGTGGGCAGGAGTACATGATCGACCCCAGAAAATTTTATTCCCCGGGAACGGCGGGAGCGGAGAAAGCGATCAGGGAACGTCTCCTACGATGGCAGGTGCTCAAGGCACAGTATCGCAGAGACCCCGAAGGATCAGGATGAACTCAGATGACCCGCTTCTTGTGCCGGTTGGCGCGGAGACGCTTGCGGCGCTTGTGCTGGTTCATTTTAAGACGGCGCTTTTTACGAAGGTTACCCATAGTTTGGAAATGTTCGATGGAATAATTACTGGTTGTTTTGCGGAAAAACGGTCAATAAAGCGAATTCAGAACCGCGTGTAAATCTTTTTCTGTCGGAGGGAAGGTGTTTACTGCAAGTGGTCGAACACAAGGGCGGTGGGTGGCACTGCTGGACTGGGGAGCATCGGCGCACCGGCTGGAGGACCGGGACAAATGGGCCGGATGGACGGCCCAGCAACGGGCCGAGAGGCAGGGACTGGTGGTAATGAACCGGCGATTTCTGGTCTTGGGGAAGGAGCGCATGCCCAACTTGGCCTCAAAGGCCCTGGCTCTAGCCTGCCGTCACCTTCCCGCCCATTGGGAAGAACTCCACGGTTACTCTCCGGTGCTGGCGGAGACCTTCTCGGACATCGAGCAGTTCCACGGCACCTGCTACAAGGCCGCCGGATGGGAGCCTTGCGGAACGAGCAAGGGCTTCTCCAAGCACCGCACCGACTATTATCGCGAGCACGCCAAGTGGGTGCGCGACCGGCTGCTCGGGGTCGGCCTGAGCGAACACAAGAGCGGCACACCAGTCGCCGACGGCTACGCCGCAGTCGATGTCCACGAGGACACTGGGCAGGATGCGAGATCCGCAAGCATTGGGTCCACGACAGCCAGATGTTCGAAGATCCCACGCGCATCCGCGACTACAACATCAATGCCAATCTCGCCACACTCCAATGTTGTCTGCTCGCCATCAAAGCCTCCCGACTGAGCCACCTTTCCTGGCAACAAGTCATCGAAACCGCTCAAAGCAATCCCGCCTTCGCTTATCAACTCATCTCAAATTACCGGCTCAAATAAAAATACCGAGATCCGCATGCTGCGACTGGATCATAGTATAGGACGGTCCTAAAACAGAATATACAAATGAGGCATTTGCTGCGTAAGGCATGCGAATGCTGGCGATTAGTCGTAAACTTGCGGGAAATCCCACTTTCTATCACCGGTTTGGCCGGACGGTGACAGCCGGGAATTTGAGAGCCGCATTTATAGGACAGTCCTAAACATGGGTATGCGAATGATGGGTTTTCCGGGAAAGGCCATGAAGGTGACAACGAGAGTTCGGTATCTTTCGAACGATCTTACTTTTTGTCATCCGCAAAGCAGAACAGTGGCTGAGAATTTCTTATGCTGGAGAGTATTGAGAGGCGAGTCGCATGCGGTGCGTGGTGGTGAGAAACTGGCGGTTCGGGTGGATAGCCGCCAAAGAGCTGCGTCCGGCCAGCAGTGCCATGATAAAGACAAAAATCGAACATTCGGGCAAACTTTTCATTGAAATCAGGCTTCAAGGGCTATGCAGCCATTAAATAAAAATACCGTGATCAGGAGGGGTAAATTTTTTGCAGGATAAGTAGAAGTGGCTTCTCAGATGACCTTGAGCTTGTCGAACGACAGCCGCTTTCCTTCGCTCGCAAGCGGCAAGCGGCTGCCTATACCTTGCAGAACCCCCCGCATAAAAAATTGCGCCCGATCAGGCGTTTCGGGATTGCCAAAGTGCCGAACCGCTCAATGATCGGCACCGCTTTATGTCCACGGAAAAACTCACCTCTCCCAAAACCATCTTGTTTGATCTGGTATTGACCGGCCTTTTCTTCGTGGTCATGACCTACCTGCTCAGGCCTTTCGTGCCCGCGCAGACACCCGCTGTGATTTGGTTTTTTGCCGGATTCACCGCGCTGCCCCTCACCGGGGTATTCTGGCTGGCGACGCAAATGTTCCGGGTGACCC
Organism: uncultured Puniceicoccaceae bacterium; assembly: GCA_964633135.1. GTDB lineage: Bacteria > Verrucomicrobiota > Verrucomicrobiia > Opitutales > Puniceicoccaceae > Puniceicoccus. Next base: position 36,692 of record CAZWFJ010000005.1, on the reverse strand, counting down.
TTACCGATCAGCTCCGCCGCGAGGACTCCGAAAAAGAAGCTTGATTTCCCGGCAATTATCGCCACGATCCACCCTTTTTTCGCCATAAAACCATGTCTCAGCACCGCAGTTTTCAAGTAGGGGGCGCATCGAGCCTCAAGAAACGTAACGTCCTTTCCCGCTTTGAGCGGGTCGAACTCCTCCGCAAACGGGGCGAGTGGAAGGCCGACGACGGCGTCGTCGGCCTGAAGAAGACCAAGCCGGAGGAGTAATCGCCCTCGGGCAGAGTCACGATCCGCAGCCGAAATTCCGGGGCGGGGCAAAAAGCTCCTGGCAGAGCTCGCAGTTCATGCCATCGCACCTTCGCGCCGGGCATTTTTCGCGTCCGTAAAAGATCATTTGCAGGTGAACCTTCCCCCAGGATTCAACCGGGAAGAGTTTTTTGAGATCACGCTCGGTTTGCACCACGTTTTTACCCGAACTCAGCTTCCACACCCGGGCCAAGCGGTGGATGTGCGTATCGACGGGAAACGCCGGCTCGCCAAAAGCCTGAACCATCACCACCGAGGCGGTCTTGTGGCCCACACCGGGAAGAGCCTCCAGCTCCTCGAGAGTTTGCGGGACTGCTCCTCCATGGCACTCAACCAAAATCCTCGAAAGCTCTGCAATCGCCTTGGCTTTGGCGGGTGCCAGCCCGCAGGGGCGGATAATTTCCCGGATGGTCTCTTCCCCCAGTCGCCGCATCTCCTCGGGGGTGCAAGCGCGGGCAAACAACTCCGGTGTCACCAGGTTGACCCGCTTGTCCGTGCATTGAGCGGAGAGGAGCACCGCCACCAGGAGAGTATACGGATCGGAATGCTCCAGGGGAATCGGAGTCTCTGGAAACCATTCGTCCAAACGGGCCTGAATCCGCCCAGCTCTTTCTTTCTTCGTCATTTTTATGGTAGAAGCCGACCTGCAACAAGGCCTACTGCGATTTGCGAAAAATGGATCCGCCCGCCATTGCCGGGAGGCCACGGTTGAAGAGGGACAGAGTCCGCCATTGAGAAGAGTAAGGATCCTTCTTTCCGCAAAGGCAAGACCTCGCGAGCGGCAACGTTTTTCGCCTCTTCATAAGAAATTCTTGATTGCATCATTCGATAATTTCGTTCTACTAATAGCCATCCAATGAAAAACCCCTCCTACTCGATCCAGGACGCCAACGAGGCCGTCGCATCCGTCGCCTATCGCTTGAGCGAAACCATCGCAATTTACCCAATCACGCCCTCCAGCCCCATGGCCGAACACTGCGACGAGTGGTCGACCCAGGGGATCCCGAATTTATGGCAAACCGTGCCCGAAGTCAGCCAGCTTCAGTCCGAGGCGGGCGTTGCCGGAGCCATTCACGGGAGCCTGCTCGCCGGAACGCTCTCCACGACTTTCACGGCCTCGCAGGGACTGCTCCTGATGATCCCAAACCTGTACAAGATCGCGGGGGAGCTGATCCCGTTCTGCCTGCATGTTACTGCCCGCAGTCTGGCCACGCACGCCCTCTCAATCTTCGGCGATCACTCCGACGTGATGGCCTGCCGCCAGACCGGATTTGCACTGCTGGCCTCCAATTCCGTCCAGGAGGCCCAGGATCTGGCCGCGATCTCCCACGCCGCAACTCTCACCTCGCGAATTCCTTTTTTGCATTTCTTCGACGGGTTTCGCACCTCCCACGAGATCAATACCTACAAAAAGCTAACAGACCCCGAGTTGCGCGAGCTGATTCCGCTGGCAAAGATTCAGGAGTTCCGTCGGCGCGGACTCACCCCGGATGCCCCGATCCTCCGCGGAACCGCTCAGAACCCAGACGTCTTTTTTCAGGCCCGCGAGGCCGCCAATCCTTTCTATGACAAACTGCCCGGCATCGTCGAGGATGCCATGGAATCCTTCCATCGCATCACCGGAAGAGCGTATAGGCTTTTCGACTACACCGGCACGGACGATGCCGAAGATGTTATCATCATGATGGGCTCGGGTGCCGAGACCGCCGAGGAAACCTCGCTTTGGCTGAACCGCCAAGGCCGCAAAACCGGCGTTCTGAAAGTCCGCCTTTTCCGTCCCTTTTCCGTCGAACGCTTTCTGCAGGCCCTTCCCTCCACGGTCCAGCGCATCGCCGTGCTCGACCGGACCAAGGAACCCGGCGCGATCGGCGAACCCCTTTATCAGGATGTCCTCTCCGCGCTCGCCGAGGGGAGGAGCCGACTTACCGGATTTACCGCTCCAGATCCCATTGTGATCGGAGGAAGATACGGACTCGGCTCAAAAGAGTTTACGCCGGCCATGGTCAAGGCCGTTTACGACAACCTCGCTTCCGACCAGCCCAAAGCGAGGTTTACGGTGGGGATTGAGGACGACGTGACTCATCTCTCGCTCCAGGTGGGCGAGTCGCTGGACATCGAGCCGGAGGACTCCTTTGGAGCGGTTTTCGTCGGGTTGGGTTCGGACGGGACCGTCGGGGCGAACAAGAACTCAATCAAGATCATCGGCTCCGAAACAGATGACTACGCTCAGGCCTATTTCGTTTACGACAGCAAGAAGTCCGGGGCGATGACCGTCTCCCACCTGCGCTTTGGTCCCCAACCGATTCGCGCTCCCTACCTGATCTCAAACGCAGGCTTCGTCGGCTGCCACCAGTTCTCCTTCATCGATCGATTCGACGTCCTTTCCCACGCTGGCAAAGGAGCTGTCTTCCTCCTCAACTCTCCCCACGGACCAGAGGCGATCTGGGAGCGCCTGCCGTGCGAAGTCCAGCAAACCCTTCTCGAAAAAGAGCTGAAGTTCTACGTCATTGATGCCTACAAAGTGGCCCGTGAGGCCAATATGGGGAACCGCATTAACACGGTCATGCAGACCTGCTTCTTCGCCATTTCCGGCATCCTGCCACGCGATGAAGCAATCCGTAAGATCAAGAACGCCATTGAGAAAACTTACGGCAAGAAGGGCCGCGCGATCGTCGACAAGAACTTTGCCGCCGTCGACCAGTCCCTCGCCAACCTCCACGAGGTGAGAATCCCGATCGGCGAGGCCACCTCCACCCGCCGGATGATCCCTCCCGTTCCCGATGAGGCACCCGATTTCGTCAGGCGGGTGACCGGAGTCATGCTCGCCGGGAAAGGTGACTTGCTCCCCGTCTCCGCCTTCCCCCCCGATGGGGTCTGGCCCACCGCCACGAGCAAGTGGGAGAAACGCGGAATCGCGCAGGCCATCCCGGTTTGGGAACCCGACCTTTGCATCCAGTGCGGCAAATGCGCCCTGGTCTGCCCGCACGCGGCAATCCGCGCCAAGGCCTACCCGGAAGACTGCGCCGGTGACCTGAACGAAGACTTCCGATCCATCCAATACAAGTCGAAGGAGGTCGAGGATTTTCTCTTCACCATCCAGACAGCTCCCGAAGATTGCACCGGCTGCAACCTTTGCGTAACCGTCTGCCCCGCGAAAGACCGCAAGAATCCCAGTCGCAAGGCCATCAATATGACTCCGCTCGAGGATGTTATTGAACGAGAACGGCGAAACTATGCGGAATTTCTCGAACTCCCTGAGATCGACGCCTCCGCCCTGAAGCTCGATGTCAAGTCGAGCCAGTTGCGCCGTCCGCTCTTCGAATACTCCGGTGCCTGTGCCGGCTGCGGCGAAACTCCGTATATCAAACTGCTGACCCAGATGATGGGGGATCGACTCGTCATCGCCAACGCCACCGGATGCTCCTCCATTTATGGGGGCAACTTGCCGACGACCCCCTACGCCGTCGATCAGAACGGACGCGGCCCCGCCTGGGCCAACTCGCTCTTCGAGGACAACGCCGAATTCGGATTCGGGATCCGCTTCGGGATCGACAAGAAAAGCCAAATGGCCCGGGAGTACCTGGGCCTGCTCGGTGGCACCCTCGGCGACAAACGCATCCACGACATCCTGACAGCACCCCAGAACACCGACGCCGAGATCGCCGCCCAGCGGCACCGGGTCGTCGACCTGAAGCAAGCACTCGTCGGCGCAACCGACCCAAGAGCAATCGCCCTGCGGGAGTTCGCCGATTTTCTCGTCAAGAAGTCGGTCTGGTGTGTCGGAGGAGACGGCTGGGCCTACGACATAGGCTTCGGAGGACTGGACCACGTCCTTGCCAGTGGCAAAAACGTCAATGTTCTGGTTCTCGATACCGAGGTCTACTCGAATACCGGCGGTCAGGCATCCAAGTCGACACCCATGGGTGCCGTGGCCAAGTTCGCCGCAGGGGGGAAGAGCCTCGGGAAAAAGGATCTTGCCCTCGTCGCCATGAGCTATGGCCACATCTACGTCGCCTCGGTCGCCCTCGGGGCCAAAGATAAACAGACGCTCGAAGCCATCGCCGAGGCGGACTCCTACGAAGGCCCTTCGCTGATCATTGCCTACAGCCACTGCGTCGGTCACGGCTATAACCTGAGCTTCGGCATGGACCAGCAGAAGAAAGCTGTCCAGTCGGGCTACTGGCCCCTCTTCCGCTTCGATCCCCGCAGGCCAGCAGAAGGGGCGATCCCCCTGCAGATGGATTCAGGTGCCCCGCGAATCGCCCTGAAAGACTACGTCGAAAACGAAGTCCGGTTCCGCATGCTCTTCAATACCTCCCCCGAGCGAGCGAAAACTCTTCACGAAACCGCTGAGGCCAATATCGCACGAAGATTTGCGCACTACACCCACCTCGCGAACTCCCAGCCAAAACCGTAATCCCGATCCTCCGTGCCATGTCTGTCCAACTGCAAACCACCTACCTCGGCCTGGAACTGAAGCATCCGTTGATCGCCGGTGCATCCCCCCTGGTCGACCAACTCCCGAAAGTCCGCCAAATCGAGGACGCCGGAGCCGCCGCAATCGTGATGCACTCCCTCTTTGAGGAGCAATTTATCAACAGCCAGGAAGGCGCGGAGGCCAATGTCTATAGCCATGAGGAAAGCTTCGCCGAGGCTACCTCCTATTTCCCCGGCGAACTCGATTTCGCCCTCGGGCCGGATACCTATCTCGAACGAATCAGGGAAATCAAGGAAATCGTTTCGGTTCCAGTCATCGGTTCCCTGAATGGACGAACCCCCAGCGGATGGATCCGCTTCGCCGCCGATATCGAATCCGCCGGAGCCGATGCTCTCGAGCTAAACCTTTACTTTCAACCAACTACCTCCGAGGCCTCGCCCGAGGAACTTGAGACGGACGCGGCCGAAACGGTCCAGAGTGTCTGCCAGCAAGTCTGCATACCCGTCGCTGTAAAGCTCTCGCCTTACTTCTCCTCGCTCCCTCATTTCGTGCGCCGATTAGAGAAAGCAGGGGCAAAAGCCATCGTCCTTTTCAACCGCTTCTATCAACCGGATATTGACATCGTGAACCTCGAAACGGTTCCCGCCCTGAAATTGTCCACAAGCGACGAACTGCTCCTGCGCTTGCGCTGGCTGGCCATTCTTCGCGACCGATTTGCACTCGACCTCTCTTGCTCGGGAGGAGTGCATTCTTCCGACGACGCCATCAAAGCGATCATGGCCGGTGCCGACACCGTTCAAATGGTCAGCTCCCTCCTGCTCAAAGGTCCAGCCCATCTCGCCATTGTACTCGAAAAAATGAAACTCTGGCTCGATGAGTTCGAATACTCCTCCATCGCCGATGCCAGGGGCAGCATGAGCTACCGCAATACACCAAATCCCGAGGCAATCGAGCGCGCAAACTACCTGAAAGTCCTCCAAAGCTGGTCTTCCCAATAGAATCCCAATCCAACCTCTAACGGAGTCTGCGGAAAATTCATCAAAAAAAATTTATTAGGACCGTCCTAATCGGAGTTGACAGCAACTCTATTTTTTGGGATCAGCTAATGGCATGGCTAAAAAACGAAAGAAGGTATCGGACAACCTGAGTTACTACCACCTGATGAGCCGGACGGTGAACGGGGAGGTTTTGTTTGGGGATGTGGAGAAGGAGGTTTTCCGGAAGATGATCTGGAAGGTGGCCGAGTTTTCCGGGGTGCGGGTGATCACCTATGCGGTGATGAATAACCATTTTCACCTTTTGGTGGAGGTGCCGGAGAAGGCGAAGGAGGTCTCGGATGAGGAGCTGGTGCGGCGGTATCGGCTGCTGTATCCACAGCCCACTCCCTGGCAGCCGATGAAGTGGGAGGTGCTGGAGCAGCACTTGAAGGCGAACCTCGGAGAGGGGCGGCAGTTGCGGGAGGAACTGCTGTCGCGGATGCACGATGTCTCGGAGTTTATGAAGACGTTGAAACTGCGCTATTCGCTCTGGTTCAACCGGACGCATGAGCGCTTCGGTCCGCTGTGGTCGGCGCGGTTCAAGAGTTTGCTGGTAGAGGGGGAGTCGTGGGCGCTGCGGATGGTGGCGGCCTATATCGACCTGAATGCGGTGCGTGCGGGCCTGGTGACAGACCCGAAGGACTATCGCTTTTGCGGATACGGGGAGGCGGTGGGCGGCGGGCAGCTGGCCCAGAAGGGCATCGCGGTGCTGGACCGGAGTTTGAGCGGTTATCGGCAGACTTTGTTTGGCGTGGGCGTGGAGGAGAAGGACGGGAAGATGTCGATCTCGCGCGAGGAGGCATCGCAGGTGCTGAAGGCGAAGGGGAAGCTTCCCTTGGCCGTCTTGCTGCGGGGCAAGGTGTTGTACTTTGTGGACGGGATGATTCTGGGATCGGAGAGCTTCGTAAAGGAGCAATTGGCAAAGGACCCGCCCGGGAAGCGGGAACCGAAGGCGCATCCGATGGAAGGGGGCGACTGGAAGGGACTCGCAGTGGCGAAGGGGATTCGGAAGAAACTGTTCGGATAGAGTGGGAGGGCAAATAAGAGTTCTGTGGTCCTTAGCCACTGTACACGGTTTTTTTTGCCCTTACCCGATGTCATCTTTCGTTCAGGCTTTTTTCAGCCAGCTTTTGGTTCGTGCGGCTTGAAAGGCCGCAATCGTTCCGACCGCATAAAAGGCGAAGTCGATGGGTGTGGTATAAGTGCCGAGGAGTTTGTAGAGTCCGTCGAATCCGAAATCGTTCCAAACCTGGATCATGGAAAGGTCCAGTTCCTCGGCCAACAGGCCCACGATGGACAGGAAGTTTCCGAAGAGGATTCCCGTGAAGCCGCACACGGCGGCAACCAGGGCCAGCAGCAAAGATTCCGGGTCGCCGAAAAACCGGACTCCGAGTCCGGCGAGCAGCCCTACGAAAATGGCGATGAAGCCGAACTGCATTTCCGAAGCCAGCGTTACCTGCGCCCAGACCCATCCACCGATCAGGGCGACAAAGATCCCGCGGAGGAAGCCGAAAAGGAGGGACTGCAGGTCCGTATCCGGTCCGCCGGAAAGGTCGCTGGGGCTGAGCGCATATCCGGTCGTTTCACGGATCTGCGGATCGGTCTTGGGCGGGTCCGGCATTGTGCCGAATAATGCCAGTGCTTCGGAAAGAGGAATCCAGTTCTTCATCGCATCCGTCCGAACGGGCGTCGTCTTTTCGATCTCTCCCTTTTTCAACCAATCTTTCAGGATGGACTCATCGACGGGACCCTTGCACTTCTGATCCTTAAAAAAATACCATTTCATCGGCCATCCTTTCTCAAAGGAGGATTGGCCAATGTCTGCAATCGGGCAAGAGACATTTTTAGGATACCCACCAAAATCTTTAAATTCTCGACGATAGGAAAGTTAATAAAAATCCAATAAGGAAAAGTGAAGCATTTCTGCGAGCGGTTTCGGCTATTTGTAGCGCGACGCTTCCGCGAGTGTTTGGTGCGAAGTCGTGCTTTGGAGGAGGTTCGCTTCACGCTACGCGGGTTCCGGCAGAAACATTCGGGCTTCCCGGGATGAGGGCAGCGTAGGGGTGTCCTGAAATCCGCTCCCTTCGGGTTGTCGGGAGGGGGCGCAATGAAATTTTCCGTCGGAATTTCTCCCATTCGCATTGCATGGGAAAATGAAAGACGCTACCGATTGTCTTTTAATGTCCAGATTTCGAATTTTCATTTTGTCGAGCCTGCTTGCCTGCGGCTCTGTTCACGGATCGGAACCCGATCCTTCTGCTGCGGAGGGGACTCCGGGCGAGGAGGCGCTGCCACTGAGAGAGGCCTTGGAGATTGGTTTGCGTGCGAATTTCAACCTCCGGGTGCGGGTCCTCGAGCCTGAGATCGCGGTGGAGGAAACGGTGATTGCCGAGTCTAGGTTTGACCCGCAGGTCTCCGCATCCGCCTCGTGGTCGGAGTCGAAATCTGCCCAGGCGGCTTCCACGCTCGAGGGTGCGGCGCAGCCGGAGGACAAGCGAATGACGACGGATGCGAGAATATCCAAGCGATTCAGCCCGGGCACGGAGGTGACTGCCGGGACTGGTTTCAACCGGTTCGAGACCAACTCCGCCAACGCTCTGCTCGATCCCGATTATCGATCCGATTTGGGGGTTGAAATCCGGCAACCGCTGCTCCGCGATTTTGGCAGCAGGGTAAATCTGGCACCCCTGAGAAGTGCGGAATCGGGCTACCTCCAGAGCGAAATCGAATTTGAGGAGGCACTCGCCAGCTTTTTTGACACCCTTATCAATGCCTACTGGGAAGTGGCGGCGGCGAGGCGGCGGCTCGAGCTGAGTCAATCCAGTGTCGACCTCGCCCAGACGATCCTCGACCGGACCCAGCAGGAGTTTGACCTGGGTCTGGCCACTCGGTCCGACATTCTCCAGGCCAAGGCCGAGCTTGCCACCCGCATGGAGTCCCGGCTTGGGTTTGAGCGGGATCTGGCAGATCGCGAGGACCGGTTGCGGTTCGTTCTGGGAGAGGATTTGGCTGATTCGTCGGGGCGGCTGCCGACTTTCTCGCTTCCCGACCCACCTGCCGAGATCGATCCGATCACGACCCTGCTCGCCGGCGCACTTGCCTTTGACCCGGTCCGCAGGGCACTGGAGAAGGAATTGGATCAGCGCCGATACGACGTAATCGTGGCCAGTAATAGAACCCGTCCCGATTTGGACTTGGTCCTGGGCGGAGACTATCAGGGCCGCGAGGAGGATTTTGGGGAATCTTACAGCCGCGCTTTGGATCGGGATGGATACCAATGGCGGGCCGGAGTGGAGCTTTCCTTTCCCTGGGGGTTTGAGGAACAAAAGGCCCGCCAAAGACAGAGCGTTCTCCGATTGCGCCAGACCGAAATTCGGATTTCGGAGGCCGAGGCGGAAGTTCGCCGAGAGGTTCGCAACGCCTGGCGCCAGTTGGAAAGCGGACGGGCTCAGCTAGAAACCGCCCGGGCGACCGTTCTCCTTCGCGAAGAGGTTCTTCTCGCCGAGGAAGCTCGTCGGGAGCGTGGGCTGGCCGACATCAATGATGTCCTTGATGCGGCCCGCCAGCTTGATGACGCCCGCCTGCGCAAGGTAAATGCCACTCTGGCCACCCTCCTCGCCCACACCAAGCTCGGCCAGCTTGACGGAAGTATTTTCGAGCGGAACGGCTTTGATCCCGAGCGACTCATCGGAAGAAAGATCTCCTCGAACCCGCAAGTAGAAGAGGACTCACAATCATGAAGAAAGCATTCATTTTTCTGGCCATTCTGGTCGTTCTGGGAGGAGCCGGATGGTTCGCCTGGAGCGCGTGGAAATCCTCCTCGGAAGAGTCGAAAGGCAAGGACGAAAAGACATTGGAGGTCGTCAGCCGAACGATCCGCGAAAACATCGAAGCCAATGGCGTTGTGGAACCCAGGGTCGCAACCGAGGTCCGCTCGGAGATCAGTGGCCGGATCGATTCGATCCTCGTCGAGGAGGGAGACCACGTTGATCGGGGCCAGATTCTGGTTGAACTGGACCGCAATACGTTGCGAAACGAGCTTTCCGAGGCCGAGCGCAATCTTCAGGCCTACCAGTTGCGATTGCAGCAGGCCGAGCGAACGTTCCGCCGCCTGGGCATCTTGAGTGAGCGGGAGTTTGCCCGAACGAGTGAACTGGAGGACGCCGAGACCGCCTATGAGCTGGCCCTCCTGGAAATGGAGGTTCGCAAGACCCGGGTCGAGACGGCTCGTGACAACCTGGACAAGGCGACGATCCTCGCCCCCCAGGGCGGAATCGTCTCGGATCTCGATATCAATGAGGGTCAGGTCATCGTCGGTGCTACATCGGTCAATCAGGGTACCATCCTCATGAACGTGAATGACATGAGCGAATTGGTGGTGCGGGCCTCTATCAACGAAGTTGACGTGAACCAGATCGAAGCAGGAGATGAGGTGCAGATTGAGTTCGACTCGATTCCCGATCTCGCTGTCGAAGGAACGATTACCAGTGTCTCCCGGTTCGGCCAATCCGAGGGCGGACGCCGGGTCTTCCCGGTGGAAGTCTCCTTCCCGGCTACCGACGAGCGCCTCCGAGTCGGCATTAGTGCGGACCTTTTGTTTCCGGTAGCGGAAGCCATTGATGTGCCAGCAGTCCTGATTTCGGCTGTTTTCGACATCGATGGCGAGAGCACCCTGATCATGGTCGGCGAGGACGGGACGAAAACGATGCAGCCTGTTGAGACCGGCCTGTCCGACAATCAGTACATCGAAATCGTCTCCGGTGCCCAGGTGGGAGACCAGATCTCCCTCACCCGACCCTCCGGAATGGAGCGGTTTACGAAGAACCCAAACGGAGGGTCCTGACGCCCAAAAAAATGACGGATCACTCTCCGAAAGATTCCGAGGAACTGCTGCGCCTCTCCGAAGTGCGCAAGGAGTACCGCATGGGCGAAGGATACGTGCGTGCCCTTGATGGCGTCGATCTCACGATTTGCCGAGGGGACTACTCCGCCATCCTCGGACCCTCGGGCTCCGGCAAGAGCACCCTCATGCATATTATCGGGTTCATGGACCAGCCGTCATCCGGCGAGATCCATCTCGGGGGCAGGCCAGTCAGTGGCATCAGTCGCAACGAGCAGGCGCGTCTCCGTGCGACTGAGATTGGCTTCGTCTTTCAGTCGTTCAATCTCCTTTCCCGGCTTAGTGTTCTGGGCAATGTTCTTCTCCCTGTCGGCTATGCCCGCCGCTCTCCGAGGGAGTTTAGGGAGCACGCCCTGGCGACTCTGGAGCGGGTCGGTCTCGGTCACCGTTCCGGGCACAGACCGGCCCAACTCTCCGGCGGTGAACGGCAGCGGGTCGCCATCGCCCGCGCCCTGGTGAACCGGCCCAAAGTCATCCTCGCCGACGAGCCGACCGGGAATCTCGACAGCCGTAACGCCGCCAATATCCTCGCCCTCTTCGACGAACTCTCAGCTGAGGGCAACACGATCCTGCTCGTCACCCACGACGAGTCGATTGCCCTCCGCACCCGAAAAGTCATCCGCGTGCTCGACGGACGAGTGACCGAGGAGGTAGTCCAGCAATGATTCTCGGAGCCACCATCAAGCAGGGTATTCAGGAGATTTGGAATCACAAGTTCCGGAGTCTCCTCTCCATGACCGGCATCATCCTCGGGGTCGCTTCCCTCGTGGCCATGATCGGCGTCGTCGAGGGCATGGTGAAAAACTTTACTGTTTTCTTCGAGGAGACCGGCGGAATCGAGAAGGTCACGATCCGCCCAACTGATCCACCGGAGAGCCAGCAGCACATGGCCCATCTCTCACCGGGGCTGACCCTCGACGACGCCGAGACGATCCGCGCCGCCGTGCCTCTTGCCGAATACGTCAGCCCCGAAACCCACACGGGCTGGATGGGGATCGGCCACGAGGGGAACTGGACCGGGATGCGCCTCACCGGCGTGACTCCGGGTATCGAATACATCGAGAAACACGAGATCGAGGCAGGTCGCTTCCTGGGCGATCTGGACAATGAATCCGCCAGCATGGTCACGGTCATCGGGTCTGTGGTCAAAGACCGAATTTACGAACCGGATGAGGACCCCGTCGGGACAACGATCCTCGCCCGGGGGAAGACCCTTACAGTGGTCGGCGTCCTCAAAGAGTACTACTACGACCAGGGGGGCAGAAACGCCCTGCGGTGGAAGAACCACGTCATGTTCATCCCCGCGCGCACACTCGCCCAGCGCTACGAGGGTTCTCGGGAGGTCCGGCAGATCCTCGTCAAGGTCGGCGATTATCGCGATTTGGATGACCTCGTCCCTCAACTGAGGAACACCCTTCTGGCCGCCCATAACGGGATCGAGGATTTAGAGATTCGCACCAGCGAGGACCGGCTGGCGGAGTTTGAGAAACTGGAACGCTCGTTCACCTACTCACTCGGGGGAGTGGCGGCCATCTCGCTCCTGGTTGGCGGGATCGGGATCATGAACGTGATGCTGGCTGTCGTCTCGGAGCGAATCCGTGAAATCGGCGTGCGCAAGGCCGTTGGCGCCCGTTCCGGGGATATTTTCCTCCAGTTTCTCGTGGAGTCCACCCTGATCAGCGTCATCGGGGGGATCATTGGTGTCGCCGTGAGTTCCGGTTTCCTGAGCGCGCTTTCCGGGATCGTCCCGGGCGGCGAGAATATACGTCTGTTTCCGGTGGCTCCGATGGCCTTCGGCTTCCTCTTCAGCGCGATCGTCGGGGTTTGCTCCGGCCTTTACCCGGCCCTCAAGGCGGCCAGACTCGACCCGATCGAAGCCCTCCGCTACGAATAAGCCGGATTCAAAACAGCAGGCTGGTCAAGCCGAAGTTGACCTGAAAGTTGCCCTCGCGCTCGTCTCCGCGGCGGAAAATCATGGTCGCATCGAGCAGCCATGCGTTGCCCAGGCGATGCCGCCATCCGTACGCCTGCTTGGTGATCTGCTGGTTCTGGCCGTTGTAGCGCATCTCAAAGAGAATCGAATTATTGCGGTCGAGTGCCACTTCCGCCTCCCACAGGAGCTGATTCACCTGGTGTTGCAGGGATTGGAAGTACCAGGAACTTTCCCACCGGTCTCCATCGCGCAGACTCAGTCCCGGGACCAGTTCGATCAAGGTCATCGATTCCGTCGCCACTCGAGAAAAGAGTTCCAGTTCCACCCACGGAGCCGGTTCCGCCGAGACGGCCAGCATGGTGTTGCTTGGCAGTCCTCCGCGAATCCCCGGGCGCTGCTCGAGGATATCCTGATAGACTGAGACGGAACCCAGATGGCGGAGGGCCGACGAATCTCCGTAAGCTCCGGCCAGAAACCGATTCTCCCAACCAAGCCGCAAGACCTGCTCGGGACCGTTTTCCGAGCGGTATGCGAGGCCCGCAAATCCCAGCGGATTCACCCCACTGGCATAGACATTTGGATGGATGCGCGGAATCGCTCCCTCGTCCATCCCGGACTGCGGCATCCAACGATAGCCCAGGAGGGGGCGACTCTGATGGATTAACCCGTCGATGTTCCAAATCTCGCTCCGTACCGGCCACTCCCGGTGAAAGTCCGCCCCTGCGTCAAACCCGATCTCAAAGAGGGTCGAGCTTCCATCCTCTCCGGATTCCCTTACATCTTGATAAACTCTCTCCCGAACACCCGTAACCGGGGTGATCGTCAACCAGCTCGAGGTGGGCAGCGTGTAACTCCAGCGATAGGCACCCTCCCAGCGAGTCGCAGAGGCCTGATTGCGTCCGTCATAGTCAGCCCGCTCCAGTCGTGAAAAATCGACCCAGCCCGAGTGGACCAATGGGGTTGCCCCCAAATGCGCCGGCTCCAAAATCAGCGAGATCGACGGGATCGCCTCAAGGGATTCCGTCATGTCCATCGTGCGGAACCGGCCCAGTGCCGTAAAGCTGAACGGCCCCATCGGCACCAGAATCTCCGAGAAAGACTCCGGCGCGAAGAACCGGCCCTCAAGTCCCGGCCGGAAATCCCGGAGTACCTCCGTGTCCGACCTCGCTTCGAACTGGTTGACAAAACTCCACCCCCCCCGCTGATTCCCCAAGCCGCGCGCCAGGGCATAGCCTCGTGAAGTTCCGATTGGGTTCCCGAATCGATCCACTCCCCGAAGCCCGGTACTGCCTTGATCCGTGATATGACCTGCCAGCACCGATCCATCTGTGTAGTACTCACCCGAATCCGATGTCCGGTTCCAGCTGAAGTTTGGCGAGAGCATCCAGCCCCGACGGCTGAAATACGAGACTGCCGGACTCAACCGAAGCGAGGAGGTTGCCTTGAAGGAAACCCCAAAATCTCCATAGATGCCGAGCTTGTCACTGAACCCGCCCCCGAGGTCAAACGAGATTCCCAAATCCCAGTCCCGCAGCCATCCACGCGGCAAATAAAGGATCGGCACTGGCCCCATTCCCAGCGTCACCCCATAGAGCGAGATCTGCTCGTCGCCCGCACCGTGCCGAATCCGGTCAGCGTAGATTCGAGGACCCCAGTCGCCAGGTTCGGCGAGGAAGATCCCGGCGTTTTCCAAGATGACCTCTTCCTCGTTTCCCGAAACCGTTCCGGCCCCGATCAAAAACGTCCCGCTACCCGTCCTGACCTCCTCGGCCCGTACGGACGCATCCTCACCCCCGGAAACACGCAGGGAGTCTGCGTTTAAACGCCCGTAGGGAAAGCGTGCCGAAGTCCGCCCGACCGCCTCAATCCGTTCGCCCTCACCTTCAAGCCTGGCCGACTCCGCCGTGATCACAAAGGGCACCGTCGCATACGACTCTGGCCACCAAGCCTCGAAAAAATCGCCTTTCCCCAACGCCGGGTCCTGCTCGAATCGCTGGCCGGAATTATCCACCTGCACCCCCTCGTCGATCTTCACCAGACCCTTTCCCCGGTCCCAGACAAGGATTCCGGCCTCCATCCGATAGGGTCCATAGGACGCCTTCACCGGTCCCTGCGCTTGCACGGTTTCGGCCTCGAAATCGTAGTCCATCGCGCCCGAGGATAAAACTTTCAGCGATCCCTCATCCAACGGGTCCGCGTACGTATTCGCACCGTGACTACCGGGCAGGCCACCCCACAAGGCCAATAATGCGCCAGGAAAAAACGCCCAAACAGGGAACATCCGCCGAAACGGCGGAGAATGTGTTGAATTACGGCTCATTCCGTGAGAGCATTCCAGCAAGCTCAACGAAAAGCTCCAACTCAAAAAGACTACGACCATGGCAGAATATTCCCTCACCGCATCCCTCTTATCCAAAATCCTAAACGCAAAGGAGAGGGAACCTCATTCCCTCCTCGGCATGCACCCCGCCAAGCTCGGAGGGAAAAAAGGCGTGGTTGTACGAGCCTTCCTTCAGGATGCCGACCATTGCGAGGTGGTGATCGTGGGCGATGGCGCGGAGGAATTTCGTTTCCCCTTGGAGAAAATTGACGAAGCAGGATTTTTCGAAGGATTCACCGACCAATTGAAAACCGTCCAGCCTTACCGGCTCCGGATCGGTCAGCCAAACGGAGAAATTCGACAATTCTACGATCCCTACTCGTTTCTGCCCACCCTCGGCGAACAGGACCTCTACCTCTTTAACCAGGGCAACGAGCATTTTATCTACAACAAACTCGGTGCTCACGAAAAGATCCTCAACGGCGTGCCCGGTGTCGCCTTTTCCGTCTGGGCTCCGAGCGCGAAACGGGTTTCCGTGGTCGGCGATTTTAACCATTGGGACGGACGCTACCATCCCATGCGCTCCCTGGGCAGCTCCGGCGTATGGGAATTGTTCATTCCCGGACTCGGCGAGGGCACAACCTACAAATTCGAAATTCACGGTGCAGACGGCAGTCTTCGCCTCAAGACTGACCCCTACGCCACCCGCTTTGAACCCCCGCCCCACAACGCTTCCATCGTTTGCGGCGTCAACCGGTACCAGTGGAACGATCACGACTGGATGAGGGATCGTGCGGCGAAAGACTGGAAAAAAGAACCTATCTCAATCTACGAGGTTCATCCAGGCTCATGGAAAAGGATCTCCGAGGATGGAAATCGTCCCCTGACTTATCGCGAGATGGCAGGAGAACTCGCGGACTATGTCGCCGAACAGGGATTTACCCATATCGAATTCCTCCCGCTGGCCGAGCACCCCTTCTCCGGGTCGTGGGGCTATCAAGTCACCGGATTCTTCGCCCCGACTCACCGCTTTGGCCCACCCGAGGATTTCCAGTTCCTCGTTGACACCCTGCACCAGCGGGGCATCGGAGTTATCATTGACTGGGTTCCCGGGCACTTCCCCAGGGACAGCTTCGCGCTGGCTGAGTTCGATGGCAGCCATCTCTACGAACACGCCGATCCCCGCCAGGGAGAACATCGGGATTGGGGAACCCTCATTTTCAACTACGGACGCCACGAGGTGCGTGCCTTTCTCATCGCCTCCGCGCTCTCCTGGTTCGACCGCTTTCACATTGATGGGGTGCGCGTCGACGCGGTCGCCTCCATGCTCTACCTCGACTATTCGCGGGAGGAGGGGGAGTGGATTCCCAATCAATACGGAGGCCGCGAGAATATCGAAGCCATCGAATTCCTTCGCAACGTCAACGACCTCACCCATCAGTACTATCCAGGTGCCATCACCATCGCCGAGGAGTCGACCGCCTTCGGCGGGGTTTCCCACCCCACCAGCCAGCACGGCCTCGGCTTCGACTTCAAATGGAACATGGGCTGGATGCATGACACCCTTAGTTACTTCTCCAAAGATCCCATCCATCGCAAATGGCACCAGAACGAGCTGACCTTTGGCATGCTCTACAACTTCTCAGAGCACTTCGTCCTCACCTTTTCCCACGACGAGGTGGTACACGGGAAAAACTCCATGCTCATGAAAATGGGCATGTGGCACATTCCCGAAAAAGCGGCGAACCTGCGCGCGCTTTACGCCCTTATGTGGGCATGGCCAGGCAAGAAGACCCTCTTCATGGGCTGCGAATTTGGACAATCCTCCGAGTGGCACTACGACGGATCGCTGGACTGGCCACTCCTGGAATACATCGATCATCGGGGAATCCGCGATATCGTCAGGGATCTCAACTACCTCTACCAACAAAACCGAATCCTTCACGAGACCGATCACCGCCCCGATTCCTTCCAGTGGGTCAACTGCGACGATGCCGAGAGCAGTGTCCTGAGTTTCGTCCGGCTCTCCGACGAAAAACAAGGCACGTTCCTGGTCGTGGGAAGCTTTACCCCCGTCTACCGCGAAGGCTACCGAATCGGAGTCCCTTATGAGGGCTTCTGGAAAGAGTGTATCAACTCAAACGCCTCCGAATACGGCGGCACAGGCCAGGGTAACAATGGAGGAGTCCCCTCGCAACCCACCCCCTGGGACGGACGCCCGCACAGCATCGAAATCAACCTCCCCCCGCTCTCGGTGAGCATCTTCCAGCTCCAGTAATCCACCCGGGATCCAGGATCCACCCGGGATCCAGGATCCACCCGGGAAAACCATGCTCACGCATGGAGGTGGATTTTACCCCCCTACCCGAAGACCCTGAGCAGTGCGAGCCGGAAACGCTCGAAGCCGAAACGCTGGTCGAACCGCGCCCGTCCGGCCTGGCCCAATCGATCGCGGAGTGCCGGGTCGTCGGCCAGGGTTTTCATCGCAGTGGCAAGCGCTTCCTCCTCCGGCGGGGCGAGGAAGGCCGTGCCGGAATCCAAAACCAGACGGTTCGCATCCGTATCCGTAGCTAGAATACATCGACCCGACCGAAGGTAATCGAGCACCTTCAAGGGGGTATTGTTGCCCTCGAGGCGCGGGGTGACCAGAACGTCGCAGGCGGCGAGAAAATCAGGGACCTCGTCGGGGTCGATGCGGGGCAGGTGGCTCAATCGCTCCGCATAGCCTCCCTGCTCGGCCCGGCGGCGGATGGACCCGGACTGATCGGCTCCTCCAACCAGGGCCAGCCGCAGGTCCGACCGGGTCCGCAGTGCGCGGTCGGCAGCATTGAGGAAGAGCGGTACCCCCTGATAATCGGCAAACGAACCGATGTATGCGAAGACAGTCTCTCCGGTCCGAACGCCCAATCTGGCACGCCAGCCGGGGGCCGCCGAGGGGTCCGGCTCGCGCCCGCTGGACGGAACATCATCAATCACCTGCACCTCGCCGCGAACCCCATAAGAACTCACCTGCTCGGCGAGTCCGGGGCCTGTGGTGATGATCACGTCAGCCCGCCGACAGACGAATCGTTCCACACAGGCATAAGCAGCCATGACTACCCGGAGGAGAGCTGATCCTCCCCGATACGAAGCCGGATCGGAATGTTTTTCAAAGACAAAGCGGGCACCGGTCAGGCGCCCAATTATCCAGCCCGCAAGTCCCATCTCCTCAATCCCATGCACGATACGAAACCGCCGGGGCAAAGCGCGGAAAAAGCCGACCGCCGCTATCAGGCAGCCGAAGAGAAGCTTGGGCAGTGAGGGACCGATGGCCACCGATCGCACCCCAAGAAAATTAGGCACCCGCCGCAGCCGAATCGCTGCCGGCATTTCGGCACGGGTTCCTACCGGGAGAGTGATGACCTCAACCGGAAGACCTTCCTCGCCCAAGGTTCTTACAAACGCCCTTACCCGAATCGGCGATCCGCGGGCCTCGAACAGTGGTTGCGCACAGAGAGTCAGAATCGGTTTCTTGTTCGCTCGCAAGGCGCGGGGAGGTAGCATATTGAAAACGGTGACGAGGGAGCAAGGGGGCCAGAGGGAAATCGGACGCAAATCAACTTGTCATCGTTATTTTTCGACCTGGTCTCATCCCACAGCCTGACCCAGCGCCGCACACTACAAGTCCCAACTCGGTCGCATCTGACCCTCCCGCCGGGATCCTACCGGGGTGCCAAATACCTCGTGCAGGATAAAGCTCTTCTGAAGGCTGCGCGGATCATCGAGAGACTCGCGCAGGAACTGCCGATACGAGGCGGGAGACTTTTTGCGAGTTCGTCCGCTGGCGGCGGCGCGCGATACGGAGGCCATACGGGCACCGGCCTCGCGCCGGGCTGCATCGGCCTTTTCTTTCGAACGACGCACTTCCTCCATCTGCGCTTCCAGATCGCGCTCCATGGTGGAGGCGGCCCGAGAGGCTGCGGATCGTGAGGCTGCGTCCTCGGCTCCAGCAGTCTCGCGTGCCTGTGATGGGCTGGTCTGCCGCTCCGACATCGTCCGCCGACGCTGGGATTCCCGCAACACCGCTCCGCCACGGGCAGATTCGGCCTGCGGCTCCACGGGAGCAGAACTCCGCGAATCCACTTCCGGTTGAGCTCCCTTGCGACGCTCCTCGATCTTGCGGCGGAGTTCCTCGCGGATCTTGCGTAGTTCATCCGCTGGCTCCTGCTCGCTGCCCATTTCCTCCTCTTGCGACTTTTTCCCGAACAGTTGCGACACAAAGTAAGCCGCAAAGAAGAGGAGCGGAATGAGGATCTCAAGGAGGTTGTTATCCATGGGAACGAGGGGAAGGGATGACCGCGTTCAGATTAGCGCTGTCCAGGAATCTCCGGTTCGTCTTCGTCGTCCTGGGAGATGGTTTCCCGCATCTTGGTGTCGGCCTGAATGTTGTTGAGGCGGTAGTAATCCATGACACCGAGGTTGCCTTCGCGGAGGGCGTCGGCGATGGCCATGGGAACCTGCGCCTGGGCCTCGACGAGTTTCGCCTGCATTTCCTGCACCTTTGCCTTCATCTCCTGCTCAAGGGCTACGGCTGCCGCACGGCGAATTTCCGCCTGGGCCTGCGCCATGTTCTTGTTGGCCTCCGCCTGGGCAACCTGGAGCTTCGCTCCGATGTTCTCCCCAACGTCAACATCCGCAATGTCGATGGAGAGGATTTCAAATGCGGTTCCGACGTCGAGTCCACGTTGCAGGACAACCTTCGAAATCGAGTCGGGACTCTCGAGGACGGTTTTGTAGGTGTCGGCAGAACCAATGGTGGTCACGATCCCCTCGCCGACGCGTGCGATGATGGTTTCCTCAAGAGCACTGCCGACATAGCGGTCCAGGTTGGATCGCACGGTAACCCGGGCGCGGGCCTTGACCTGAATCCCGTCCTTCGCGACCCCGTCAATGCTGCGGCGACCCCCGGCAGGATCCGGGCAATCAATGACCTTGGGGTTGATGGAGGTGCGGACCGCCTCAACCACCGATTTCCCGGTGCCCTTGGTCGCCAGGTCGATGGCGCAGGCGCGGGTCCAGTCGAGCGCGATGGCTGCTTTGTCCGCCGCAATCAAGGCCTGGACGGTGTGGATAATATTCCCCTCGGCGAGGTAGTGGGCTTCAATCTCGTCGGTGCTGATCTCAATGCCCGCTTTCGAGGCAGTGATCCGGGCGTCGGTCACGAGTTTGTAGTCCACCGATCGCAGCTTCATGGCTACGAGGGTAAAGATGCTCACCGGTGCTCCGGCAAGGTAGGCCTTCAACCATACGTTGAAGAACGAGATTAAAATGTAGCCCAAGACAAGGACGACTACGGCGAGAACGCCAATGCCGACCATGGGCCACGGAATTTCTGCGAGGAATGTGAGGGAGTTCATATTTTTTCGATGATTAGGCGGAAATTGTCGCGGGCAACCACCCGAACGGGCTGATCTTTGCGAAGGTACCCGGAACGGGAGAAGGCTTCATATTTCTGATCATGGACCCGTATCATTCCCGTCGGAGCCATGGCGGTCAAGGCAACTCCCTCGGCTCCGATGATTTCATCGGTCGAGTGGAGAGACTCGGATTTGCCAGTCACCGCCGAGGCGAGAATGAAGCGGTTGCGGAATTTGCTCTTCCCAAGAATCTTGAATTCGAGGAAAACGACGAAGAGGATTCCAAATCCGCTGCCGAGAAAGAGCAGGACCGACCCCCCGATTCCCCAGGGTTCATGGGCCAGATAGGCCGCAAGCGCCAAAGAAATGACCGCCAGCAGCCCCAGAACCCCACCGGGAACCAGGATTTCGAAACTGGCCAGGACCAGCGCCAGAAGAATCAGACCAACGATCTCAGCCATGGGAGACCTCCTCTCGCGGAGCCGGTTCAACGGTGAGGGAAAAATCCTGATAGCCCACGACGACGATGGGGGTGCCGTGCTCGATTTGACCCAGGCGACACTTGGCCTGATACCGCTGGCCGTCGATCTCCACTTCTCCGTTGGGGAAAAGGTCCGAGACGGCTTTCCCTGTGGTGCCCACATCCGGCCATCCGCTTGGTGTGCCCGATGGGTTGTAGGCGACTCGAGTCCCCCCGTGTGGGCCGCCGGGCGAGTTTCCCACGGCGGTCTGCAGGACCAGCTTGTTCCAGATCCAGGTCTTGGGGAGGAGCCGTGCGAAGATGACCGCGCCCACAATCGCAATGGCCATCCCGACGACCATATTGAGGAGCGGCATGGCGAAGGTTCCTCCCGTCCACTCAATCGGCTCGTCGGGCCAAATGTCGGCCATGGACCATATCAGTGAGCCGAAAATCAAGACCACCCCGACCAGCGCGGGTACAATCAGCCCCGGAAAGAGAAAAATTTCCACAAAAAGAAGAGCCACCCCAATGACAAAGAGAATCAATGCCTCATAACCGGCCAGGCCCGCGATGTGGCTGCTCACAAAAACTACGCCCAAAAGGAGAATACCACCAACCCCGAAAATCCCAAAACCCGGTGTCTTGAATTCAATGAAAAGAAGCAGCATTCCCGCCCCCAGCAGAAGAGGGGCAATAGTGTTCAAATAATGGGCAAGCGATTCAGACCAAGTCACCTCGAAGGACCGGATTTCATAGTTCCCTGGACCATACAGTTCATCCAGAAGCTCCCCAATCGAGCCGTAGATCCCCGATCCCAGAAGAGGCTGCGGCGGATCGCCAAATTTCTCAACCGCCTCACTCGCCGTGAGGGAGAGCAGCTCCCCCTCCTTTTTCAATACCTTGCCGTCAATCTCAAGCTCGTAGTCCGGATCGGACATGGCCCGCATCACGTCCGCCCGGTAGCGGTAGTCTTCCGTCAGGGACCGCACTTTCGCCTGTATGTAGCTCTTGAGCTTCCGCTGCATGCCTTCGGGAATCTCTTGTCCGGCTCCCGATACCGCCTCGGCCGCTCCAATGATGCCCCCAGGAGCGAAGTAGATTCGATCCGAGGCAA
Source organism: uncultured Puniceicoccaceae bacterium (assembly GCA_964633135.1). GTDB lineage: Bacteria > Verrucomicrobiota > Verrucomicrobiia > Opitutales > Puniceicoccaceae > Puniceicoccus. The sequence continues at coordinate 14,801 of CAZWFJ010000005.1, read as the reverse complement.
TCGATATAAAAGCACCCGCCGAAACCGCCTCCGTATCAACGAAAGTCAGCACCTCGCCCTTGAAAGTGTCCAGTGCCTCCATGATCTCCAGAGTCGGGCCGAGAGCACCGCCCGGCGTGTCCATGTCGATGATGACCGTCCCGATCCCGTTTTCCTCGGCCTGCTTCAATCCCCGGCGTAGGATGTAGAAGGTGGGTGTCGTAATCTGGCCCTGAACCGGAAGAATATAGACCTGCTGCCGGGCCGATTCAGGCGAGACTGGCTCCGCTTCGCTATCTTCGGCGGCGGCCCCCGCATCCTGTTCGGACACCAGATCCCCGCCGGAAGCAGCCTCGCGGGCCGATGTTTCGTCGCCGCGAGTCAGACCGGTGAGAACCCCTGCACAAATAAACAGGGCGATTAAGGTGCGGAAACCTGACACAATCGACTGAAGTTACGGAAAGCCGGACGAAATACAAGCGCAACCCGCTCGCTCTGTGAAGAAATCCTTACAATTCCGCCACCGAATTGGTTGGACCCCTGCTTCGATTTCACTAAATACTTCACTTCAAAATGTCTGAATCCTCACTCCAGCAATTTGGCGAGCGCCTCCGGGGGAACCGCAAGAATAAGGTCGTCGGCACCCTTTTCCTCGCAGTGGTGATTCAGGTTTTCCTGATCTCGCTCACCGTCTTCGTGGTCGTGTTTGTCCCCTCACGCAAGGAGGATCCACAGTTCTCGGCGAAGAAAACTATTTATCTGCCACAACGGACCCTGGAGCACAAGATGGCGGTGGCCGAGTTTCAGCAGGCGGCAAAGTCGCCGATGCAGATGGAGAAAATCCAGGTCAACCGAATGACCCCGTCGAATATGCCGCAACTTCCGGAAATGCCCACAATGGAGTTTACCCCCGTGGCACCCGACACCCCAAGCCCCATCGGCAGCACCCTTTTCGGCAGTGCCGGACTCGGTGGGATGATGCAGGGCTTGGTCGGCGAAGCCTCTTCCATCTCCTTCCTCGGCATCGAGGATTCAGCCCGCCAACTGGTGATCGTCGTCGATGTCGCCACGTCGGTCTTCAACGCTGCCGATTCCGCCGGAACCAGCATGGAGGAGGTGAAACAAGAGACCATCACCCTCATTGAGGAGTTGAGCGCAAACACGCTGTTCAACGTTATCATTCATCGGCGCACTTTCCTCCCTATGAGGAATAGCCTCGTCGCCGCCACTCAGGAAAACAAAGAGTTCGCCATCGACTGGGTGTCCCAAAAATTCCCAACCTCCGGCGACCAGTCCATCTATGGTGCCAGGGGAGGCCCAGGCGGTACCACCGGAATCCTCCCTGTCCTGGACCTCGCCTTTGACATGCAGCCGGATGTCATCTTTTTGATCTCGGATGGAGGCTACTTTAATCAGGACAATCGACCCGTGACCACCCGCGAGGCCCTGCGGTTGATCGCCGACCGCCAGGATGATCTTCCCGAAGAAGCCCGCATCCACTCCATTCACTTCCCCGATCCGCGACGAATCGATGACGGACGAATCGGACGCGATATGCGCTCCCTGGCTCAGCGCAACGGAGGGAAGTATCGCACGTTTGATAATTGAGGATCCCGAGACAATAGCACCCGTTATCGAAGGATAGCAGCCGGCATCCGCACCCCGGGAAACCAGACCACCTTCCGCCCCGCCTCTCCACCCCAGCAAACAAAACCTGCTCATTAACCGTCCGCCTCATCCGATGGCAATCACTTAGGTTGCGCGATAATCGTCCGCCCTCATTCGTCATGCACCGCTCCCGCCCGAAAATCCACCCAATCGTAAACATCAAAATAGGTCAGGGCTAAAAAGAGGACGCTGGCTCAGCGTAACGGAGGGAAATATCGCACGTTTGATAATTGAGGATCCTGGGACAATAGCACCTGGGATCGAAGGATATAGTGGGCAGCATCCGCACCCCGGGAAACCAGACCACCTTCCGCCCCGCCTCTCCACCCCAGCAAACAAAACCTGCTCATTAACCGTCCGCCTCATCCGATGGCAATCACTTAGGTTGCGCGATAATCGTCCGCCCTCATTCGTCATGCACCGCTCCCGCCCGAAAATCCACCCAATCGTAAACATCAAAATAGGTCAGGGCTAAAAAGAGGACGCTGGCTCAGCGTAACGGAGGGAAATATCGCACGTTTGATAATTGAGGATCCTGGGACAATAGCACCTGGGATCGAAGGATATAGTGGGCAGCATCCGCACCCCGGGAAACCAGACCACCTTCCGCCCCGCCTCTCCACCCCAGCAAACGAAACCTGCCCATTAACCGTCCGCCATCATCCGATGTCAATCACTCAGGTTGCGCAACAATCGTCGTATCTATTTCGCCATGCACCGCTACCGCCCGAAAATCCACCCGCTTGTGAACCTTAAAATAGGCCAGTTCTATCAAAACCGGCAAAACAGGTCACCCAGGGCAAGTATTTGTATCTGGTTTCTATTCGCTTTGCAGCTTATCAAGTTTTGGCTGGATGACGAAGGTGCAGTAGGGGGCTTGGGGATTTCTCTGGAAGTACTTCTGATGGTAGGATTCTGCTGGATAAAAATGGGTCAATGGCTCGATCTCGGTGACGATCGGGTTGGAAAAATTTGCTTGCGCGGAGGAGCGAGATTCCAGGGCCGTCTTTTTCTGTTTTTCGTTTTGAAATAGAATTATGGAACGGTATTGGGACCCCACGTCCGCCCCTTGGCGGTTTCTGGTGGTGGGATCATGAGCTCTCCAGAAGATATCGAGAAGTTCGGCTATTGAGAGGTTTTCGGGGTCGAACTCGATCCGCACCACTTCGGCGTGACCGGTCTGGCCGCTGCATACTTCCTCGTAGGATGGATTCGGCTCCTCTCCTCCGGCATAGCCGGATTCGACGGAGGCGACTCCTGGGAGACGGTCAAAGACCGCCTCGAGGCACCAAAAGCAGCCTCCACCCAGCACGAGGGAATGATTTCTTTTTTCCATCGCACTATCGTTCGCCAGAAACCGGATTTTTGCAAATCGGGGTCGGCTTCAAGGCAGGTGGGGCCGAGGGCACAGAGAAGATAGTCAGGCTACGGCTTGGTCTTGTTTGAGGACGCGCTCGACGTATTCGGAAACGTTGCAGGTCAGCATTCGGCTTCCGTCGGGGCGGATTTCCAGGACTTTGTTGACCACTGGATCGAGAAAATCCCGATCGTGGCTGACGAGGATGACCGTACCCTCGAACTCCCGGATGGCATCCTGCAGGACCTCCTTGCTGCGAATATCCAAGTGATTGGTTGGCTCGTCGAGAATGACGCAGTTGCAGGGCCGCATGAGCATTTTGGCCAAGGCGACCCGGTTGCGCTCGCCCCCGGAGAGGACATCGACGGATTTTGCCTGATCTCCTTTTGAAAAGAGTAGGGCTCCCAGAGCGGCCCGTGGGTTGGCCTCCCCATTGGGCGGCACGGAGGATTCGACCTCTTCGAGCACGGTTTTGGTCGGGTCCAGCTCTTCCGCTTGCTGCTGAGCAAAGTAGCCGAAGACGGTTTGCACGCCGACATCGACCTCGCCGGAATCGTAGGGTTCCACGCCGGCGATGATTCGGGCCAGGGTTGATTTTCCCGCTCCGTTTACGCCGACGACCGCAATCCGGTCGCCCTTGTCGATGCGCAGATCGAGTCCATCAAAAACCCGGATATCGCCATAGGACTTATGAAGATCCTTTAGCTCAATCACCTTCTGTGAGGCTGGGGGTGGAGGGGGAAACCGGAAGAAAATCTTCTTCTCCTCGCGCTCGACTTCGACGGTATCCATCTTGTCGAGTTGCTTGATCCGGCTCTGCACCATCCCTGCCTTCTTCTGGTTTCCCCGGAAGCGGTTGATCAATTCCTTTTGGCGGGCGATTTCTTTCTTCTGGTTATCGGCCTTGCGCCTTTGAGTGGCAATCTGCTCTGCCTTGTTCTTTTCGTAGAACGAGTAGTTGCCGGAGAAGGTACTGAGATTTCCGAACTTCAGTTCGAATGTTCGGTTGGTCACAGCGTTCAGAAAGGCACGATCGTGAGAAATGATCATGAGCGAACCGTGATACTCGCGCAAGTAGCCCTCCAGCCAGGTTTGTGAAACGATGTCCAAGTGATTGGTGGGTTCGTCAAGGAGAAGGAGGGACGGCGTTTGCAACAAGAGCTTTCCAAGGGCGATCCGCATCTGCCAACCTCCCGAGAACTCACCGGTATCCCGCGTCAGGTCCTCCATTGAGAAGCCCAGCCCGAGAAAGACCCGTTCGATCCGTGACTTCATTTTCTCAGGCTCGTGGTCTTCGAGTTGTTGCTCCCATTCGCCGATGGCATCGATTATGTCGTAGTATTCTTCTTCTTCGGGATCGAGTTCATACATCCGCTCTGTGGCGGTATCGATCTTCTTTTGGAGGGAGAGAACGTTGGCAAATGCCTGCTCGGCCTCTTCGAAAAGCGTCCTTCCCCGGCATTCGATCCCATCTTGGGGCAGGTAGCCAAGAGTGACGAAACCCGGCTTCTCGATCTCACCTTCGTCAGGAGTGACCTCTGAGAGGAGTAATTTGACCAATGTGGATTTGCCGGAGCCATTCACGCCCACCAGTCCGATTCGATCCCGCGGACCGATCGTAACATTGATCTTATTGAAGAGGACTCGGTCACCGTAGGACAAGGAAATATCGCGCAAAGTAATCATGGAGGGGTTTTAGGACGCGGCCCCTCGACAGCGCAAACCCGAAAGCAGACTCGCCCTCAATTCCTCCCTCTGGCAAGCTTCGGATCAAACTGCGGCTGTCCCCGCTCGCCTCCTGAAAAATTTCGGATGGAACGGCTGGCCTCCGGTCCGGGCGCAGCCAACAGAGACGATCCCACCGGCGACCGACATACTCAGGAAGCACTGCGCGAGGGCGGCTTAGCCGCTGATGCTTGATCAGTCGAACACCCGCACCCCCGCCCGCAACCGGTGGAACTCGATTCCTTGCGGCGATACCATCGCAGAAAAAGATAGGTCGAGGCCCCGAGGATCGCCATGGCAACGATGAGGATTTCCAGTGTCTGATTCATTTCGCTTCCCAGTTCAAAGGGCCGTCCCAATCTGGAAAACCAGCACGGCTGCCGCCCATGCCAGAACGGTCATGCCCAGGAAGGTTCCCGCAGCATACCACACGTTCAGCTCTTTGACGATCAGGGCTACCGTGGCTCCACACTGGAGGCAAAGTGCGAAGAAAATCATTATCGAGAAAACGACCGGGAGTGTGAAAATCGGCTGCCCGGCAAGGGGTCCGCTCGTCCAACGCTCGCTGGCGATCCGCTCTCGCAATCCCTCAGACTCTTCGTCCACCTCTGGACCCATCTGATAAATGATGCCGAGAGTGGAGATGATCAATTCGCGGGCGGGAAAGCTGGCGAGGACACCCACGGTGATTTTCCAGTCGAATCCGGCCGGGGCGAAGACTGGCTGCACCCAATGCCCGAATCGGCCCAGATAACTGTTCTCCAGATGCGCCGCCGCAAGCCGGTTCTCGTATTCCTCGGCATACGGATTGGCCTCGCTGCCCAAAATTTCCTCCGCTTCTGCGGCAGGAATCGAGAGGTCTGCGGAAATATCCCCGATCATACTTGCCCGTACGTCTTCCTCAACCGATTCGCTGCGTGGAAAATAAAGGAGTGCCCAGATCAGGATGGAAAAGGCCAGGATCACCGTGCCCGCCCGGATCAGGAACTCGCGACCACTCTCCCACATTCGCAGGAGAAGATTCCGTACGTGCGGGACTTTGTACTGTGGCATCTCCAGGATAAACGGCGAAGCACCCGCCGGGGCGAAAAGTCGCTTGGCGATCCAGGCCAATGCCGCCGCGACGAACAAGCCGACGAAATGCATGAGAAACAGCGTCCATCCCGCCACAGCCGCTCCGTAAACCGGTTCCACAAAGGCACCAATGAAGAGCACATAGACGGGCAATCGCGCGGAGCAGCTCATGAACGGAGCCATGAGAATAGTGGTCGTCCTGGCCCACCGGCTCTCCAGGGTCCGTGCGGCCATGATCCCCGGGATCGCGCAGGCGTAGCTCGACAAAAGCGGAACGAAACTCTTCCCGTTCAACCCGCACCACCCGAGAGCCTTGTCCATCAGGAAGGCTGCCCGCGCCATGTATCCGGTATCCTCCAACAGGCCAATAAAGAAAAACAAAACCAATATTTGCGGCAGAAAAATCAGAACCCCCCCCACACCAGCGATGATCCCATCGATCACGAGACTTTCCAACAGGGGCGTCTGCGACAGAAAAGGCCTGAAGAATTCCTGTGTGCCCGCAGTAAGGAAATCGAGGCCATCCATCACGGGGCCGGCCCAGCTGTAGACCGACTGGAAGACCACCCACATGACCCCGATAAAGATAAAGCTCCCCCAGAAACGATGAAGCAAAAGGCGGTCAATTGATTCCGAGGAACCCTTTCCCAGCTGAGACTTTTCCCCCACTACCTCCTCGAGAATTCCCCGGATGCGATCGTACTGGATCAAAGCTTCTGCCGGCCCCGGATTCATTCCCGCCCCCGCGATTTTCTGTCGACCATCCTTTACGACCGCCCGGATGGATTCCTCCAGATCACGGTGTCGTCCGTAAAGGGCACTGCCTGAGTCAAAGAGAAACCGGAACGCCTCCGCCCTCCGCAGCCCCGGAACCATCCGCATCAACTCACTCACCGTGTCGCTGATCTCCGGCGTCCAGGCAGTGGGTTGCAGAAACGAGGGTGAAGCAAGGCTACTGCGGATCGCTTTTTCCAAATGATCGATTCCCTCACCAGTGCGGGCCGATATCGGAACCACCGGGACACCGAGCCGCTCCTCCAGCTTCTGGCAATCGATCGTCGTACCCCGCTTGCGGGCAATGTCCCACTGATTAAGTACCAAAATCATTGGAACCCCGAACTCGGCTGCTTGCAACGGGAGAAAAAGGTTTCGTTCCAGATTGCCCGGGTCCAGGACACAGACCAGGAGGTCCAGCTCCGGGTGTCCCCCCCGGGCGGCGAGCGCGTCCAGCACCGCCCGCTCGTCCGCCGTGGTGGCCGATAAACTATAAGCACCCGGCAGGTCGACCAACTCCAGGGGATCACTTCCGGGGAACGCCGTGCCGACCCGCTCCTCCACCGTGATGCCTGGGTAATTGGCAATCCGCTGGCGCAACCCGGTTAGCCGATTGAACAGCGTCGATTTGCCCGTGTTCGGATTTCCAATCAACCCCACCCGGGCGACCCGTGTTCTCTCAGCTACCAACTCCATCTGCTTCCCTCCAGGATTCGATTCGGATCGCACGGGCCTCCGCCTTTCGCAGCCCGATCCGCTGGCCGCTCAGATCAACCGCAATCGGATCCCCCATCGGGGCGGCCCCCGCCATACGCAGGATGCGGCCCGGTAAAAACCCCAGTGAGCAAAGGCGCACCGCCGAAGGACTGTTTTCGTCCACCGAATCCACCCGACATTCACAACCCTTCGGAAGCTGGTCCAGAGACCCCCCGAGTCCACAAAATGAAGCGATTTTCTTAGCCATGGTCTAGCAAGTAAGCATTCCAAAAGTGATCGGACAAGCTTATTTGATACTGAATCCCATTATAGATTCTAGGCTAATAGCAACTATTAGCCTTGCTCCGATGATTTCGGTCGCGGCTCTCGCCCCGGGGACTGGACCCCACGGAATCGGATCGCTATCGGAAGCAACCAAAATTACCTCGCGCTCTTTGCAAGGAGGGCGATCCATGGTTAGCTCCTCTGATATGCCTCGCAGACCCAAACCGATCCGGCTTTCTGGTGCCCGCCAGAACAACCTGAAGAACCTGACCCTCGAAATCCCGAAGGGCGAGGTGACGGTGGTGACGGGTCTGAGCGGCACCGGAAAATCCTCCTTGGTCTTCGAAACCCTGCACGCGGAGGGGCAGCGGCGCTACGTTGAGACCTTTAATGCCTACACCCGGCAGTTCCTCGAAACGATTGGGCGGCCGGACGTGGACTCGATCGAGAATATCTGCCCTTCGATCGCCATTGAGCAAAAGAACTCGGTGCGAACCTCCCGCTCTACGGTAGGTACAATGACCGAATTATGCGATTTCTTCAAAGTGTGGTTCCCCTCCGTCGCCACCCTGTACGACCCCGCCACGGGAAAAGCGATCGGCGACGATTCCGCGCAAACGGTTTGGAGAAAGCTCCTCGAATCCCCGCTGGCTTCCGAGAGTGTTCTCATCGGATTCCGGGTCTCCAGGCCGGAAAACATTGGCTGGGAGGAGATTGTCTCTTCGCTCACCCGGCAGGGCTACAGCCGCGCACTCAGCGGAGAGCAGCTCCTGCGCCTGGGGCAAACCGGTCTGGATGATCTCGCCGGGAAGGATTCGCTGCTGGTGATTCAGGATCGTCTCCGCATCGTGTCGACCCAGCGGAACCGTTTCCTCGAAGCCGCTCCCACTGCCTTCCTTCACGGTCGGGGGGAGCTGATCGTTTTCCGCCCCTCGGGAGAAGTCCTTGAGACCTTCTCTGAGGGTCTCCGCTCACCCGCGACAGGACGCGTCTTTCGGCCTCCGCAGCCCGCCCTGTTTTCCTTCAATTCCCCAATCGGTGCCTGTCCTACCTGTAAGGGCTTTGGGCGAGTGATCGGCTTGAACCGCGACCTCGTGATCCCCGACCCCACGCTCTCGCTCGATGAGGGAGCGATTCGTCCATTTCAGGGATTGGTGTATATAGGTTCTCTCAACGATCTCAGACGTCATTCCGGTCGCTTCGGTCTGCGCATGAATGTACCGTGGCACGAACTTTCGGAGGAAGAGAGACGATTCGTATGGGAGGGAGATCCCGATTATCCCGCCGGGGACGAGGAGGCATGGCTCGACCGGTGGTATGGGATCAAACGCTTTTTCGCCTGGCTGGAACGAAATGCCTACAAGATGCATATCCGCGTCTTCCTCTCCAAGTACCGCTCCTACGATACCTGCCCGGACTGTAACGGAAAACGCCTCGGCGAGGAATCTCTTTGTTGGAAATGGAAGGGCCTGACCTTGCCCGACCTCTACGAAATGGAGATCGCGGATCTGCGAAAGCAAATCCAGTCGCCGCCAAACGCCCATGACCCCGGCAATCTTCTCGGACCGATCTCGCAGCGCTTGCGCTTCCTCGACGAAGTCGGTCTCGGCTACCTGACCCTGAACCGCCCCACCCGCACCCTCAGCGGCGGCGAGACCGAGCGCGTAAACCTCACGACTTGTCTCGGCACTTCAATGGTCGACACTCTTTTCGTTCTCGATGAACCCTCAGTGGGCCTGCACCCGCGTGACATCGACCGATTGATCGGAATCCTCCGCAGCCTCGCTGCCCAGGGGAATACGGTCGTCGTGGTCGAGCACGATGAGCGCATCATGCGGGCCGCAGACCGCATTCTCGAAATCGGCCCCGAACCGGGACGTGCTGGCGGCAATATAGTCTTCGAGGGGACTCCGGCTCAAATCTGCCGGTCCGCCAAGAGCCTCACCGGACGCTACCTTTCCGGTAGCATTGGGCTCCCCGCTGCCCTTCCGTGCCGTCCGGTCGATCTCGGACCCGGCAGTGAAGTCCCCTCCGGACACCTCTCCATTTACGGTGCCTCGAAGCATAACATCCGGGACCTGAACCTGCACCTGCCCCTGAAACGCTTCGTCGCCATCAGCGGAGTCTCCGGCTCCGGCAAGTCGACCCTCCTGCAGAAGGTGATCCACGACGGCCTGTTGCGCCAGCGTGGCCAACCGGTCGACGATCCCGCCACTATCCGCGACCTCGATTCAAGCGAACCCATCGGAGACGTGGTGCGGATCGACCAGAGCAGCCTCAGCAAGACCCCCCGGTCCAACCCCGCTCTCCTGACCGGTGCGTGGGAGGATTTTCGTAAGGCTTTTGCCGCGACGAATGATGCAATAAGTTCCGGCATGACGCCCTCCACGTTCTCCTTTAACACTGGCGACGGTCGATGCGATCATTGCCAGGGTCTCGGATACGAGCAGGTCGAGATGCAGTTCCTCTCCGACCTCTACCTCCCTTGTCCGGTCTGCGAAGGCCGCCGGTTCAAACCAGAGGTGCTCGCCATCCAGCTCGATGGCTGCTCCATCGACCAGCTTCTAAAGATGGAGGTGAACGACGTGTTGGAGCGATTCGCCGACCGTTCCTCCATCATCCAAAAGCTCGAACCCGTTCAACGGGTGGGACTCGGATACCTGCCCCTTGGTCATCCCGTGAATCAGCTCTCCGGGGGCGAGTCTCAAAGGCTGAAACTTGTCCGCCACCTGGGCAAGGTGGGATCAAAGAAAACCAAAACCGCACCCGGCCCCTCGCTGATCCTGATCGATGAACCCACTACGGGACTCCACCGCCACGACATCGCGAAACTGCTCACAGTTTTCCAGGAGCTGGTCAACGCTGGCAACAGTCTCGTGGTCGTCGAACATCACCCCGATGTCCTGACTGCCGCCGATTGGATGATCGAGATGGGGCCGGGCGCAGGCTCCGAGGGAGGCAAGATCGTCGCCGCAGGCACACCCCGCCAGATCGCGGACGGCAAGACAGAGTCAGCCCCTTTTCTGAGGCAAGCCTTCACCGGAGACGGCGGAGCGATCGTTCCCTTCGAGATCCCCGCCGCGCAAACCGCCCTCGTCGCCGAGGACAGCACCCCCTATCCGGCCCGGCCCCAGTCCGTTCTGGTCGAAGGCGCACGGGAGCACAATCTCCGCAACATAACCGTCGAGATCCCTCACGGGAAAACCACCGTCATCGCCGGCGTTTCGGGAAGCGGCAAGTCCACCCTCGCCTTCGACATCATCTTCGCCGAGGGCCAGCGGCGGTTTATGGAGTCCATGTCAGCCTACGCCCGGCAATTCGTCGAGCAACTCCCGAAACCGGAAGTGAACCGTCTCAGCGGACTCGCCCCCAGCGTGGCCATCGAGCAACGTGTGACCCACGGCACAGCAAAGTCGACCGTGGCTACCATTACCGAAGTCGCCCAGTACCTGCGGCTCCTCTTCGCCCGAATCGGTATCCAGCACAACCCCAGAACCGGAAACCCTGTCAGCGCAATGCCCGAGGCAGAGCTAAAGCGCAGATTTGAAACCATTCGCAAGGAAATCGCCAGAAAAGGACAGACAGCCTTTGTCGGTGCTCCTTTGATACGGGGACGCAAAGGCCACCACCAGCCGCTGGCGGACTGGGCAGCATCGCACGCATATCCCTTCCTCATCTGCGACGGGCAACAGGTTTCCCCATCCAAATTCACCAAGCTGGATCGCTACCGGGAACATGACATCGACGTTCTCGTCGCCGAAGTGTCCGGTCTCAAACCCTCCAGGGCGGACGACCACCTGCTCGAGGCACTCAAGCTCGGGCACGGCACCGCCTTTCTCCAGATTGCCCCCTCCGGCAAACGCCAGCATTTCTCACGCTCGCGAGTCGACCCTGAAACCGGCGAAGCTTTCGCTGAACTCGATCCAAAGCACTTCTCATGGAACTCCCCCCGAGGGTGGTGCCCCACCTGCCGGGGACGCGGAACCTTGATCGATGAAGATTCAAAGGACAGCGAGGAACCCACCTGCCTGGATTGCAACGGGACACGCCTGAACGAGCTGAGCCGTCATGTTTACCTGAATACAGCATCCCAGGGCAGCGTGAACCTGCCGGATCTCCTGTCGCGCAACGCAACCGACCTGATCGAGACCCTTGGCCAGGTGCGAGGCAGTCAGCGCGACATGGCAATCCTGAATGAAATCCTGCCAGAGATCCGCGAGCGTCTCGAACTCATGGGCCGAATCGGACTCGACTATCTCTCTCTCGACCGATCCACCCGCACCCTCTCCGGGGGTGAGGCCCAACGGATTCGCCTGACCTCCCAATTAGGCTCGAACCTGACCGGCGTCCTTTACGTTCTCGACGAGCCGACGATCGGCTTGCACGCCCGGGACAACCAGCGATTGCTACAGTCAATCAATCTCCTGAAGCGGCGTGGAAATACGGTGCTCATCGTGGAGCACGACGCTGACGTTATCCTCAGCGCCGATCGCGTCATCGATATGGGACCCGGTGCAGGAATTCACGGAGGGGAAATCGTTGCGATCGGCACCCCTAAACAAATTGTCCGCTCTCCGGCATCGGTCACTGGCAAACACCTGACGCGGCAGGCCGTTCACCCTCTCCGTGGTTCCCGCCGCCCTCTCCCCAGATCCCCCAAGGAATGGATCAAGCTCGAAGAGATCCGTCTGCGCAATTGGAAGGGCGACTCCGTGCGATTCCCCCGACAGCGACTAACTGCCGTTTGCGGGGTCTCCGGGGCTGGCAAATCCACACTGGTTCATGAAGTACTTCGCAGGTCTGTCCAGGAAGCGATCCGCGTCCGAAAAGCCCAGCTCGGCAAGGTCGCCCTGAGTCGTCTTTTCCCGTTGACCCCGAAAACGCCCCCCCTACGCAAGGTGTCCGGCGCACAAGGAATCCGAAAAGTCATCGAGATCGACCAATCTCCCATTGGCAAGACCTCGCGATCCACTCCGGCCACTTATATCGGTGCATTCGACCTGATACGAACCTCCTTTGCTGCCTTGCCAGAGGCCAGGATGCGAGGCCTCACCGCCAAATCCTTTTCTTTCAATACCAGCGGCGGTCGCTGTGAGGCTTGCAAGGGAGCAGGTGCGCGCAAGCTGGAGATGAACTTCCTCCCCGATGCCTCTGTCGTCTGCGAAGAGTGCGCCGGAAAACGCTACCGGAATGATATTCTCGACATCCTCTGGCGAGAAAAATCCATAGCCGACGTACTGGCCATGTCTTTCGAAGAGGCCGCCGAGTTCTTCTCCTTTGACTCCCGGATCTCCAGAATCCTCTCGCTCATGGTCGAAACAGGACTCGGCTACCTGCAGCTCGGCCAGCCATCGCCCACCCTTAGCGGAGGAGAGGCACAGCGACTGAAGCTGGTCAGCGAGCTGGCTGCAGGCGGATCCAGCCAGACTGGATCCGAGAACCTCTACCTGCTCGAAGAACCTACCATCGGCCTGCACCTAAAGGACTGCGACCGCCTGACCAATCTCCTCCATCGACTGGTCGATGAAGGGCACACCGTCGTGGTCGTTGAGCACCAAACCAATATTCTCGCCGAAGCCGACTACCTCGTGGAGATCGGTCCAGAGGGCGGAACCGGCGGTGGAAAAGTCCTTTTCGCAGGAACCCCCGAAGATCTGCTCAATCAATCCCACAGCCCAACCGCCCCGTGCATAGCACCCCTGCTGAAAAGCACTCGCTAGTGCCAGCACTTTGTCATCCGCCTCATTTTCGGATCTCCCGTAGGGGGTTGTAACAGTTCTTCTTTCGTAGTCGGACCGGCTCTGAACCTTCGTAGCCTTGGCGAAGTCGGTTGCCGTCCGATCCCTTTCGGCTCAATCATCGCTTTGGGTGCCGGGGGCCTACGCTTTAATACGAAATTGATTTTGTTACAAGATACTAGGGGGGTTGACTTTAGTCGCCCCCACTGCCTCTCGGACGTTGTTTGAATGAGGAATGAGGAAGCTCGAATGAGGAATGAAGGAAGTCCGAATGAGGAATGACGGAAGGGGGATGAAAGGATGAGGGATGAATTATGAATCAGGAGGGGTGGGCTAACGTTAAGCTTTAAACGCTAAACATCTAACTGTTTCCTGACTCATTCCTCATTCCTCCGCCCAACGGGCGTGTCAAGAAGCAAGACTTGACGTTATTTTGGGGTTTTATCAATTGGGGGAAACCAGAGTCACTGCTGGAAAGTATTTCCGGTAGCGTCGCGGGTCCCTCGTTAACAATCGCAGGCCCCCGACTTCCGCGTGAGCGCCAATATAGAAATGAGGCAGCGGAGAGCGACGCTCGCCTCCTTCCCGGCGATAGGCGAGAAAAGCTTTTCCAGCGGCAAAACCCGCCGCGTACGGCAACTCCCATTGCGCGAGCGCAAGAGGACGCAATGCCTCGTCGAAACGAGCACGGCTGCTGAACGCGATGGAAGCCTCCGCATAGATCACCGGATTAATTCCAACGATCCCCTTTCCGGAAGATCGGACAAGCTCTCTACCCGACCATTCCGCCCAGGTCGGATCGTCGGTAAACAAATCGATCAAAATATTCGCATCGACCAAGGTCATCTCATTCGCGTGTCAACCGCATGATCTCGTCAGTTCCTCGACCGCCATCTGCTGTCCCTCGCACAGTTTTGACGACCTCGGCCATTCGGGCCGAACGCGAATCGGTTGCCGGCCGAATGAGAACCCCTCGATCCGTCGCCTCGAACTCTACCTCCGTTCCCCGGTTCATTCCATAACGCTCACGCAGTCGTTTGGGAACCGTAACTTGTCCTTTTTCGGTCAATCGCATAGTTGGAATAATGAATAAAAGTAATACTTTTTCAAGCCTTTTACGATCTTCTTTCTTTGCTTTCACGGTGGGGAGGGGCGGGATGCTTGCGTAGAGGGTTGACGTTAGTCGTCCGCGCTGCTCCCCGGGGCGGGGAATTAGGAATCAGAAAGTCCGAATGAGGAAAGACGGAAGGGGGATGAGGGATGAATTATGAATGAGGAGGGGTGGACCCAATGGCACTCGGTTAAGCAATTAAGCGGGATCGAAATCGCTATCGTACCGAGCGGAGCGACATCAACAAATCGAAATTTTCTAAGCAGCTTCTTAACAATAGGTAATAATAATCGAAACCCGATAGCGAACCCGATAGCGATTTCGATTTAGGCCTTAACCAGCCATTCCGATTGCTACCGTTATTTTCTGACAGGCCCTAAGCAGTTGCGGTTAA
>CAZWFJ010000004.1:0-49933 GCA_964633135.1 uncultured Puniceicoccaceae bacterium | reverse complement strand
ATTGAATAATGAATTTAGAGATGTTTTCGTATTCCGCATTACTACTCACTAGATATGGCCATAAAATGCAGCTCAAACGCTAAATATGCGTTTCTTGATGTAGATCAAAAAACCAGCCATTCTTTGTTTCGGGAATAAAAACGATGATTTATCCAAGCCAATGTGTTCATTGATCTTTCGGTTTTTCCGCTTCCAAATCCCAGGTAATCAACCGGGACCCTTTGTTCAAACTGAAGTAGGCGTAGGCCCATTCGAAAAGGGTGATCAACCGGTTACGGAAACCGACCAAATACATAATGTGCAGAAATAGCCATGCGACCCATGCGGGGAAGCCCCGGAAGCGCAGGAACCGAAGATCCGCTACAGCCGAGTGCCGGCCGATGGTTGCCATCATGCCCTTGTCCCAATAGGTGAAAGGGATCGGTTTCTTTCCCCGCAGGGCCCGGCGGATGTTGCGGGCGGCGTGCTTGCCCTGTTGGATGGCGACCGGGCTGACACCGGGCAGTGCGGAACCGTCCTTCGTCTCGAAGCGGGCCATGTCCCCGATGATTTGGATTTCAGGGTGCCCGGGCAGCGTCAGATCCGTGGTCACCGGAACCCGTCCCATTCGGTCCACCTCTGCTCCCAGGGCTTTCGCAAGGGGAGACGCGGCGACACCCGCCGCCCAGATGATCGTTCGAGCTCGTAGAGTCTGATCTCCGAGACGAACCTCGCGTTCGTTGATGGAAGTGGCGAAGGTGTTGGTTCGAATTTCCACCCCGCGCTTTTCGAGAGACCGCTTCGCGTATGCGGAAAGCCCCGGGTGCAGTCCCCCGAGGAGTCGATCCGCCCCTTCCGCAAGAATGACCCGGGCCTTCGAGGGTTCGAAGTTGCGAAATTCTTTTGTCATGGTGATTCGCGCCATCTCCGCTATGGCTCCGGCCATTTCCACACCCGTCGGCCCTCCGCCGATGATGACAAAAGTCAGCAGTTCCCCCTGCTGCTCGGGATCTTCGCACTGCTCGGCGTGTTCAAAAACCGAAAGCACGCGCTTGCGGATATCAATGGCGTCTTCGAGTGATTTGAGGCCGGGCGCCGCCTGCCTCCACTCATCATGTCCGAAGTAGCTGGTTTTCGCACCGGCGGCGAGAATCAGGTGGTCGTAACCGACCTCGGCACCGTTCTTTAGCCGCAAGCTCCTTCGATCCGGTTCCACGGATTCGACTTCCGATAGAATGACACTCACATTCTTGTCGTTGCGGAATAGGGGCCGGATCGGAACGGCGATGTGAGACGGAGACAACTCGGCCGTCGCAACTTGGTAGAGCAACGGCTGAAAGAGATGGTGGTTCCGGCGGTCGATGATCGTGAGATTCACCCGCTTCTTACGCAGTCGTTTGGCCGCTTGCAACCCCCCGAAGCCCGCACCTACGATAACAACCTGCGGCAGTCCGTTCTCCTCCGCTTTCCTACGTTTATTTTCTGTAGCTGTATGATTCATAACGACCTACCCCAAACCCATGCTGAGCATCGCATCGGCGGCGCGCTTAAAGGCGGCGAGGTTCGCCCCTTCGATCACACCGAGGCAACCGTTCGCCAATAGTTTCTCCGCCGCATAAAGCGCCACATTGCCCGAACCGGACACCACGCACGTTTTCCCCTCCAGAGAGTTCTCGCGCCAGCGCAGCATCGATTCAGCGAAAAGAACCGCTCCGTACCCAGTGGCCTCGGAACGCAGCACGCTGCCCCCGTAGCCCACGCCTTTACCGGTCAGGACGGCCCGCGATTCATCTTGCATGCGGACGTACTGCCGTACAAGTACCCGATTTCCCGCTCCCCCATGCGCTCCAGAATCGCCTCTCTCTCCAAATCCTCCCGCCCGGCCGCCTCCCGGTAGACCGTTTCCATAAATTCCCGTACGGCATCGTGAAACTCCGGCTCGTGCGGATGACGCTCCTCCACCTGCCGAAGAAATGCCTCCGTCCCCTCGGCTTCCCCTTCCCTCGGACGACCCCGCGCGGGATACTCCGTGACGTTCGCTTTTAGTTCTTTCATGGCCCGTTAAATAAAGACTTGCTAAATTGGATGTCAACATCCAATTTATGGATATGAAATGGATATCGGGAACAACGCGAAGTAAGGACACCCAGTGCGCTGCGGAGCGGAGCACATCGCCGTAGAGCCCCCGGCACAGATCCGGACGCGCGCTTTTCGTGCATGCGGCGGGGTGGTGTCTGCGGGGCGACCTGCGTGGGGGGCGTTTTTCCGTGGAAGTCGTTCTGCCCGGCGGCTTACCAAGTGGCCTGCCAGCCGAGGGTGAGGATCCAGTCGGTCTCCAATTGGAACCCGTTCAGGTCCTGCCAAAGGGGAAGCCGGAGGTCGGCGGCGAAGCGCTGCCCGGCGAAAAACCCGTCGGAAATTTCCCAACCGGCTCCGAGGATGGCTTCGAGATCCTCTCCTCCGTAATTTTCCTCGAAGGCGGTGGTCACGGATCTTCCGTTGGGTCCCATCCGCCCGACGTTCTTCTGCGTGCCTTTCAATTCGCCGGTGTAGTGGTAGTCCAGGCCCGCGCTGAGACCGAACCCGGCCGGCAGACGGTACGTCGCCCAGCCAACGAGGTCGAAGACATGGCCGCGGCGATAACCTTGGCTGTTCTCGTCTTCGAGGCGAATCACTCCGGCCGCCTTGGCTCCATAAGACCAGGAACCACGATCGCCGACATAGACCAGCGAGGGCAGCAGGTCGAAGGTCCCGGAGCCGATTTGCATGGCGGCGGGCAAGACCTGCTGGGAAGGGCCGCCCATGCCGGGCACCGTGTCGGTTTCGTCGATGGATCCGGTGGGCAGGCTCACCCCGAATCCACCGATGAACTGGCCCGAGCCGCCGGAGTGGAGGTCGTAGAGCAAGGAAACGGGCGTATCGCCGAACCCGTCGGTCCCGGTGGTAAAGGTCCGCGCGCCTCCATTGATCCGGTTGGCCGCCATTTGCGAGAAGATGCGGTGGTCCATGGTGGTGTCGATGTAGTTGGCCATGGCCATCAGCGTCAGCCGGTCGGTCGGGGCGTACATGATTCCCAGCATGTGCATGTCCATCGTCATGTTCTCCGGGGTCACCGTGTAACCGGCGGCAAACACGTCCGCCGACGAAACCTCGTCGGTCCCGCTACGCATCCCGTCCATTTCCATCCGCATGAACCGATAGGACAGCATCCATTCTCCTTGCGGGTGGACGTGGGTGCCCATGATGGA
The DNA here is from genome assembly GCA_964633135.1 of uncultured Puniceicoccaceae bacterium. Classification (GTDB taxonomy): domain Bacteria; phylum Verrucomicrobiota; class Verrucomicrobiia; order Opitutales; family Puniceicoccaceae; genus Puniceicoccus. The sequence continues at coordinate 46,706 of CAZWFJ010000004.1, read as the reverse complement.
CACGGGGGCGTCGTCCCGGTGGTGGTGGGCGTGCGCATCCGTCTCGTTCGGCGGACAACACTCGGGTGCCCCGACTCCGTCGGTCGAGTCCGGCGCGTGGCCGGCGTGGGGATCCGATGCGGCCGAAAGAAGGCCGCCGCCGAGCGAAGCCACCGCCAGGAGACGGACGAAAGAAGGAAGTGCAGGGAGACGTTTCGTAAGCAATGGGTGTATGATTGATAAGTATTTCTGAACAGGTTGGCTCGTAACAGTAGATAGACTAACAGATCCGGACCACCAAAAAGTTGACCGGGGTCAATTTTCGCGGAGTATTTCCCGGAAAGCACTGTTCGTGTGCCCCCGTGGTTCGGGAACGAAATCGCTATCGGGATCGGGATCGGAATCGAGAATTTTTTAGGTAGCTGCCATGCAACAGGTAATACTATTCGAAACCCGATTGCGATCTGTTGATGTCGCTCCGCTCGGCACGGGGTGCAATTAAATCCACGGGGTAAATTTTAGGGTGTACAAACGAACACAGGTCTGAAATAGACTTGGAATGCACACTAAAAAAACGACAACAAAACAGGCTGTATTGGACTCGATTATCGAAGGGTTATCGGAGAAACCTGAACTTGCTGCCCGGATCGAAAGGATCATGAAACTGGCTGATGAACCGGCTAGTGGAGGGCGTATTCGTAGCGCCGACGAGGTCGAGGCGATTCTCGTGGAGGAGGTCCGGAAATTGGGCAATGAGACGCTGGCTGGCTGGGCTGAAGGGGTTGATTTGCGACTGGGCAAAGAACTTAAGGAAGAAAATCCGAAAGTGCGGATGCGTGAAAAAAAAACTTAGAATGGTGGAGTCGGTTCGGTCTGGTCAGGGTGAGAGAAACCCTTTGGCGCAGTGGAGAATCGAGTTACCTGAGGGTGTTGCCGCAGTCATTGGGCGTGCATTCCCGGCGATGTTCACTGCCGTTGCAGCGCATTGTTTGCGACTTTGCTATGGAAAACTCTTTCAGCAAAGCCAGCGACCGAATGATCGAGCAACATGGATTCGAATTGCCCCTTAGCACAATTGCTTCGATAGGGCGCACCCACGCCGGGAGGATCGCGGATGCAGACCGCTGCGAAGTTGCAAATGCCAACGCCCTTCCCCGGCAAGGTGCCGAGGATATGATTGCCGAAGCAGACGGATCTTTTGTAAGAATCGTCTCGACCAGTTCCAATGCTGTTGATGCACGCAAGACCCGCAAAGTCGATTATCGTGAAGTTCGTTTGTGTGCCGCAGCCGTGAAAGACTCTCAGGAGGTTCGCTACGGAGCTACTTTCGAGACAGTTGACACGGTAGCGGCATTGTGGGCGCGTACTGCAAAGAGTGCCGGAATGTCTTTACTGAGCCGCATTCTCGTCTTGGGAGATGGAGCCATCTGGGTAGACTCGCAACGAATCATCGCTTTCGGAAAAAACGGCCAAATGCTTATTGATCTCTATCACGTGCTCGAATACCTCGGCGAGGCCGCCAACTCTTGCTCGGACCATCCGTCGCGGTGGTTGAAGCTTCAGAAAAAACGGCTCAAAGCCGGGCACAGCGACAAAGTGATTGCCGAATTAAAAAAACATATCGAAGCCTCCACTGAACCCGAAGAATCTGCTCCGGTGCGAAGAGCTTGGCGATACCTCGAAAATCGCCGGAATTATCTCGCTTACGACAAGGCAATCGAGAAAAACATGCCATTGGGTAGCGGGCTTATCGAGAGTGCCAACAAACATGTCTTACAAGCACGTTTGAAAATACCCGGTGCCAGCTGGAACCTCAACACTGCGGAAAACTTTGCTAGAACCAGAACCATCCGCGCTAACAAACTCTGGAACCAATATTGGCAAGATTTGAAAAAAGCGGCCTGATTTTACCCCGTGGATTTAATTGCACCCCTCGGCACGATAGCGATTTCGATTTCGATTTGAGCACACCTCCATACCTGCCAGGCGGCAAGCCAACCTGACTATGATCGCGCCGTTCCTGCTTCTTCCGGGCGATGCCGGGCTCGGACCGTCCTTCGACAGGCTCCGGATCTCGGACCGCAAGCGGTTCCGACTACGCCGTTCAAGGCGGAGGAAATTCCGTAGTCGAGCGGGCTCGCCCCTCGACCGCGGGCCGTGCGGGGACGATCAGGCCCCATCGGGCTCGGACCGTCCTTCGACAGGCTCGGGATCTCGGACCGCCCTTCGACAGGCTCAGGATCTGAGACAAGCGGTTCCGACTACGTCGCACCAAGCGGAGAAAGAATTTCTTGATCCAGGTCAAGAATACTACATTTTGTGTTTTTAATTTTTCATAAACCCATATCTTGTGTTTTTCTCATGAAAAATACAGAAAACCTCCTCCTCTCGCCTGCCGCCGCCAACGCCGACACGCTTGTGACCGATTCCGTCCCCCATGACCGTCAGCGGACGAATTTGTCCGCAGCCACCCGTCGGGTGACCAAACGCGACGGAAGGACCGTCGACTGGGATCGAAGCCGCATCGAGCGTGCTCTTCGCCTGGCCTATGAAAACAACGATCCTGCTGCGGCCTCCGACGGAGAGGCGTTGCGCGAGAAAGTCGCGGCTCTGGCCGAGGGGGTCGAGCAGGCCGTCTGGCACCGTGCCGGGAAGGGTGAGCCGATTTCCATAGAAAGCATCCAGGATGTGGCCGAAACCTGCATCGCGGCCGCCGGCGACTGGGAGGTCGCCCGCGCCTATGTGCGCTACCGTACTCAACGCGCCGAGCGACGTCCCAAGCGGCACGGGGACTGCGGGCTGGCCGAGTACATCGCCGTTTCCCGCTACGCCCGTTACCGGGCGGACCTCGGACGGCGCGAGGTTTGGGAGGAGAGTGTCCAGCGCGTCCGCGATATGCACCTGCGGCGATTCGCTTCCAAGGCGGCCCACAAACCTGCACCGGACCGAATCGGGGAGGTCGTCGGGGCGTTCGACCTGCAGACGCCGGAACGGGAAGCATTGGGAGGCGACCGCAGTCTGTTCGAAGAAATCTGGGAAGCCTTCGACGCGGTCGAACGCCGGCGCGTGCTGCCCTCCATGCGCTCGCTCCAGTTCGGCGGACCGGCCATCGAAGCCAACGAAGCCCGCATCTACAATTGCAGCTTTTCCCATGCCGACCGGCTGGCCTTTTTCCGGGAATGCTTCTACCTGCTGCTGAGCGGGGTCGGGGTCGGTTTCTCCGTGCAGACCCACCACATCGCGCAATTGCCCGCTTTGCCCGAACGCGCCGCCGACAGCGATTTGCCCGTCCGCCACATCACGGTGGGCGATAGCATCGAGGGCTGGTCCGACGCGGTGGACGCGCTCTTCCATTCCCACTACGAGGGCTGGTTGAGCGAGTTCAATTTTTCCGAAGTGCGCCCGCGCGGTGCCGCCCTCCGGACTTCCGGCGGAAAGGCACCCGGCCACCTTCCGTTGAAGAAAAGCCTCGACGACATCGGGCAGGTACTCCGTCAGGCCGCCGGTCGCCATCTCCGCCCGATCGAGGTGTACGACTGCGTCATGCTCATCGCCCGTGCCGTTCTCTCCGGCGGCATCCGGCGTTCCGCCACGATTTGCCTCTTCTCGCCCGGCGACGAGGAGATGGCGAACGCCAAGACGGGCAACTGGTTCGAGGCGCACCCGCACCGGGCCTACTCCAACAACTCGGCCCTGATCGTGCGCGACGAGGCCGAGCGCGCGACCTTCGACGACCTTTTCCGGCGCATCCGCGAATCCGGCGAGCCGGGCTTCTACTTTTCCGAGGATCGCGAATACGGGGCCAACCCCTGTGTGGAAATCGGCCTCTGTCCCCGCGCCGTGCTTGACGATGAAGCGATCGCCCGGCTCCGCGCCCTCGGCCACACCGGCCCGCTGGAGCCCGGCCAGGCCGTCTCCGGATGGCAGATGTGCAACTTGACGACCATCAACGGCGCGGCGGCCACCAGCCACGAAGACTTCCTTCGGGCTTGTCGCGAGGCCGCCTTTATCGGCACCCTGCAGGCCGCGTACACGAAGATGGACTACCTCGGGCCGATCACCCGCTTCCTCAACGAGCGGGAGGCCCTGCTCGGCGTCAGCCTCTGCGGCGTGCTTGACCAACCCAAGTTGCTCCTCGATCCCGAAGTGCTCGAATCGGGGGCCCGCGTGGTCAAGGCGACCAACGCGCTCTTCGCCGACTTCCTCGGAATCCGCCGGGCCGCCCGCACCACCTGCGTCAAGCCCGAGGGCACCGCTTCGCTCCTTCTCGGCGCCGGCTCCGGCATCCACCCCCACCATGCCAAGCGCTACTTCCGCCGCGTGCAGGTCAACCGTCAAGACCCGGTCTACCGCCACTTCAAAGACCACAACCCCGGCATGACGGAAGCCAGCGTCTACAGCCCCGACACCGACGACGTCATCACCTTCCCCATGGAAGCGCCGGAGGACGGGCTCTGCCGCGGCGATGTCGACGGCCCCCGCTTCCTCGAACATGTACTCACCGTGCAGAAGCACTGGGTCGAGGCCGGGTTGGCCGACGACCGCCACAACCCGCGTCTGCTTCACAACGTCTCCAACACCGTCACGGTGAAAGAGGACGAATGGGACGCCGTGGCCGACCTCATCTGGGAAAACCGCGACCGTTTCACCGGCGTCGCCCTTCTGGCCGACAGCGGCGACAAGACCTTCCGCCAAGCGCCCCGCGAGGCCGTGGAAACCCCCGACGACGTGCTCCGCTGGAACCAGATCGACTTCACCCCGGTGGAGTACCGCGACCTTTCCGAAAACGAGGACCGCACCAAATTGGCCGATATCGCCGCCTGCGCCGGTGGGGCCTGCGAGATCTGAACCCATCACCATTCCTATTATGAAAACATTTAGCCTCTTCGTCCTCCTCTCCTTCTCCTTCATCGCGCTGCCAAAGATAAATGCGCTGGAATACACGCCGGTCAGATCCGGGGTGGAATACGCGTACATCGGAACCTATGACATTGAGCGCTTGCAAGCGGTTTTCTCCACCGAACTCGACGCTTTCCTGGGCGGTTCGACGATGCCCGCCGGGGATTTCGAGGGACAATTCGACGAGCCCCTCTATCCGGTGAGGCTTTACCGGGTGAAATACCGTTCCGTCATTCCCGAGTTCGACAACCGGCCGACGATCGCCTCGGGATTGATTGCAATTCCGGAGAGCGAGGCGGAAACATTTCCTCTGATCTCCTACCAACATGGCACCGTTTTGGGAAAAGAAGAAGTGCCCTCAAACCCCGATGAATCAATGGAGACGCGCATGATGATCGCCCAGTTCGCCTCTCGGGGGTATGTGTTGATCGCCGCCGACTACTTTGGCATGGGCGATTCGGAGGAACCGAATTCCTACCTTGTACGGAGAAGCTCCGAGCAGGCCTGTGTCGATATGCTGTTTGCGGCCCGTGACATGCTGGAGTCGATGGAAATCGGCACCGACAATTTCTTCATCCACGGCTGGTCGCAAGGCGGATGGACCACCCTGACCTACCTGCGCAAGCTTGAACAACTCGGTATCAAGGTCACCGCAGCCGCCACCGCGAGCGGTCCGCCGGATGTCGCCGTGACCATCAACCGGTGGTTAAACAACCCCCAGCCAATCGACGCTGTCTATCTTCCCTCCGTTACGTCCAATTTCATTTTCGCCCTCGAGCACTACAAACGAATGCCGGGCTTGACGCGGCAAGCCATCAGGCCGCAATACCTCGAACTGGCGAGGGATTTGTACGAATTCAAAATTGATGCCGATACCTTCATGGCCCAAACGCCCGCGAAGATGCAGGAATATTTCACCGAGGACTTCAGGAAAACAGGTTATCTGGCGGAAAGCCGCTTCTGGCGGATTCTCGACGAGCAAGAGCAGGCTTACCGGTGGATTTGCCAGACCCCCCTGCGCACCTTTTACGGCGGCGCCGATGAAGTTGTTCCGGTGCTCATCGCCAAGCTCGCGGAAACATTCCATAAAATTCTCGGTGCCAAGGATACTCGGGCCATAGATGCGGGCGTCAAAGCCGATCACCGGGCCACCTATGCCTATTCCGTGATCCACGCGAAGGCGTGGTTTGACCGCTTTCGCGACCGGTGACTTGATTGAGGCCTAGTCATGCATCTTCCGATGCATTCATCCGGGACCTTTCACGGATTCGGCCGAAAATCGTCGGCGAGGGAATCCAGTTGATCGATGAGTCTTTCCATCGCCCCCACTTGGTTTTGTTCCGAAGCGAGGTGAATGTCCCCCAGATGCAGGTGCTGGATGGGTTTCTCATCCTCCGAGTGCCCCGCCTCGTGTTCGTCAGCACCATCACCGGGAAAGAAATGGAACATCCATGAAAAAAACCTCAAACTTGACGGGGATCAAGATTTCGTATCCGCGAGACGGTTAAGTTCGCTGTCATCGAACGGGGCACCGTCCGGCCAAATCTTTCTACCCGCAAAACAAGCGCTCCCAAACTGATTAACGTCATGAATCCAACCAACGAAAACACTTGGCCCGGATCCAATCTCCCTCTCGCCGACCAAATGGCGGGAGCGGCTTGATTTCCGGCAGGCACGCCGTGAAAGTTTGCGTTGCCACACCCGCCTTCGGAAGTTATTCCGAAACCAATGACCAAGCAAAAAAAAGAAGAAAAGCCCCTCCATGCCAACGAAGCTCTGAAAGAGCAAAGCGATTACCTGCGCGGGACCATTCTCGAGGGCTTGGCCGACGAGATCACGGGTGCAATTTCGGACAATGATCAGAAGCTGGTCAAATTCCATGGCACCTACCTGCAGGACGACCGGGATGTGCGAAGCGAGCGGCGAAAGAAAAAGCTGGAAAAAGCGTACGGATTCATGGTTCGTATCGGCCTGCCCGGCGGGATTTGCCAACCGGAGCAGTGGCTGACGGTCGACCGGCTCGTCGAATATACGCCCTACCAAACGATCAAGCTGACGACCCGGCAGGCCTTCCAGTTGCACGGTGTTCTCAAAGGCAACCTGAAGCCGACCATCCGGACGATCAATGAGGCCCTCATGACCACGCTCGCTGCCTGTGGCGACGACAACCGCAACGTGCTCTGCAACCCCAATCCGCACCTTTCCAAAATCCACGCCCAAATCCAGCCCATCGTCGAGCAGGTCAGCGCCCACCTGAAACCCCGTACCCGCGCCTACTCCGAGATCTGGCTCGACGGCGAACGGCTGGGCACCTACCCTATGGCCGAAGAGGGCGAGGACGAGGAACCGATCTATGGCAAGACCTACCTGCCGCGGAAGTTCAAAATCGCCTTCGCCATCCCGCCTTCGAACGACGTCGATGTGCTCACCAATTGTCTCGGATTCATTGCGATCGTGGAGAAGGAGCGACTCGCGGGTTTCAACGTCTCGGTAGGCGGCGGAATGGGCATGACACACGGCAAGAAAGAGACCTTCCCCCGGTTGGCCAATGTCATGGCATTCTGCAAACCGGATCAGGTTCTCGAGGTGGCAGAAAAAATCGTCACCGTCCAACGGGATTTCGGCGACCGTACCGACCGTGCCCACGCCCGCTTCAAATACACGGTCGAGGACCGCGGGGTCGATTGGATCCGAGAGGAGACCGAACGCCGCCTCGGCTACAAGCTGGAAGACCCGCGTCCGTACCGTTTCGAGGGAATGGGAGACCGCTTCGGCTGGGTCGAAGGCACCGATGGCAACTGGCATCTCACTCTTTACATCGAAGGGGGTAGGGTAAAAGACGGGACGCATGGGGCACACCGGACTGGCCTGCGCGAGATCGCCCGTGCGCACAAAGGCGATTTTCGGCTTACCGCCAACCAGAACCTTGTTATCGCCCGTGTCGCACCGGAAGACCGCGACCGGATCGACGCTCTTGTCGAAGAATACCGGCTTGACGGTTACCGGACCCTTTCCGGGTTGCGTCGCAACCAGATCTCTTGCGTCGCTCTGCCGACCTGTGCCCTTGCCCTCGCCGAATCCGAGCGCTACCTCCCCGAACTGGTCTCCGAATTGGAGTTGATCATGGCGCAGGCCGGAATCGGGACAGAGGAAATCGTCATTCGCTCCACCGGCTGCCCGAACGGGTGCGGACGCCCCTATCTCGGCGAGATTGGTCTGGTGGGGACCGGCCCCGGTCGATACAATCTTTATCTCGGAGCGGCCTTTGACGGCGAACGCCTGAACAAGCTGTATCGAAGCAGTCTTTCCCACCAGCAGATTCTGGACGCTCTCCAACCCATCCTGACCCGCTATGGCAACGAGCGCGAAGACGGCGAACGCTTCGGTGATTTCTGCATCCGCACCGCATACGTGAAGCCCACGCTCTCCGGTGCCACCTTCCACGACGACGTGCCGGAAGAGGCGTAAATTTAACAAAACACACCAGCTATCATAATGCGAGCCGAAGAAGCCTTTTCCTCCGAATACCCCTCCATCGAGTTTCTCCGTCGCAAGGCCCACCGCCGCGTGCCGGGCTTTGCCATGGATTATCTGGAAGGCGGCTGCCACTCGGAGATTAACCTAGAACGCAACACCACCAAGATTCGCGATCTGCGGCTGCGCCCCTATTACTTGCGGGACTATCCGGGAAGTGATTTGAGCACGGAACTCTTCGGGCAGACCTACGCCGCCCCCTTCGGCATCGCGCCCATCGGCCTGCAGGGTCTGATGTGGCCGCAGGCGACCGAAATCCTGGCCGAGGCGGCGCATGCCAACAACATTCTCTTCTGCCTCAGCACCGTGGCCACCGCCAGTATCGAAACAGTGGCCGAGCTGACCGAGGGTCGTTTCTGGTTCCAGCTCTACCACCCGGCCGAGCAGGACATCCGCGACAAGATACTCGACCGCGCCGCTGCCGCCGGTTGCCAGACCCTCGTCATCCTGGCCGACACGCCCACCTTCGGCTACCGCCCGAAGGAGATCCGCAACGGACTTTCCATCCCCCCGCGCATGACCCTGCGCAATGTCCTGCAAATGACCACCCGTCCGCGCTGGGCCTTCTCCCAACTCTTCGCAGGCGCTCCCGAGTTCAAGACCCTGAAGCCCTACATCCCCAAGGGTCGGGGCATGAAACACCTCGGCCAATTCATGAACAAAACGTTCGACGGACGCCTCTCGGAGTCCCGCGTTCAGTCTTTGCGTGACAAGTGGAAGGGAAAACTCGTTATCAAAGGCATCGTGACCGAGGAGGACGCGGAGAAAGCCATCCGGCTCGGCGCGGACGGAATCATCGTCTCCAACCACGGCGGCCGCCAGCTGGACTCCGGGCAGGCCACGATCGAATCCCTGCCCCATCTTTCGCAAAAATACGGCGACCGGCTCACCGTCATGATGGACTCCGGCATCCGCACCGGTTCCGACGTCGCCTCCGCCATGGTCTCCGGCGCTCAGTTTACCTTCCTCGGACGCACCTTCATGTATGGCGTCGCCGCCCTCGGCCAGCGTGGCGGCGGTCACGCCATCCATATGCTCCAGCGCCAACTCCAGCAAGTCATGGAACAAGTCGCCTGCGAGCGTCCGCGCGATTTTCCGCTGCACTTGATTGCGGGATAAGGCAGGCGTATCGTTCGACTATCAACCAAACGATCACTTTGGCCTCTGCCCGCATCATGATGGATTCAAAAAAACTCCAACTCCCACCGCCCGAACGCACTTGCATCGATTGCGGCGCTCCCGTCGAAGCACCCGTCGGCGGCGTCGCCATCTGCGACAATTGCCTGAGCACACGCGGCTCCTGTTGCCCGGAGTTCGGGGCCTTCGATCTGACGGAGGAGGCCGCGACCCGCGAGTATGCCAGCTCGCCCTGCTCGGCCCATCTCTTCGAGGAAGCGGACGCCGTGCGGCACGACCGGGCGGCACGGCGTTTCGAAACCGCATCCGGCGCCCGGCTCGAATACCGCGCCGCCGGTGACGATGCTATCGACATCACCCACACCTTCGTGCCGGCTCATTTGCGGGGCAAGGGCCTGGCAGGACAGTTGATGGATGCGGCGATTGAGTATGCCGGAAAAAACGGCCTCAGCCTTCACGCCTCCTGCGACTACGCCAAGGCCTACTTGAAACGAAAAAGAAGGTCTTGTTAGCCTGTTAACCGCCCGATGTATCTCTATCTCTGGACCAAGCTCTTCCACCTCTTTCTGGTGATGACTTGGATGGCCACTGTTTTCGGCCTGCCTGTCTTACTCTTGCATATCGTTGATCGGAAGCCGAACACGGATGACCGCGACGAACTTTTGCGACTCGGCAAACGAATTTACCGACTCGGGCACCATCTTTTCGGCTGGGCGGTCATCCTCGGACTGGTGCTTTGGCTCTACGTCGGGATCGGCGGCAGCTGGCTGCATGCCAAACTCGCCTTGGTGGTTCTGCTGATGGTTCACTTCACCGTCAGCGGACGATGGCTGAAGGGAGCGGCACGGGGACGCACCCTGCCTTCGGCACGGGTCCTGCGATGGCATTCCCGGCTGCCCGTTATCCTGTTGCTTGTTATTCTCTGGTTGGTCTTGCTCAAGCCGTTTTAGTAGGGCAACTGCTTCAGCGATTGTCTCCCTCGAACATCCGAAACCACCAAGGCACTACGGGACCGCACAGCTAAGCAGTGCGGCTACAATGCCGCAGGCTTTTCCAAGCGATATCAAGTTGCCAACAGGGCCTGCTCCAAATCGGCAATGATATCCGCCAGGGCCTCGGTGCCAACCGAGAGCCGGATGAGTCCGTCGGCGATGCCGGCGGCCGCCCGTGCCTCGGGCGACATACCCCGGTGGCTGGACATGGCGGGTCGCACGGTCAGGCTCTCCATACCGCCGAGACTGACGGCGTGCGTGATCAACTTAAGATGATCAAGAAAGAGGTCGGCTGCCTCGCCACCACCGGCCAGCTCGAAGGCGAGCAGGCCGCTTCCGCCTGACATCTGGCGTGCGAAGATTTCCGCCTGCCGTCCTCCCGATCTGGCCGGATAAAACACTTTGGACACGGCTGGGTGCCCGCCCAGCCAGTCGGCGATGGCGGCGCCGTTGCGGTTATGTGCCTCCATCCGCAGGGCGAAGGTGCGCAGGCCGCGCAGGACCAACCACGCCTCCATGGCGTTGACCGTGCCGCCGAGATTCTTGTGAATGGCCCGCTCTTGCGCGGTCAGTGCCTCGCGCTTGATCAGGCAGCCACCGATCACGTCGGAGTGCCCGTTCAGGTATTTGCTGGTCGATTGCACCACCCAGTCCGCGCCATGTCGTAGCGGTTGCTGATTATGTGGCGTGGCAACGGTGTTGTCGACGATCACCGCTGCGCCGTTGGCCCGCGCCGCCTCCGCCGTAGCCTCGATATCGATCAGTCGCATGAGCGGGTTGGACGGCGATTCCAGCAGGACGGCATTCGCCCGGCGCACCGCCGCGAGCCAGCTCGCCTCGTCGGCAGAGTCCACCACCTCGACGGTCAGGCCGTAGCTCGACGACAAGAGCCGCAGCAGCTCATGGCTTCCACCATAGATGTCGGGATGCGTCACCAGTTTTCCACTACGCCCGGCCATTGCAATTGTGATCGCGCAGAGCGTGGCCGCATTGCCCGAGCCCGTGACTAGGGCTCCGCCGCCCTCCTCCAGATCGCAAAGCGCCGCGGCCAGCTCATCCACCGTGGGGTTGCCGAAGCGCGTGTAGGCGTAGCCCTTGCGCTCGCCGGAGAAAAGCGCCTCCGCCTCCGCGCTGGTCCCCAAGTCGAAGATGGTGCTCTGTGCAATCGGCGCGAGGACTGGCGCGTTCGGCGCGTCGTCCGACCGCTGCCCGCAACCGATATGCGCACAGCGCGTCTGCGCATGCCATGGATTTTTGGATTCATTCATGCGAGCAATCTCGCGGATACGAGAGGTCTTGCCAACTCCGATTTGTCGTGGATGCGGTATCTTGTCCTTTATATGCGATGAGAACAACCGCTTCACGACTAAAATGACTAAGTCATGAACCTGGCCTCGATTGACCTACAGTGCAATGTGTGAACTTCTTCAAAGGCCCTTAACTCATTTTCAACCAGTTTTTTTGCCTTGAGCCGCCGTTCAATGTTCGGTGCCGTGCCGGGATGAATTTTCCCTCCGACAGCGAACAAAATAAGGCAGAACTCGAAGCGGACCGTATCGTTAACGTCAGCTACCACGGCCTTCTTCTCGCTGCTGCCGTTGTCGGTGTTATGGAAGGTCTGGCGGCAGTGCTCTGCCTTATGGCAGCTGTCAATGTCGCGGTCACTCGCACCCCTGTCAGCACGACCGTGCTTCTCGGAACACTCTCCGGAACAGCCAGCATACCCCTCGTTCTCGCGGCCAGCCTGACCAGCTTTCTTCTGAGCTCACGTATTCGAATGATAAATACACAGCGTTCACGAACCCTACCTGGTTCGCTGACGTGGCGAGAAACTGAAAAGGACCCAAGATAAACGACGGATCGATACCGAAAAATGACGCCACCGCATTCCATGCTCGACCTGCCAACAGCAAAATCCGACTTTTGGATGTCATGAGTATTTCCACCAAAACAGGCGACGACGGCAGCACCTCACTCCTCTTCGGGCGGCGTGTTTCGAAGAACCATCCACGTGTCTGCGCTTATGCCGGCGTGGACGAACTCAACTCAGCTCTCGGGCTCTGTCGCGCCCACAGCGGGGACGCCGTCACACGGGAGCGTCTGCTCGCCGTCCAGAAGAACCTGATCCCCCTCATGGCGGAACTCGCCACCGACGATGCCGACCGGGACCGCTTTGCCAAGGCCTACGACGGCAAACAACTGTCCGCCGAACAGGTCGAAGAACTTACCGGTTGGGTGAGCGAGGTCGAGGCGCGAAGCGGAGGTTTCAAGGGCTGGAGCCAGCCCGGAGACACGCCCGCCGACGCCTTCTTCGACCAGGCCCGGACCACCGCCCGCCGGGCCGAGCGAGGGCTCGTCGCCCTCCGGGAGACGGGTGCCACCGTCCGCCCCGAACTCGGTGCCTACCTCAACCGCCTCGCCGACCTCCTCTGGCTCTGGGGCCGGGAGCACGCCTGAGCGGCTGCTTTCGAAGTATCATGCATTGAACTGGTTGAGAGGACTAGAGACGTGAGCGAAATCATACGGCAAAACCTTGAAGCGGTTCATGACCGAATCGCCGTGGCATGTAAGCGAGTAGGACGTTCGCCCGCTGAGGTGACGCTCTTGCCAGTTAGCAAGACCAAGCCCGTCGCCGTCATACGGGACGCCGTTGCGGCCGGATTGACCCGGTTCGGCGAAAACATTGTGCAAGAGGCCCAAAGAAAAGCGAGCGAGACGACGGATCTATCGCCGGACTGGTGCATCATCGGTCACCTGCAGACGAACAAGGCGAAGTATGTCGCAAAATTCGCCGCCGAGCTGCATTCGCTGGACCGTCTCAAGCTGGCTGCGGAACTCGATAAGTGGCTTCAACGACAAGGCCGGTCCATGGACGTCCTGGTGCAGGTCAATACCTCCGGAGAGCCGCAAAAATACGGCCTGGCCCCCGAAGATGTTTCGCGCTTTGCGAAAGAATTGCCCGTCTTTCATAGCTTGCGGGTCAAGGGCTTGATGACCTTGGCGCGGTTCTCGTCGGACGCGACAGAAGTCCGACCCTGCTTCGAGCGGTTGCGAATTCTGCGTGAACAACTTAGGCAGGAGGGCCCCCAAGGATCGGATTGGGAAATTCTTTCCATGGGGATGTCGGGCGATTTCGAAATCGCCATCGAGGAAGGTGCGACGGAAGTCCGGGTCGGGCAAGCGATATTCGGAGCCCGCCGCTTGCCGGATTCATATTACTGGCCGTCCGGCGATGTTTGACCACCGCCCGCAGAAAAACGACAAGGCTGGTCTAGTCCTCTTGGCCATGGCCTTTGTCAGTCCGATGGACGGTAATCGATGCTTTTGGGGTCGACAAGGACAAGCGAGGCAATGTTCTTCCCAGTCCGAAGATCGCGGGCCATTCACAGTCCCAGCACCGAGCGCATCTGCGAAGGTTGCGCGATCAAATCGGCCAGCGTGTAGCCGTCCAACACCGCGAAAAACGCCGCCGCCGCTTCGTCGAGCGCACTTTTCAATCGGCAGCAGGGCAGCAATCGGCATTTACGGTCTGCGGCATCGAAGCAATCGATGACCTTGTCCGACTTTTCGCCCATCCGAATGACCTCGCCGAGACGGATCTCTTCCGGAGGACGCGCCAGCGTGAACCCGCCGCCGATGCCGCGCCGGGTGGCGAGATAGCCGTTGCGCCCGAGGTCATGCACGATCTTGACCAGGTGATGTCGCGAGATGCCGTAGGTCGCCGTCACTTCATCCACCGTGACGCGATCCGGTCGACGCAGCGCCGCCTGGATGAGCACACGAATCGAGTAATCGGAATAAGCGCGGATTTCCATCGTCTCGCAGTTTCGCGCGATCCGCCCACTGGCGCAATTCAAAAAGTATAATTTGAATACATATTTAAATATATACTTGAAATACATGTTTTTCGCGGTATGTTTGCCTGTGACGTTAAAAAATGTCCGCAACGCTTCATTCACCACCAATCTGGGAACCAAAACAACAGACTAAAATCATGCAAAACATCACCTCTGAAACCACCGTTGGAGAAATCGTCCGCGCCGTCCCGGCCCGGTCGCGCGTCTTCGAGAACCTCGGCATTGACTATTGCTGCGGCGGCAAGATACCGCTGGCCGAAGCCTGCCGCGCCAAAAACCTCGATCCGGCCACCGTGGTCGCCATGCTGGCCGCGCTGGACGGCGATGCGGAAACCACTACGGCGAATCCCGACACGATGAGCCTGACCGAGTTGTGCGATCACATCGAGTCCGTGCATCACGGGTATCTCCGAGAGGAGTTGTCGCGTCTGGATTTCATGACGCGCAAGGTGGCCGCCGTCCACGGCGGTGACGAGCCGCGCCTGCTGGAAGTGCGGCGGGTGTTTGAAGCGTTCAAGGCCGAGATAACCGCCCACACGCAGGAGGAAGAGAACGACATCTTCCCGGCCATCCGCCAGTTGGAATCTGACAACGGGGACAAAGCGGCGGCTGCGGCCCAGCTCAAGGACGCATTCGCCAAGCTGGAGGCCGAACACGAAAGCGCCGGCGCGGCACTGGTCCAGTTCAAGGCGTTGACCGACGGTTACACGCCGCCCGAGTGGGCCTGCAACACGTTCCGCGCACTCTATGATGGGCTGGCCAAGCTGGAGCAGAACACCCACCAGCACGTCCACCAGGAAAACAACGTGCTCTTTCCCAAGGCGCTGGCGGCGGCCTGACCTCAACGAGCAGCTTCCACCTATGATCCACTGGACAAGCTGCGGTCCCCCAATAAACCAAACACCATGAAACATGACCAATTGTATCTCCTGAAGCCCGATTTCAACGATCAGGGCAAAACCTATTACTGCCCCGGCTGCGCTGAAGTGGTCGGCCTGTTGGAGTTCTATCCCACGCTCAAACAAAGAATCGATATCCAATATGTGGATTATCCTCAACCGCGGTCGGAGCTGGTTTCACTGTTGGGCGAAGCCAATCAAGGGTGCCCGGTTCTGGTTCTTGCCACCGTGCCGCAAAATCTCCCCACCCATCTCAAAGTGCAACACGCCAACGGCCATGCCTTCGTGGCCGACGCCCGTGAAATTGGTGCCTATCTCGCCCACGCGCACGGCATCGGAATTCCGCATTGAGATATGGACCGCGCGATTAATGGCCTCCCCGGATCGGGATTGAATCAAGAACTCGACCACGACCACGCGGAAATTGACGGCTTGCTGCACGCCGCGCTCGCGGCCTTGGCCAACGGTGCGCCGGACCGCGCTTTTGCGCCGCTTGACGCGTTCTGGGCGCGCCTCGCCGTCCACATCCGCGCGGAGAATCTCCATTTGTTTCCCGCCTTGCTACGGGCGGCGGAACAGTCGCCACGGCACGTGGAGGCTCCGTCATCCGACACCGTCGCGGAAAGGATCCAGCAGCTGCGGGCCGATCATGACTTTTTCATGAGCGAACTGGCAACGGCGATGAAAGTGCTGCGAACCTGGCGGCGGCAAGAACGACGACTCCCATCGCTGGCCGCGATAATCGATCTGCACGACCTGCTGGATCGCGTCAGCCGCCGCCTCGCCGACCACAACGAGCTCGAAGAGACCCAGGTGTATCGCTGGGTTGAAACTTTACTTGACTCCGCACAGCAGACAAACTTGGCCGCCAACATTCAGCGGGAACTCGAGAACTTACCAGCTAGAATGAGACAGTAGACAACTCGATGGATGGAGCTGTCTCGCGAGGACGCTCGAACTCGAATTTCGGGCGAAAGGAGGTCTGCCCCTCAGCGGTTTCGAGAATGGGATAAACCAGAAAATTAAAGCTCTGCCCAGGGCGCATCCCCTCGAAGACGAGATCCCGGCCTCGGCTGAGTTCAAAGCGATTGGCCGGTTTTTTGCCAAAATAGTAGTCGGCCATCTTGTTAAATTTATCCGCCTCGCTGATATCGACCGGCCACCACTCCCCGTCGGCATAAAACTCCGCCCAGCAGTGATAGCCGTCCACACCACCTTCATCTCGGTCGGAGGGTATGGCCGCTCCGATGATGAAGCGGGCGGGAATGTCCACCGCACGACAAAGGGCGATAAAGTAGGCATGGAAGTCCGAACAGTTGCCACTGCGCGCATCGCAGGCATAGACCGCATCCCCCTGCCCCCAGCCGTCACCATAGCGGGCGTAGCGCATGGCCTCCAAGGTGTGTTTGTAGAGTTCGCGGGCGCGCATCAGATCGTTGGTGGCACTGCTCCCTTCGAGGGCTTCCTGCGCCAATTTGTCGAAAGTGGGATCCGCCGGCACGAGCGATTCGGGGCTCAGGTGCCGCCGGGGGGATTCGCTCGGATGCTTGGCATAGGGACCGCTTTCGTCACGGGTCACTTGATAACGGATCTCCAGCGACGCCCCGCTTTGCTCGGGGCCGACTGCCATGGAAAGCGCCATGTTTTCGCCCGAACGGTCGGGCACCAATTCCCAGGGAGCTGGTGTATTTATCTTCTCGATACGCACTTTTTGAAAGGAATCCGATTGAGCGATCGGCACCCAGAGCTGCGCCGTCTCACTGAGTTCCGGCAGCGTGAAGCGATAGCTGAAGTGGAAATGGTCGCGTCCGCGCACCACACCGAGAAGTTCGTCGGCGGCAGCCTCCATGGGCACACGCCGCCAGGTGCCGTCCTCGACTTGCTCCCAGGCGTAGAGTGGCTGCCCGTCGAGTTTATGAACATGCGTCTCGGTCACCCTCAAGTCTTCCGGATCGGTGCCGGCGAGAAAAAAATCCACATCATAGACCGTGCCATCCGCTTCCACGAGATCGACACAGGCAAACTGCACCCCCTCGCCGAGGTCCGCCAAATACTCCATGTGGACGCGAATCAGCTCCAGTTCAAGCGTCTCGCCCTCGTGTTCGAGCCGAAAGTGCCCACCTTGGCGAGCCGATTCGGCATCGATGTGCGCTTTGATCTGCGCCGCGATCTCCTCAATCGTGACTTCGGCGTTCGGTTTTTCGACGGTTGCGGCAGTTGCCTCACCCGAAGCTGTTTCGGCGGAGGCCGGGGAAACGAGAAGCACGCCACAGCTTAGAAAGGCCGCAAGCAGGCAAGAGAAGAAAGAGCCGGTGTGAAATCGAGTGACAGACATTCGCTTAGCGGGGGTGCTCGGATTTCGAAGGGTGTTCCGACTTCTTAGGGTGCTCCGGCTTGGAGGGATGCTCTCCCTTACTCGGATGCTCGGATTTCGCAGGATGCTCGGACTTGGAGGGGTGCTCCGGCTCGCTCTGTGAGCCCACGCCCGCCTTCGCTTTGGCGAGCGATGATTTGAATTGCCCCTTGATTTCCGGGACCGTCATGGACGCACCGACTTTTCCCACGGGTTGCTTGGTGTCGGGGTCGAGCAGGACGATATAGCCGGTTTTGCCATCATTGGCTTCGAAAAGTTCGGAGATGCCCAACTCGGCCGCCAGTTTTTTCGCTTCGGCGGTGGTCGCCTCATTGGTTAAATCCATTTTTTTAAACTGGATGGGATGCCCGTCCAGAGAGGGGCGGACTTCGGCCATTTTGGGCGACAGCACCTTACAGGTGCCGCACCAGTCCGCGTGGAAGGCGACCGCCCAAAGTTCGGCCTGTGCATGCGAAGCCTTGTCCGACTTGGCGGGATGCTCCGATTTTGAAGGGTGCTCTGCCTTCGAGGGATGTTCCGATTTCGGGGGATGCTCGGTCTTCTTGGGATGCTCGGCCTGCAAATGAGGCAAAGCGAGAAGTGAGCTGATAAGGGCGAGCTGGATGAGAGTAGATATTTTCATGGTTGTTGATTGGTTCGTGGTCGGAGTGGAAATTGATTTGTCGCGGGCAAACTCATGATAAAGAAGAACCCTCTTATCGCAAATTTATTCCAGCGAATGATACCTCAACTGAAATACGCCTCCAACTCGCGGAAGACGGCGTGGTCGGCGGGGTGGCGGCGGACTTGCTCGACGTCGACGAGCTTCTCGAGCTGGTGGATGAGCTGTTCGAGGTGGGCGTCTTCCTGCACACGCAGCCAGATCCGGCTTCGGGCCGGGTCCGGCAGGGGCATACAGAGAGTGCCGTCGCGATTGAAAGCGCGGCGGGCGAAGAGTCCGGCCACGTGGGAGAGCGTGCCGGGATGGTTGTTTACGATGAGTTCAGGAATTTTCAGAAAGATAGCGGCGTAGCACGACCGCCTGATTGTGCTCTTCGTCGCGGGCGGCATAAAGCAGTGTGACGGGGCCATCCTCCAAAGCCTCGTAGAGCGGGCGCAGCGCGTCGGCATTGGCATCCAACTCCTTGCGATATTTCTGGCAGAAACGATCCCACTTCTCCGGGTCGTGATTAAACCAGCGGCGCAGCTCGGTGCTGGGAGCGACCTCTTTGAGCCAGTCTTCCACCTCAAGGTCGTCTTTCTTGATACCACGCGGCCAAACCCGGTCGACCAGAAAGCGCTTGCCGTCCTTGCTCGACGGTTCGTCGTAAACCCGTTTTATATGAATTTTCATGGCACGGATGGGGTTATTTGCTCTCGCAGGCGCAGGCGGTCTCGGCGGGCGATTCGCGCCAATAGTTGTTGGCGGCGGCCACAGTCTGATAATGAATGGCGATGACCTGGGAGGCGGCGATCAAGGCATCAGAATCGCGGGAATAGACCTCGCGCAACGTAAAGAGCACCTCCTTGTCGGGCTGGGTCTCGGTGACGCCCTTGCGCGCCAGCTTGATGGCGAGTTGAAAGCCCTCCTCGGCGTCGGCCGTGATGAGGCTCAGCGGTGTTTTCTTCTCCGAGTCATCGGCTTCTCCATAGGCCGATGGCATCATGCAGAGGGCTCCAGTGAGTAAAAACAATATCAGGGTGTGTTTTTTCATTCGTTTTGTCATGGTTTTGTTTTTGGGTTGGTTTGCTTTTCTTGTTTCTGAAAAATTTTCATCTCTGGTTCCAGATTCCAGGTGATCAGGCGGGATCCTTTGCCAAAGGTGGCATAGGCGTAGGCCCATTCGAATAACGTGACGACCCGGTTGCGGAAGCCGACAAGATAAACGATGTGCAGAAAGACCCAGGCCAGCCAAGCGATAAATCCCTGTAAACGAAGGATTCGAAGATCGGCGACCGCTGAATTTCTGCCGATTGTGGCCATCATGCCTTTGTCGATATACTTGAAGGGGAGTGGTGCCCGCCCCTTCAAAACCCGGCGGATGTTGGCTGCGGCGTGCCGTCCTTGCTGGATGGCAACCGGGCTCACACCAGGAAGTGGATTTCCTTGATCTGACTTGAAATGTGCCATGTCACCGATCACCTGGATTTCCGGGTGGTCCGACAGAGTCAGGTCTTCGTTCACCAGAATCCGCCCCATTCGATCCAGCTCCGATCCAAGGGTTCGGGCAAGCGGCGATGCGGCGACACCCGCCGCCCAAATAATCGTGCGGGCACGGATCGTTTCTTCCCCGAGTTGGAGACTGTGATCGTTGATCGCAGACGCCATGGTGCTGGTGCGGACCTCCACCCCCCGCCGTTCAAGGGCTTCTTTGGCGTAGGCAGAAAGGTCAGCGTGCAAGCCCCCAAGAATCTGCCCGGTGCCTTCTGCCAGGATAACCCTGGCATCAGCGGGATCAAAACTGCGAAAATCTTTGACCATGGTGACTCTTGCCATCTCGGCGATGGCACCCGCCATCTCAACACCCGTCGGCCCGCCCCCGATAATGACAAAAGTCAGGAGATCGCGCCGTGTTTCCGGATCCGCACATTGCTCGGCCTGCTCAAATACCGATAGCACCCGCTTGCGGATTTCGATGGCATCCTCAAGCGACTTTAATCCGGGAGCCGGGCGACCCCATTCTTCATGCCCGAAGTAGCTGGTTTTCGCGCCTGCTGCGAGAATTAGAAAATCATAGTCAATCCTCTCTCCGGTTTTCAAGTTCAGTTGCCGGTCGGATGCGGCGACGGACTCGACCTCGGAGAGAATCACCCGAACATTGGGATCATTTTTAAAAATAGGGCGTATGGGCACCGCGATGTTCGAGGGAGACAATTCGGCCGTGGCCACTTGATACAGCAAGGGTTGAAACAGATGATGATTCCTCCGGTCGATGATTGTAATACGGACCCGCTCTTTGCGCAGTTTCTTTGCCGCCTGCAAGCCACCGAAGCCCGCCCCGACAATTACAACGTGTGGAGTCGTGTGCTTACTTTTTTTATCAAAGCTGCGTGGATGGACTGTGGATTTTCCTGTCATCTTTCTTAACTACTATTTCTAAAGCGCCAGCATCCGCTGAATGGGCGCGAGGGCTTTGAGGCGCACCGCTTCGGGAAGATGCACCTGGGGGAAGTTGTTCGCGAGGCAGTCGCGCAGTTTCTCGGGGGTGTTCATCTTCATGTATTTGCACTCGCTGCAGCGACAGCTGTCGGTGGGCAAACGGTTGAAATCGAAAGTCGGCGCGCAGATGAATTCCTTGCCGGGGCACTCGCGCCGCATGCGGTGGATGATGCCGGACTCGGTGACCACGATGAAGCGCTGCCCCGTGCTGCGGCGGCAGTAATCGATCATCTTTTCAGTGGAACAGACGACATCCGCGATCGCGCGCACCTCAGCCAGGCTCTCGGGGTGGACGACGGTCTCGGCATCGGGGAAGCGGGCTTGTATCGTCTCCAACTGTTCGCGACGGAACTCGACGTGCGCATAGCAATTGCCCTTCCAGAGCGTCATGGGACGGCCGGTCTGTTCCATCACCCACTGACCCAGGTTTTCGTCGGGCACGAAGAGCAGGTCGCGGTCGGCGGGCGCGTTCTCCACCACCCGGGCGGCGTTGCCGCTGGTGCAAATGATGTCGGAAAGCGCCTTCACCTCGGCGCTGCAATTGACATAGGCGATGGTGTAGAAATTCGGATTTGTCGCCTGGAGGGCGCGCAACTCTTCGGCCGGGCAACTTTCCTCGAGGGAGCAACCGGCGGCGGCATCGGGCAGGAGCACCGTCTTGTCCGGATTGAGAATCTTGGCCGTCTCCGCCATGAAGTGGACACCGCAGAAGACGATGGTCTCGGCATCGGTCTCCGCCGCCTGCCGGGCCAGCCCGAGCGAGTCGCCCACGTAATCGGCCAGATCCTGAATCTCGGGGACTTGATAGTTGTGCGCGAGGATGACGGCCCGCCGCTGCGCCTTTAGCCGCAGAATCTCCTTTCGGAGGGCGCGCGTCGCGCCAGTCGTTTCAGTTTCCGGAAGTGTGAGGGTAGCTGTGGTCATTTGGGTTTTCCTTTTTCGATAGAGTTGAACCGTTAATGGACTCCGTAGAACGGGGCAGGCTGTGAATGAACGTTAATTCTGAGAGCTGATTTCGTTGTTTTTATCAAGGTAGGTGAAAGCGCCAGGAACCCACGCTCACGATGAGGACACCGTCGATCCAATCGAGCACCTGACGGGCTTCCTCAAGGCGCGGACCGGAGCGGTGGATTTCTCCGTGGCCGAGGACGGAGACGCCCTGGCCGGAACCTTTTTCGCGCCGCACTTCGGAGGAGACAAAGAGCAATTCAATACGGGGATCCGCCAGGAGGTTGTGCTCGGTCTGCTCCAGCCGCCAGACCGGGATGCGGATGCGCGTATCGGTATAATCGAGAGTCTGGATGTTGCGCGTCCAACAGGCCGCCTGGTGGGGCCCTTTCGGACCGGCGGTGGCGATGGCAAACCACGGCGAGGTATCGATCACCTCGCGCGCGGCGGGAGTAAGTGGGATGTTTTCAGACATGGGTGAGTTCTTTGGCTTCAGTTGTGGTTGTAGTTTCGGATTCAGTTCCTTGCGCCTGACAGGCGCGGATAGCTTCGGCAATCTCCGGTTCCAGTCGCGACGCGTCGGCCGGATCGAAATCGACGTGTTTCTCTTTGCGGACTCCCTTCTTGCTCAGGTTCCAGTGGAGGTCAGGCTCGATGCCATGCCGTGCCAGGGTATGGCGACCGCATTGCAGGGGGCAGCCGTCGAGCATGACGATGGGACGACCCGATTCGGCGGCCTTCTTGCCGGTGCGGACCAGCGGACGAACGTCGCCGCCCAACCCGACGATGCAGGACATCTCGGCTTCGCCCGCTCGGTCCATGCGGACCGCCAGGTGGTTGGCCAGCTGCGCCGCGCTGGAGCAGCCCGAGCAGGAATAAATCAGCGGCTTGATGGCGTAATCGGTGTGGGTTGTATTGTTCTCATTCATGGTTCTGTTTGCTTTGTTGGCCGACCCCCTACCCCCGAAACAAAAAAACTCCGCGAGGCACGAGCCGGCGGAGTTGTTTTCGAAAAAGCGTCTTCTGAAAAACCTCACCCCCGGTCGAGCAAGCCGACCACGACCACCACGACGGACGAAGCGACCGTGCGGAGCATGCGGGTTTTCAGGTTGGCGGAGAGGTTCATGGCGTGCAGGATACTACACTGGCACAATCCATTTCTTGATCTGGATCAAGAATTCTGACGAATTGCCGCGCAGCGGCGGAGGATACCGACCTCTTCGGCGAAGATCTCGGCGTTGAGGGCGCTTTCCAAGTCCGCGAAGCGGTCGGCGGCATGGGCGAGCTTCGCGGACGAAGCTTCGTCGCAGAAGTTCGCATTTTGCAGGTTTTCCAAGAATTGAATCAAGGCATCAAGGTCTTCCAGAAGACGCTCGTGCTCGTTGCGAATGTGGCGTATATCCTCTTGGGTCGGAGGGCCGGACTCTCCGGTGGCATACAGCAACAGGGTGCGGTTTTCTGCGCTCAAGTGCTGTCCAAGCCGCTCGATGAATTCATACCAGGTCTCGCACAAAATGCCCCAATTCACGTCGCCGAGGCATTCCGCCGAATCGACTTCGTTGAAGGTCGACGCCACCTCATCGACAAGAAGCCGTAATTCGGCATGACGGGGACCAACGAGCTGGGCGATCACTTGATCCAGTTCCATTCTGTCAAGTTGAAGAAACCAGTTGACGGGCGTCGCCGGGGAATTGTTTTTCATGGTATCGTTCATTGAAAATCTTTCTTTTTCTGAAGATGGGGTTGGCTTGAATCGATTAACTCACGCCAAGGCTCAGCATGGCACCGGAAACGCGCTGGAATGCAGCGAGATTGGCACCTTTCACGTAGTCCACCCAATCGCCTTCATCACCGGCCTCCACGCATTGCTCATGAATGCGCTTCATGATGGCGGCCAGTTCGTTTTCCATGCGTTCGCGGTCCCAGGAGAGCCGGATGCTGTTCTGCGTCATCTCCAGGCCGGACACGGCCACGCCGCCGGCGTTAGCGGCCTTGCCTGGAGCGAAGAGGCACTTCGCCTCTTGAAAGTAACGGATGGCCTCCAAGGTCGAAGGCATGTTGGCCCCCTCGATCACACCACGGCAACCGTTGCCCAGAAGCGCCTTGGCCGCTTCACCGTCGAGTTCGCCCTGCGTGGCACAGGGAAAGGCCAGGTCGCAGTCCACGCTCCAGGGCTTCTCGTCGGGATAATAGTCGCAGCCGCTCTCCTCCGCGTAAGTTTCCAGACGCCCTCGTTGCTCCCACTTGAGTTTCTGGATATCGGCGATGGCTTGCTCGTCGAGACCGTCCGGACAATGTATGTAGCCGTTGGAATCCGAAAGTGTGACCACGCGGGCACCCTTGGCGGTGAGCCGCTCAGCCGCATAGAGCGCCACATTACCGGAGCCGGAAATGGTGCAACGCTTGCCTTCGAGACTTTCATCGACGCGGGCCAGCATGGACTGGGCGAAGAGCACCACGCCATACCCCGTCGCTTCCGCGCGCAACACGCTGCCGCCGTAACCGACGCCCTTGCCGGTCAAGACGGCTCGCGACTCGTCCTGAAGGAGCTTGTATTGACCATACAAATACCCAATCTCGCGCTCGCCGACACCGATGTCTCCGGCGGGGACATCACGGTCTGGCCCGATGTGCCGGGCCAGTTCGGTCATAAAGGCCTGGCAAAAGCGCAGCACCTCGCGGTCGGACTTGCCCTTCGGATCGAAGTCGGAGCCGCCCTTGCCGCCGCCCAAGGGCAGTCCGGTCAGCGCATTTTTAAAGACCTGCTCGAAGGCCAAAAACTTCAGGATGCCAAGGTTGACCGAGGCGTGGAAACGTAAGCCGCCCTTGTAGGGACCGAGGGCGTTGTTGAACTGCACCCGGTAGCCACGGTTGACCCGCACCTGGCCCGTGTCGTCTTCCCAACTGACGCGGAAGCTGAAAACGCGATCCGGTTCGACCAGACGTTCCAAAATGGCGTCGCGGCAGAGATCCTCGCGTTCCGAAGCTTCTGGGTAGACCGTTTCCATGAACTCGCGCAGCGCATCGTGAAACTCGGGCTCTCCCGAGTTTCGCGTCTCGAGTGCGGCGAGAAATCCATTCAAGTCCAACTCCCCGCCAACAGCGCAGGTATCCGTATTCGTCTGCTTTTTCATAATCACGGAATTTGCTCTTGCTTAATTGGATGTCAATGTCCAATTTAAGAAACCGATGAAATTAATATCCGAGACCGCCGAATACGCCCTCCGTATCATGCTATGGATGGCGCATGCGGATACTCCACAGACGACCGGCATGATTGCGGCGGGAACACGCATCCCGGAGGACTATCTGCGCAAGGTCTTGCAGCAGCTTGTGCGGGCAGGTTTGATCCGGAGCCGTCGCGGACGGGGAGGCGGATTTACCCAGGAAGCCGATCCCGACAGCTTGAGCGTTCTGGACGTTGTCGAAATGATCGACCCGATTCAAAAGATCGAGATCTGTCCGCTCGGGCTGGCCGAGCACGGCTGCCGCCTTTGCCCACTCCACGCGGGCCTGAACGCCGCGTCCGAACGGTTGCGCGACACCCTCGCCCGACAAAAGCTCTCCTCCCTGCTCCGCCCCGGTCCGCCCTCCTTCCCGCTTGGGATGGATTTGTGAAGCTTTCCGGTTCGGACGACTTCACCAAGGCGAGGATGATGTGCTCAAAGATGATTTGGCTTTGCTTCCGCGGGGTTTGGCGATGCTTCGATATCTCTGCGAAGAACATGGCATCAATGGGGTAGAACTTGGCCGCATTCTCGGTGTCGGGCGTGCCCAGGTGTCTTTGCTGCTTAAGGGAAAACGGAATCTGACGGCTTCGCATTTGCAACGGCTTTCCGAGCGCTTCAAGGTATCGCCGGAACTGTTCATCGAGCCGACCCGCTGATCTCGGGAAAGGGCCGTTTGCCGGGTCCGCTTCTTTGTGCGGGGAAGTAAACGGTAGCATCGGGCCGGGTCCTACCGGCTCACTCGGTCCATGACATCCGAACCCGACCGGCCCCATCGGGGACGGACCGCCCTTCGACAGACTCAGGATCTCGGACCGCAAGCGGTTCCGACTACGCCGTTCAAGGCGGAGGTGATTCCGTAGTCGAGCGGGCTCGCCCCTCGACCGCGGGCCGTGCGGGGACGATCAGGCCCCAATCGCTCAGCAACCCCACTCCCCGTCCTCGCGGGGTCGCAGGAAAATGTTCCAGTAGTGCAGCGCGTAGAGGAGGAGCGGCAGGCTCCAGGCGAGGAGTGCAAGCCACAGCCAGTAGGCTTGTCCTTGCAGGACGTGGAGGGCGCGGAAAACGGCTGCGGTCAGGAGGAGGGCGATGGACAGACGCACCCAGGGGCGCTCGTCGGGATCGAGCCCGGCATGGGCGCGCCCGGCGATGACAAAGACCGCGAAGACCGCGAGCCCGATCCCGCCGATGTAGGTGAGATGGCGTGCGCCGCTCAGCCAGTAGAGGGGTTGCTCGAAGAGAAGGATCAGCCCCATCGCGCAGTAGCCCGCGGCGATGGAGGCATACACGGCATAAAGCATCATCACCCGGTGGCGCAGGAGGACGCGCCCGAGGTGCCAGTCGCCGAGGAGGTTGAAAAAGGCGGCGCCGACGGCAAGGGCGAGCCAACCGGTCAGCGGATCGTTGCCGAGGAAGAACTCCGATCCGAGGTGGGCGAGGAGGCAGACGATGGCCAGGTTGCGCTTGGGCGGAGGAGCCAGGTAGTCCTGCTCGCGTCCCATTTCCTCGAGGTTGCGGTTGACGATGCGCATGGAGATGCGGCTCATGGCGAGGACGATCAAAATCATGTACCATCCCCCTATGGCCCGCAGCCAGGGCAACGTGGGTTCGCCGACCAGGAGGGCGCGATAGTAACAGACGGCTAGGAGGAAGAGTCCCGCCAGCGCGAACCAAAACGAGCGCTGCCGCCGGTCGGGGAGGAGGGGCCGGGCGGTGTGGAAAAGTAGGGCCAACAGGAGCGCAACGTCGGCCCATCCGAGAATCGCCGGCCCGCCGGGCAGTCCCATCCAGGCTCCGAGGCGGGCCACCGCCCAAAGCATCACCAGGCGGACGAGCGCTTTGCCCCGGACGGCTTCCGTATCGGTAAACTCCGGCACGGCGGTCAAAAGAAATCCCGCCAGAGAGGCACCGACGAAACCCAGCAGCATTTCGCGCCCGTGCCAGGCGATGACCCCGTCGCGACCCGTCGGCAATCCCCACCAGCCCAGGAGGAAACCGCCCCAGGCCAAAACCGCGAGCACTCCGTAGGCCGACCCGAGGAGAAAGAAGGGCCGGAAACCGCACATCCAGAGCGGATGTCCGCGACGCTCAGGCACGGGACCCTCCCTCTGTTGCGGAGACCGGAACCGGGAGTCCGAAAATCCGCCGCACCTCCGGCAAGGTGCAAAGGCACTCCGTTTCGCCGGCCACCCAAGTGCCGGAGCGCTCGTCGAAAGCTCGTTCGAACCGGAATCGCTCCGCGATACGGCCCGGGGCTCGATCCATCACCAACACCTCGTCGGCGAGCCGCACGGCCTCGGCGAGGTCGTGGGTGACGAGGAGCACTGCGGTTTCCTCGAGGGCGTCAAGATGGCGGTAAAACTCGGTCTTCAGGCCGATGTCGAGGGCGGAGAAAGGCTCGTCGAGCAGGAGCAGGTCCGGCTCCAGCACCATGGCGCGCCCCAGTCCGACCCGGCTTTGCATGCCGCCCGAGAGCTCGGCGGGGTATTTGTCGAGATCCTCGGCGGAGAGGCCCATGCGCCGGGCCTCCGTCTCCACCCGTTGGCGGGCTTCGCGCCGGGTCCAGCCTGCGGCCCGGAGGCCCAGTGCCATGTTGTCGGCCGCCGTTTTCCAGGGCAGAAGCGAGGGACTTTGAAATACCGTTGCCGAGCGGATGAAGGAGTTGTGCAGACGGCCTTCCGTCGGCTCCCGCAGGCCCTGGCAGAGCTGCAACAGCGTCGTCTTGCCGCAACCGGAGGGGCCGACCAAAGCCATTTTCCGGCCCTGCGCCAGCGACAGATCGATGTCCTGCAGGATTTCCTTTGGTCCGTAGGAAAAGCAGAGTTCCTCGAGGCGCAAAGCAGGAGGGTTCGGCGGTTGGCTCATCGAATCCGCCTCCATTTTTCCACCCATTGGCGGAACGGTTCGAAGAGCAGGGATTCGACCAGGAGGAGGACCAGCACGAGGGCGAGGATCCAGGCAAAGGTGGCCTCGGTATCGAGCAAACTGCGGCTCGTGGCCAGGGCGGCCCCAATCCCGTCGCTGGCCGCGAGCAGCTCGGCCATCACGGCCACCTTCCACGAGCCGCCGAGGGCCGTGGTCATGGCGGGGATCAAATAGGAAACGACATGCGGGAAATAGAGATCCTTGAGTCGCATCCACCAAGGCAGGTGAAAGGCCGCGCCCATCGCCTTGAGCGGACCGTCGAGGGTGCGGGTGCCCTGGAGTCCCGCCAGAAAAACCGGCGGGAAACAGGCGATGAAGACGGTGAAGACGGGGGTGCCGTCCGTCGCTCCGAACCAGAGCAGGGCGAGGACCAGCCAGGCCACCGGCGGGGTGCCGATGAGCACCGAAATGACCGGGCGCAGCAGGTAGGTCGCGGTGAGCGAGACTCCGGCGAGGCAGCCGAGAACGCCGCCGATGCCGACCGCAAGGGCAAAGCCGCCGAGCGCCCTCTTACCGGTGATTCGTAGTTGTTCGATCAATACGCCGTCACCCGACATCCGTGCCAGCTCGGCGAAGGCGCTGCGCGGGGAGGGGAGGATCATTTCGGGGTAGAACCGGGCCAGTCCCTCCCAGAGGCCGAAGAGGAGAAAGAGACTGGCCGCGAACGCCCACCCCCGCCAAAGCCACCGGAGACTCAAGGAGACCGCATGCGGAATGGGTTTTGAGAGATGGATCATGGACGCTTAGCGGGTCGAATTCCGTAGTCGAGCGGGCTTGCCCCTCGATCCGGCGGTTTCCGGAGCCTGCCGACGTTTCGGGCTGTTCAGGAGGGCTGAGATCTCCAGGCATTTCGGGTCGGACCGCAAGCGGGTCCGAATACGTAGTCGAGCGGGCTCATGACCGCCGTAGCCTTCGCGAAGGAGCTTGCCCTTCGACATGCCCGTGCTTTTTGCCTTGGCATGCGGGTGCGAACAGACAGGAGTTGAACAATGGTCTCTGGTAGCCAATCGCCTTGGGAGGGCACGCTTCTCGGTGTTCATCGAGACACCCATCCGCATTGGGTGGTGGATTTCGGTTGTTATGCGGTCACCTTGCGTTGCCGGGGATCGTTGCCGAAAGCCGTGCAGGCGCAATTGCGGGAAATCCGGGCGGCGCTCGAGAGGGTTGAGGCTGCTTCTGAAGAAGCGGAGAGTTACCGACGTAGACATTTTTCGATTCTGGAACACGCTTTGGATCGGAGTGATGGGTTTTGCCCTTTCAAGAGCAATGCCACTGCCCGGCAGATGATGGCCTATCTGGAGGCTTACGATAGCGAGAATCTGTCCTTCGAGCAGTGGGTGATCATGCCGAATCACCTTCACTTGATCACGAGGCCAATGGTCTGCCGGGGCGTGGAAGATTTTATCCGTGCCTGGCGTCGTTTCAAAAGCCGGAGTGCTCGTGCGATGAATCAAGTGCTTGGACGAACCGGACCATTCTGGCAGGCCTCCTGGTATGATCGGTGGATTCGAGATTCGGTAGAATGGAATCGATGGTCCGACTACCTGGCGCGTAACCCGGTAAAAGCCGGGCTCTGTGCACAGCCAGAGGCGTATCCGTATTGTCGGATCGGACCGCAAGCGGGTCCGACTACGTAGTCGAGCGGGCTCATGACCGCCGTAGCCTTGGCGAAGGAGGTTGCCCCTCGACCCGGTGGTTTCCGGAGCCTGCGGACGTTTCGGGCTGTTCAGGAGGGCTGAGAGCGCCGGGCACTGCGGATCGGACCGCAAGCGGGTCCGACTACCGTTTTCGACATCACGGCCCGGCATCTTCATAGAAGTCGTCCGGGGGCAGTTTTCCTCCGACGATGGCGGGGTTGGCCCGGTGGAGGACGTCGTAGAAAAACCGCAGTTCCTCCTCCGCTTCGGAGGGGGACAGGGCTTCCATCGGCGACACGGCGAGGGCGCGGGCGGCGGCTTCGGGAGTGAGCCGATCGATGGATGCTGCGACGATTTCACCCGCCTCCCCGGGGTTTGCGAGGCACCAGGCGAGCGATTCGGCATAGGCCCCGGCCACGGCGGCGAGCAGCTCCGGGTCGTCCTCGCCGATGGCCGCCAGCCCGGCCTGGGGCATGCGGGCCGGGCGTTCGAAAACGCGGCCCCACTCGTCTTGCAGGGAGACGCTCCGGTTCAGGTCGGGCGCGATGAGCCCGGTCAGGCCGCTACTCGTCTTCTCAAGGACCATGGAAACGGCCGGCTCGGCGAGGAGGGCGTGCCGGGTCCGGCGGGCCACCAGCAACTGCACGGCGTCCAGCGGGTTGGCCACATAGCGGACGGAAAAGTCCTCCTGCGGGTCGAGTCCTTCCTCCCAGGCGATGGCCTGAAAGACGAGGTCCGGCATGTCCCCGCGGAAGGGGACGACGATTTCCTCGCCGCGAAAATCCCGCAGGGTCCGCTTGTCGGAATCCCTCGAGACCATCCAGAGGATGCCCCAGGTCGAGATGCTCAGCCAGCGCACCGGCGCGCCGCGGTTGTAGAGATTGGCCACCACGTTCGAAGGCATGGCGGCGAAGTCGGCGCCACCCTGCAAGACGGCCACCCGCAGCTGGTCGGGATTCGTCCAAGTCTCCCAGCGAATCTCGTCGGCAAAGGCGTCGAGGGCGCCGCTCTCGATCATGTGGATGATGGGAAAGGAGACCACCGCCGGGGGGCCGGTGAAGACCAGCTCCCCCCTCTCGCCCGCGTGCGAGAGGGAGGCGATCAGGAAGCATGCAAGCACCTGGCAAACCCGTTTCCGCCGGAGCCGGATCCGTTGGACAACCGGTTTCTCCCGGCTGGACCGCAGCCGGGAGGGATCGGGGGCCAAGGCCGCCCGACTACGCGTGGAGACGGCTTTCATTTTGCCACGGGTGACGAGGCTGCAAGCGGCGTGGATGAGTGTTTTCATCGTTCGTTGGATTGTCGGGCGGTTACCAGCGATATTCGAAGCCGACGTTGAAGGCGCGTCCGTCGCCGGGGAAGAAGACGCTCTGGTCCTGTCCCCGGGCGTTGACCATATTTTGCCAGGCGGCGGGATAGGCCTCGTCGAGCAGGTTGCTCAGCTCGGCGAACAAAGCCCAACTTCCCTGTTCCCATCCGGCGCGCAGGCCGAGGAGGACGAAGCCGTCCGCCTTGAAGGTGTTGGCGTTGTCGATGTAGAACGAAGCCGGGATGCCCGAAACATTCGGACCCGCATACCAGCCCCGCTCGCTCTCGTAGAGCAGCTCCGCGAAGAGCAACTGGGTGGGGACTCCCGCCAGCTCGTTGTCGCCGAAGGTCTTGTCGCCGTCGAAGCGGTGCTCCCGAAGGGTGTAGCTGGCCCGCAGGGCGAGTCGGTCACCCTCGTCGTAGGCACCGTCGTGCCAGAGGATTTGCCGGGCGCTCGCCTCGATACCGTAGTGCACGGTGCGGTCCGCGTTGCGCCCGGTCTGGTTGCCGACGGGGGGAGATCCGGGAGGGGCGAAACGAATGATCTCGTCCTTGAGCCAACTATAATACAAGGAAATCTGCCACTGCGTGGGTTCGGTATCGCCGCCGAGGCCGATCTCCGCCACCCAGGCCTTTTGTTCGTCGATGCGTTGCAGGGCGATCCGTTGCGGCGGGGGAGGGGCGACCGGAATGGCGATGATGTCGCCGAAGGTGGGCGGCTGGATGTTCCGCGCGAAGGAGCCGAAAATGCGGAGCCCCTCGACGGACGTATTACTCAAGCCGATTTTCGGGGCGATTCCGGTATAGTCCTGGTCGAGATCTCCGTTGGGCGACCCGGGCATCTTGTCCTCGTAGTCCCGCTCAGAGTAAAACGCACGGGCCCCGGCGATCACCGTCCAGTCCTCCGCCGCCATCCATTCGTTTTCGAAAAAGGCGACCAGGTTGCCGGCCCAGAGGTCCCCGTCGGCGAATTTCGGGCCTTTGCGGGTCGCGATGTTCGGGAATAACTCCTCGTTCCCCCACATTCCGGACGTCCGCAAGCCTCCCGTGAAGCGATTCGGTTGACCGGCCAGCGGTCGGTCACTGGTCGCCGTCAGGTGACCGCCGAGATCGTTCGAACGGGCATTGAGCCAGCCGGGACCGAGCAGAAACCGGGTCGGCGGCAGGGAGGGACGCCGGAAATCGATGTCGCGAAAGAGGTAATACGCTCCCAACTCCCAGAACATCTCCTCCGAGGCCGGGAAACGGGTACGGTTGGCCAGGCGGAAACTGTTCGTCTCGTAAAAGGGCTGGGTCAGCTCGTTCATGTTGAAGTTCCCTGGAGGGCCGTTCACCCGTCCCTGTTTGGGATCGTCCTCCATTTCCTGCTGGGTGATGGGCAGGGCGATGTCCTGGTAAACCCTCGAGTAGTTGAGGAAGGAACGGTTCGTGATCCCGTTCTCGCCCTGCCATCCGAGGTTGAAGGCCAGCTTTTGCGCGTCGCCGTTGGAGAAATCGCGGTAGCCGTCCGTCCGGCGCACCTCGGCCTGGGCCATCGCATCCCAGTTTCCGTCCGTCCAGCCCTGGTTGACGGCACCCCGGACGAATCCGAAACTGCCCACATCGAGCCGCGCCCGGTTGCCCGCATCCAGGGCGATGGGCGAAATGAAATCGATGATGCCCCCGAGGGTCAGGGCGCCGTAGCGGTTGCCACCCGCTCCGATGAGGACATCGACCTCTTCGGCGAGGATGGGACTGACCAGGCTGTAGTCGAAATTCCCGTCCGCCCCTCCGACGGGGAATCCGTCGAGAAGCAAGTCGATCCCGTTGGCCTTTGTAAAGACCACGTTCTGCAGCCCGGAACCGCGGACCGCAATCCGGACATCGTCCCCGGCGCGCGAGCCGGCCTGCACCCCGGGAATCCCCTCGACCACCTCCTCGAGGGTGACGGCGGAGCGGCGTTCCAAAGCGGAACCCGAAACCTCGTAACTCGTCGTGACTGTCGTCCGTTCCTCGACGAATGTCGGGACCGTGGCCGGCTCCAGTTCGATCACCTCATCGGCTGCGAGCGGGGGGCAAGCCCCAATCAGGAAAAGGGCCGCCAGCCGGCAGCCGTTGTGTTTTTGTCTTTTTTTCATGCTGCTTTCTTCTTTCATTGGGTTTTTCGATTCAATTGATACTGAGATTCGATCCCGATAATGTTGCCAGTGAACGGCGGCCTGAAATTTGACCTGGATCAATTTTCGAAGAGAAAACGGCGGTTTTTGGGAAAAACGAGTGGAAATCCCAATGATAGGACGATCCTCTATTCACAAAAGGACCCGACTATGAATCCTAAAGAACCACTGGCACTCGATCTCCGGGAAGTTCCGGGCCCGGCCCGACACCAATTGGTCTTCAAGGCGTGGGAGTTTCTGTCACCGGGAGATTGCTTTACCATCCGAAACGATCACGATCCGGTTCCCTTGCGCCACCAGTTGGAAAGAATCGCCGGGGGAACACTGGAATGGGAATACCTGGAAAAAGAGCCCTTCTCGTTCCAAGTCAGGATCACCAGGAAAGCGACCGAAAAACCGAGCTGATATTCGGTCACACTCAAGAAGATGCGAACATCTTTTCAATGGTCCTATTACGGCCAAGAGTCATACCGATTCCACGGAGTCAGCAAGAACAGCCCGATCAGGTTGAGAATCGCGGCACCCAGCAAAAGGTCGGCCAGAGCGACCGGAACGGGCAAGGCGACCATCGGTGCCAGATTCGGCCAAACGAGCAGGGTTTGCCCGCTCAGAACACCGAGAGCGAGGATCCCCAGACCCGCTTTCTGCCGCCCTCTGCGTCCGATCCACCCCAGTTGCCATGCGGCGGCGAGGAGCGTTGGAAGCACGACCATCAGAAAGACGAGATGCAGGAAGGCAATCACCGTGTAGCGATGGTGGACGAGGTCGTGTAGACCCGGCCAGCAAGCAGCCAATTGGAGCAGACTTTTGAAGACAAGCGCTCCGAGTGCAAATAGAAGAAGGGAGCGAGGAATGCTCAAAAGCGATTCCCGCTGGACTGAGATTTCTTCCGCCGCCATTCGGACTACCGGAAGAACGATAGCCAGTTGGAGGATTGCCCCGAGTGCGCCAAGACCATATACCCAGAAAGACGGTTCCAGCCAGAGAGCCGAAATGAGATAAGTGAGCAGAACGCCGGAAGCGAACACCGGCAGCGCCGTGCGCCCGACGAACCCTGACCCGAACGACCGCCCGAGCAGGAGAACCCCGGTGGCCAGCAAAAAGGTGACAAACCAGCCGTTGTATTGGAAATGAAGATACCAATAGATCGACATCGGGTAGGCCGCCGAATCGCGCAAATCCATCGCCGCCAGAGGGCCGAGGACAAGCGGCCCCACGCCGGAAAGCAGCATGAAGAACAGTGCCAGACGGAGCCATCCGAGGGCCTCCGGAGACGAGACCCGCACCCGCCAAAGCATGGCCGCAAAAGCGATGCTTCCGCCGACGTGAAGGGTCGAAAACGCGATACTCGCAGGTCCGTAGCCCTGGACTGGAAAACTGACGAGCATTCCAAAGTTGGCCACTTGGAGAACCCAGAACAGGCGATGGAAAGACGTCAGCTTTTCTTCCGGGATCCAGAACCGGGTAGCGAGGGCAAAAAAGGCGTTAAAGACCCACCCGAGGAAAGCGATGTGGCTGTGCGTATGAAGGAGATTTCCGTACGGCGGCCATTCCAGTTGGCCAATCCCCGCCAGGCGGAGAAGCACCCCGCTCGCCGCGGTCAGTAAGAGAAAAAGCCAGGCGATGTTGAATTGTCGCCGGGCGATTTCGATCCGACCCCGCGTAATTTTCGGGAAGGCGCGGTTCATCCCTCCCTCAAAGAAGCCGCTGCTGCGCCTGGGAAAGTGGCGGTATCAACTCTCCTCCGATCAACACCACCGGATCCCGGAAAAATCGAACGGATTTCAACGTTTCGACCGGGGCAAGAATAAAGGTGGGCGACTGGCCTGATTGGAGGAGCCAGGGAGAGGCATCCGGGCGAAGACGGCGCAGATTCTCCCGGCAAGCTGCCTGAAGAACTGCTGTGACAGACATGCCCGATTCTTCGAGAAGAAGCATCTCCTCAAGAAGTCCGTGGCCGTGGGGAACACCGTAGGATCCGGCGTCACTCCCGGCAAGAACCCGCACCCCGATGGAAAGCGCGTAGGTCAGGCTTTCCCTGTGTCCGTCGAGGATTCGACGGAGATGGTCCAGCACCGCTTGATCCCAACCCATGCGATCGGCGTGGACAATTTGACGATGTACCGGTGCGAAGGTGGGGACCCAGGTGATCGTTTGATCGCGGAGACGGCCGATTTGCTCCCGCGTGATAAAGTAGCCATGTTCGATCGTATCCACTCCCCCGCAAATCGCGTTTTCGATGCCGTCCGAACCCGACGCATGGGCCATGGTTTGTCGTCCGTGCGCCGCCGCTGCGGTCGTCAGTCGCGTGATTTCGCCGCTGGAGAATTGTGGTGGTGCAGTGACGGCCCCTTTCTTGAAATTGATGATTCCCGTCGGAACGATCTTGATATGGTCGGCCCCCTTCCCGACTCTTGCGACAACGCAGTCCTCGGGAGAGTCGAAATCCTCGACCGGTTGGCTGAAGAAGCTCCCGTATCGCCCCTTGCGGTGAATCCCCGCACCCGGGCTGAAGACAGTAGCCATGCCACAGTTCCCGGCCCCGTTCCGCGATTCTTTCGAGATTCGAAGTCCGACCCCGTCCTTATCGCCCCCGTCCCGCATACCCAGGACACCGAGACTCCGCAGGGTCCGAGCTCGCTCCAGGGCCTCGGCGAGAATATCCCCGGCAGGGCGTGCCAGCGCCTCGGCCCGTTTCGCCGCATCCAGTTCCGATCCGCAAAGACTCACATGAGTGTGCGCGTCGACCATCGGGGGCAACGCCACCACTCCGGACAAGTCTTTCGTGGTCGCCCCCGAAACAATGGCCGGATCGGGAGGTTCCGGCGATACGTGCAAAAGGGTCGTTCCGTCGAAGACTATGTGCGCGTCAGCGATGGTGCTTCCGGATTCCGGATCGAAAAGGCGGCCCACTCGCAGCCAGACGGTTTCACCGGAAGACCGGGAGGCCATTTGACTGCGGAAGGACTCGAGATCAGGGGATGGAGTGGACACGGGATCGTTGGCTGGCGGGGAAGTGGATCCGTCAGTTTGCATAGAGTTCCATCAAGGCATCGAGTTGGCGAAACCCGGCATCCTCCGGATCTTCCCCGGGGGCGCAGCGTCCTTCGGCCAGCACCTCGGTCAGTTTTTGCACGAACGGGTCGCCGGAGGGGAGGGGATCCGTGTTCTTTTCAGGATTGGCCAGTGCGTAGTCGAGTCCGGCATCGAGTGCCAGACGTAGAAAGGCCCGCTCCAGCGGGATGCGGTATTCCTTAGGTGAGCCAATCGAAAAATTGGAGAGTCCCACGGAGATGTGGACCCCCTCGAGCTCCGGACAATTGCGCAGGGCGCGAATGCCTTCGAGACACAGATTCACCCCGCCTGCCGTATCAGAGGCGATGGGACAGAGACCGGGGTCGATGATGATCCGCGTGGGATCAATGCCGCCACGTTCGCCCAGCAATCGCGCAAAATGGAGAGCCGTGTCAAGGATGTCGTCGGCAGTTTGTGCCGCGCGGTGGGAACCGTCGCCGGCCAGGTATTCGGAGGCCATGACAATGACATCCATATCGTTGTTGGCGGCAAGCAGGATCATTTCATCAACATCGTGCCGGGTGACCGACAGCGAATTGAGGATCGGACGTCCCCGGCTCTTTGATCGATCAAAATGCCGGATGGCTTCGACATGGAAGGCCAGTGCCGGATTGTCGAAGCTGATCGGCAAGTCGCTCACTTCTTGAATCGCCGGGATGACCTTTGGAAGGAATTCGATCATTTCATCCAGCGCGACCTGGAGCTTTCGAGTGCCGTCGATGTTGAGCGTGAGAAAGGAGGCTCCCAGCTCCGTTTGAATTTGGGCGAGATCGCGATAGCCATCCAAATCGCGATTCTGCCATGCCTTTTGCGCACGGGCATACGAGTTGTTCATCAGTTCACCGATGACGAGTGGTTTTTCCGAATGATTCATGTTTTATGTTTTTGTTTAGATGGGGATGGATTTTGATAAGTATGGTCCCGCCCCAGCCAGAAATTTGCCCAAGCTGAGGTGTCGCGCAGTCCCTGGTTTTGGACAACAGGAGCATGTGCGAGCAACTCAGGCGCGCGACCGTCGGCTTTCATCCGGTCATAGGCGCGCGCCCAAATGCATTCGTAGTCGTGCACCTCGCACAGCCCGTCCCGGGTGCCGCCGCAGGGACCATTGCGCTGGTTTTTTGCGCACTGCGACTCGGGGCAAAGAAAAGCCACCTCCGCAAGCGAACAGTCTCCACAGTCACGGCAATTGTAGAGCAGGGACTTTGATACGCGTTCGACTCCACGCAGCCAGGCCGGGATGTGTTGCCGGTTCCCGGCCGAAGCGCACATTTTCGCGCCAAGAGGGGCCAGTTTTCGTCCCTTGTCGAACAGCAGGCTGTGGAAGGCTTTCGAAAGAGCGTAAAAGGCCGTGACGTTGCCCGTGCGCTCGCGGTTTTCCATGGACTGCAACCATTGGGGGTTCACGACCCCCTCCCGGCAAAGTCCCGTTTCCCCATCGGGCTCAAATAAATAAAATTCCTCCGGTCTGGAGTAACCGATTTCACGCGCGAAACCGCGCCAATCGTCCGACCCGAAAGAACGTTCGATTTTGAGAATGGTTTCAAGTTCGGTTGGGTTGTGAACGCCACCGAGATAGGCGCCCCGGTAGCCTAATCCGCGATAGACCGCGACTTGCTTGGCCGCAAACTCGAGGAAGAAGGATTTTCCCCTGTCGGCGGCTGCGGCCTGCTTCCGACAGAGTTCCAACAAGGCATCAGAGACCACGACTCCGGGTATTTTTTTCCGGTGAAACAATTCGGCCACAAACGGTGAGAACAGGTAAACATTGCCGATCAACGGAATGTGCCCTTCTCCACGCCACTGCATGTAAGCGAGCAGTTCGTGTGCCTTGCGCATGTCGAAGCCGATCTGATTGATGATAAAACCCGCCCCGCTTCCGATCTTCTTCTCGAGCTTGTAGTATTGAGGCAGAAGGGTGTTTTCCGATGCCTTGAAGCTGCTCGTGACCGCTCCGGACAAAAACTGCGTGCCGTCCAAACGCCTTCCTTTTCCGCCCACCTCAACGCCCTCGTTCATCCGCTGAATCATCGCCAGGAGGGCCACTGAATCGATGTCGAACACGGGTTTTGCCTTTCCATGGAAACTCTGGTTCGGATAGTCGCCGGTCATTGCTAAAACGTTGTGAAAGCCCTGGCTGGCGAGGAGCCACAACTGGCTCTCTAGTCCGTGACGATTCAAGTCTTTGCAGGTGAGGTGGATGATCACTTCTTTACCGCCGTAGAGGATCGGCGTGCCCAGGGCGATCGGAGCCAGCTGTGGATTTCCGCCCGCATTGTCTGTAATCGAAACCCAATCGACGACAGGGCTGTGCGTGAGCATCTCACCAAATTCCCTGACTTTCACGGTATGACGGTGACTCATCTCACCACGGGTAGAGACCAGCTCGACCCCCAACGGGAACCGGTTCTTGTCGTCCAGAATTCCTCTCAGACTGTTTTGCTCATCCAGGCGCACCATAAGCCTTCAATACTTACACTTCCATCAATACCTTACCATTCCGAATGGCTGACTTCTTGATCCAAGTCAAAATTCACCGAGTCGGGCAAACCGAAATTCGGTGAGCGGGATTTGCCGGTTACCGATCAGGTCCACGCCCTGAGTCTCCCCTCCTGGCTGGCCAGATCGTATGGCCGTTCCGGTCAGCTCGCCGAAGGACTGGCCTCCGGAGCAACAGGCCTTCAATTGGGGACCGCTTTCGCTTTTTGCTCAAACTCAGACCGTAATCACCCTATCCGAATCGCGGACGATCTCGTAGTGGTCTTTGAGCGTTGAGAGCGGGCAGAGTTCAGAGCCGTCGGATTGGCGCAGTTTTAGACAGGTGCCACAGGCAAGAAATTCCGCTCCGGCATCCAACACATCCTGGGCGATCTGCTTGATGTTGAATTTGTCGTCCTCAATCTGGTCCATTTCCACCCCGCGACCGGAGAGGAAGATGCGCACGTTGTCGCCCTCCTTCACCGCGTATTGCGCGAGGCGCAGGGCGTTGAAGACCGTTTCGGGGTCGGTTTGGGTGATGATGATGCCGAGTTTCATTTGATTGCCCTTTTCTGGTTGTTTTTCGTTTTTGCCGTGAATCCGTAGTGCCACGGCGGCAAGGGGATGGTGGGGCCGACTGCTACGAAGCCGCTGGCCTCGACCCTTTTGCGGCAATCCTCCGGTCGGGGCCGGATGGCCATGGAGGGGCCACGGGGTGTCTTCTCGTCGTAGTTCCAGTGCATGACCGCCAGAGTGCCGCCGGGGGCGAGGATGCGCCGCGCTTCATTCAGTAGGGTTTCCGGCTGCTCGGCATGGAGGATGTTGAAGAGCATGACGTAGTCCGCCGACCTGTCTTCGAGTCCGCTGCCCTCCGCCATAAAATCCCGGCAGAGGAAGCGGGCGTTGCCGAGACCAGCCTCACTCGCCCTGCGCTGGCAGAATTCGATCAGGTCGGGCTCAATGTCCAGTCCAATCACTTCGCCGTCGATCATTCCGGCAGCGGGCAGACTGAAGGTGCCGTAACCGCTGCCGAAATCGACCACGCGTTCTGTCTCGCGAACCAGGCCAAGCGTTTGCAGCACCTCAAGCGGCTTGAAGAACCCGTCCCATGTCAGTTCGTCCGGCATGCCGCTTTCACGGGTTTTCATTCGGTCCCTCCTTCCAGATCAGGGTAAGATGATGCAGCAGGTGCATCAGATCCTCATTCCCGTTGATGGCCCCTTTCTCAAAGTCATTGGGAACGGTGGCCATCTGGTTGGTCACCTTGGCCAGACAGAGGATGGGGAGTGATTTCGCCTGGGCGAGGGCGTAGAGGGCAGCGGCTTCCATTTCGACGGCGAGCAGGTGATTGCTTCGCGCGTGTTCGATCGCTTCGCGGGTTTCCCGGAAAGGCGCGTCGGTGGTCCAGACGGCACCCTCGATCAAGTTGACCCCGTCCTCGCGAAGGCGTTTTCCCAAATCCCGCATCGGCCCGGTGATCTCCGCAAAATCGGCGGTGGGAAGGTAGTGATGGCTGGTGCCTTCATCCCGCAGGGCGCGGTCGATGAGGATGAACGTCGCCGTGCGGCCCAGCTCGCTGATCTGTCCCGCCGAGGTGACGCTGACCAGCAGGCGGCAGCCCGAGCAAAACAACTGCTCGGCCACGAGAACCGCATACGGAGCACCCACCGCGCATCCGATCACGCCGATTCCGACACCATTCCGCGCCAGCGTGAACATTTCCGTGTGGTAACAAGCCCAGTGCGGGTCTTTTTCCGCTCCGGAATCCCGGAGTTCACGGGCGAGATCCCCGTCCGGATCAAGCAGGCAGATTTCGGGGACATCCCCCTCGGGAATGCCCTTTTGCCGTCTCGCCTCGCGCAGGAGCCCCTCAGGTTGGAAAACGGGTTCGGCGGAGTGGTGTTTGGGAGGGATCATTGCGGTCACGTTGCCAGGACGGCAGTGGATGGTAGGATTTCTTCTCGTTCGCGGATGTAGGGTCCGAGATCCATTTCCGCATAGGATGAACCAGGGCGGACTACGGGATAGATGGCTTCCTCCATGTCGGTCAGAACCTCGAGCATTGCGGGGCCTTGAGCCCTCAACCAGCGATTCATTGCTTCCGGCAAAGCACCGCGCTCTTCCACGCGTTGCGCGAAGCGAAAATGGGAAAGCTTCGCAATCGCCGCACCAGTGTAGCCAAAAACATGTTCAACCCCGAGCGTTTCGAGACATTTGGTGATGATGGTTGCTCCCTTCATGTCAGTTTGCTCTCTTTGTAAATAAAACTTTACCGCTCACGCGCGAATGATGGAAAACCCCGAACTCATGAACTCGGCGGGGCCGAGGTCCATCCGGTGGGCGATGAAGCCCTTGTTGCGGAGCAATTGCACGGCTTCGACCGAAAGCACGCAATGGGGGCCCCGGCAGTAGGCGACGATTTCGCGGTCCTTGGGCAGTTGATCCAACCGGCGCTCCAGTTCGTCCAGCGGGATTGATAGAGCACCCGCCAGATGCCCGGAACCAAACTCCTCATCCGGCCGCACGTCGATCACCATGGCCTCGCCGTCCCGCACCCGGCGCAGCAACTCTTCCCGGTCGACCGGATCGAAGCCGATGCGCGCTTCGATGAAATCCTTCCGCGCCTTTTCGATTTCCAGAAAATGCCCTTCGGCAAACGAACGAAGCTGTCCGAGAAATACGGTGACCGACTCGTCGGCGATCCGGTAAATGACCGAGCGCCCCTGTCGTCGGCCGATGACAAACTTGCCTTCCCGTAGAATTTGCAGATGCCGGGAAGTGTTCGCGACACTGGCCCCGATCCGTTTGGCCAAGGACTCAACGCTGCCCGGCCCCTGGTCGAGGAGATCCAGCAACTCCATTCGCTTCGGGCTCGAAAGCGCATGCCCGATCCGACTGTAGTGCTGGAAGAGCTCCCTGTCATAATCCGCAATCGTTTGCATATTCAATGTTTTAATTGAATATGCAATATTCCGTCAAGACGGAAGAGATCCGAAGTGTAAGTTTCTGCTTTTTTCGCTTAAACTTGAAATCTTTGCTCCATTCACATTAACGGATCAACCGGGAAAACCCTACTCATCGTCCGGGTAGCGTACGCCGGGCAGTATCCCGACGGCCCACGCCACGGCACCGACGATCCAAAGCAGGCTCGCGAGCGCGTAGAAATGAAAGCGTTGGTCCGGCATCAGAAAATCTCCACCCAAACGGACCAGCAGTGCCGCGACGAAACATCCCGTCAGGACCAGAACCGTCGGCGAGGTGGCTTGGAAGCGGGCGGATTGGCCGCTGTGTCCGAGGATGACGCGGCTGGCGACGGTCAGCGTGATCAGACTGAACCCGGTGATGAAGACGATATGGATCAAGGTGAGGTGCCAGGCGGGAAAAAACGCCAGTAGCAAATAGCCGACGGGGAAGGAGGCGAGCGAGAGTTTCAGGGCGAAGGCAAGACTTCCCCTGGCTTCCCGCGCTCGATGAATCGGCACCTCGCGCAGCAGGTAGACCGCCACGCCGACAGCGCGAAGCGCGAAGCCGATCGACGTCTCGCCCGCAATCTGGATGAGGAACCCGGCCATCACCACCGCGCCGCAGACCGCCGCGAACGCCGCCCGGACCAACCATTCCCGGGAGGGCATCAGCAACTCGGGAAACTGCTGGCGGTTGGGAAGCCCGAAAAACCGGGGCAGCAGGAAGGCTCCGATCCCCATCACCGGAAAGAGCAGGTAGGCCTGCCAGGCGAGCAACTTGCCGAAATGGATGATGCCCCCCGGAAGGGATCCGCCCGAAGCACCCTCGGCCAGAAGGATGAGATTTCCGACGAAAGCCGAAAGCAAACCCGCCAGAACCAGCACGAATCCGGGCGGCGGGGTATCTTTCCGCTGGCGGAACCGGACCGCCAGAGTCCCAGCGAATCCGAGGAAGGTGATTAGAAACACGGCGTCGCCCGTTGCGGTCCGGGAGCAAAGCTGCAAGATGGTCGAGACCACCAGCCCGGCTCCGAGCAAGAGGGTGGTCGTCAACCCGACGCGCGGGACATCGAGCAGGCGGGGCAATGCGGTGCCGAGGAAGCCGAAGACAAAGGCACTCATAAACCCCTGCATCATGATCCGTGCATGGGGGATGCCCGGATACACCTCCGCCCAACCCAGTAGGAAGGCAGGCCAAAGGCCGATCCCCACGCACCCGAGGACCAGGCCGAGGGGAAAGAGAAGCCGGAAAGGTTCGCCGGCCGCAGTGAGAACGAAAACAGAAGAGTAGGTGCGCGGAGAAGTCACGGATCGATTCAGTTGGAAGGAAAAACGAACATCTTATACGTTTCCCGGGAGGTCGTTCTTGACCCGCATCAAGGAAGGCTTCGAAATCCAGTTTTACTGCCTGAAAAGCGGAGAGAGGCGCGGACGCGAGGTCCGGCCCTACGGGGCGGGAGACTGGAATCAGCTTCCCGAAGGCCCGGAACGATGGCATCGCCGCCACTCGTAGAGCAAAAGGGCCCCCGATACGGACACGTTGAGGGAGTCGATGCCCTCCCGCATCGGGATGCGCACCCTGCGCATCGTCGGGGTGTTCCATTCGTCGCCCAAACCCGCATGTTCTTCGCCGAGGGCGATGGCTACCGGACCCGGCCAGTCCAACTCCCAGAGGTTGGTATCGGCACTCTTGTCGGCGACAACAACGGCGATCCCTTGGGTGCCGAGGAGGCGAACGGCCTCCGCCGCAGTCGCCGCCCAACCCGGCAAGCGGAAAACCAGGCCGCGCGAAGCCCGGATCACCTGCGGGTGTTCGAAGTCCACGGCGGGATCGCAGAGGAGAATTCCGGCGGACCCGGCGGCATAAGCGGTCCGTACGAGGGCACCGAGATTCCCGGGTTTTTCCAGCCGGCTGACGATCAGAAGCGGGCCCTCCGGGTTGTCCGGCAGGAGCGGGTCGCGGGAAGGCTTGTGCGCCACGGCGACCACTCCGTCGGGATGCCTCCTCACCGAGACCTTGGCCAAAACTTGCGGAGAGACCCGCCGGAGCGGAATGGCGTCTGCGGCGGCGGTCCGGGTCCACTCCTCCACCCCGTCCCCCGAAAGATCGTCGCCGAGCAAAATCTCCTCGAACCGGATGCCCCCTTCGATCGCCTGCCGAACCTCGTAGGCTCCGTCCACGAGAAAGCAAGCAGGATTAAGGACACCCATGAACTGAAGTTGGCCGGGAAGCTTCCGGACCACAAGTTAATTTCAGAGCGGTTGGTGCTTCGACTCCTCACCCGATACCTGGAAATTCTTTCGTTCCCCAGCCCCAGACGAGCAATTGGTTCCTTCCGCCAAGCCTTGCCCGCCAATTGCCCCTCGGAGACGGGGGCTACGCCGCCGTTTGCCGCGACGAAAGGTGATTCCG
Source organism: uncultured Puniceicoccaceae bacterium (assembly GCA_964633135.1). Taxonomy (GTDB): domain Bacteria; phylum Verrucomicrobiota; class Verrucomicrobiia; order Opitutales; family Puniceicoccaceae; genus Puniceicoccus. The sequence goes on along the minus strand of CAZWFJ010000004.1, from coordinate 2,769 downwards.
GTCGCTGCGGTAGAGGGATTCGCTTCCGTTTCTCCCGAGGAACCACCGTTGTCCTCTCGACTTCGCAAAGTCCAGTAGTTGCTCCGCCTTGCCGGCGATCCGGTGGAACAAGCTCCCGTAGGATTCCACGTTCTTTGCCCAGGCCTTAGCGTCCAGCTCGAATCGATCCAGAACCGTTTGCAAGTTCGCGGGTAGGTAGCCCGGCTTGTCCTTGCGGAGATGGCGACCGGTCCACTCCACCAACGAGAGGTAATACTCTTCGTCCACTCCGAAGAAGGGACTCCCCGGCGAGCCGAAATCCAACAGCCAATCAGCCTGGGTCTTCCAGACCTCTTCCCGGGAGATCTCCCGCTTTTGGACCTGCGTCGGATTCTCCACCGTCCCCAGCCTCTCCAGACGCTCTTGCGCCCGAGCCGAGACCAACCGGTCGTAGACGCTGGTGAATTCGCTGTCCTCCAAGGTATCCGCCATCTTCGCGCGAACCGGATTCAGGTCCACATAGGCCATGCACGCCAGCATCGCCCCCTCATCCATCAAGCGCTGGCACTTGAAGCGTCCTTCCCAGAACCGGCCCGTGCAACGGTCCTCCCGGTTCGCCCGCCGGGCCAGGTTCTCGTTCAAACAACGCATGAACCAGCTCAGGTCCTTCAACCGGCCCCGGCAGAGCCGCACCTGCTCCGGATCCTTGCGCATCCGTTCATACTTGTCCTCGTCGAAGGCCTTTCCTTCCCGCTGCGCCTTCTTGCCACGGAACAGGCGGCACCAACGCTCCGCTACCTCCTCCGCGCTCCACGAGTCCACAAGGTCCGGACGGGTTCGCAAAACGATGTGGGTATGATTCGACATCACCGCGTAGGCAAACACCTCCACCCCAAACAGTCCACTCAGCTCAATCAGCCGCTCCCGCACCCAAGCACGCCGATGCTCGTAGTCCTTCCCCGAATAAGCATCACGCCCGCACAAAAATGCCCGCCGCACACAACGGCTCACGCAATGGTACACCCCCGTCTCCTCCCTCGAAACCACTTCTCTGCGTGCTTGTGTCATAATAGTGTGAACCTTTGTTCACTTTACTGGATCTGTCAAGCTCTCTTCGAAATTTCTTTGGGTGTCCTACATTTCCCTGCCATGGTGAACAGCCATGGGGTACCAACAGGTTCTGCAGATTAGGCCTGACTGTTTGCAGCGTTGCGATAAATCAACCATTGCCCTCCGGTTCGGAAAATAGTTTATTCACCCCACCTTCCCCTATCACAGCACTTTCACCATGATTCAGCTCACCGAAACCACCCGCAAACCCATCGAACCCCAATGCGCCACGGCCAAAGGCGCGGCCAAACTGACCGCCTTCGACGGTGCGGGGCGCCCCTACGCCACCGCCAAGGGCGGCGAGTTGCGCTTTTCCGTCTCAGGGGCACTGGGCTGGCATGTCGTTGCCGCGTATGACACCTCCGGGGTGGAGACCGCCCGCACCCGTTTCAAGGTCGATTGCCGCTCGGAGATCCGCGACGCGGACAACCATTTCGGCTACCTGTTCGACACCATTCATCATGTCCTCGAGATGGCCTACGCCGAGCGGCGGCTGCGCTCCTTCGACGGCGAAAAATCCATCCGCAAGCAGTGCATCACCAGCCGGGGCACCTGGACCGGTGCGCAGGGTGGGCGCTATTTCTTCGATCACATCAAAGACAGCACCGACTACTTTACGGAGAACGCGACCGAGAACGGTATGGTCTGGGATTTTGGCATGCCAGTGGAGCGCGACAAGCCCTACCACATGGAATGGCGCTGGGGCGACGAGTTCCACAAACGCGGCCATCGCGAGGCGGAAATCTTCGCCCGCCAGCCGATCATGAACGATGTCGAGCACCAGTATATCAACGGTCTCTATCTCGCCTGGCAGGTCAGCGGCGACGATGCATGGATGGCTCGCCACCTCGACACCGCTCTCAAAGCCGTGGAATACACCCGCACCAATCCCTACACCTGGTCGGAAAAATTCCAGCTCATCCGCCGCCCCTTCACCCTGGATCTCTGGGATTTCCAGAGCGATTTCGACTCCGCCCTGGTCGGCGGCGATCACATGCTGGCGATTCCGGGCGTCAGCCAATACGGCGTCTTCTACGGCGACAACATCAGCATGGCGCAAGCTTGCCGCCACCTCGCGAAAATGCTCCGGGTGGCCGGGCGAGATACGGAAGCCGACGAGACCGACGCCTTCGCCGACGGCCTCTTCGAGCGCACCCACGCCGTTTCCTGGAACGGGCGTCATTACCAGATGCACGTCCCCGAAGATCCTACCTTCGAGCGCGACTTCGGCATCGATGAAACGCAGGTCGTTTCCCTCTCCAGTGCCATGGTGGCCAACTACGGCATTGGGCACGACCGGGCCAAAGCCATCATCGAGACCTACCAGCGGATCCGCCGGGAACTACCGGAAAATTATCGCGGCGAGTTTATGACCATGTGGCCCCACTTCCCGCGCGGCTTCCACATCGACCCCGGCTTCTACCTCAACGGTGCCATCGCCGGAATCGTCGCCGGCGAACTGGCGCGAGCCGCCTTCGCCCACGGTTATGAGAGCTACGGTGCCGATGTCCTGCGGCGCTACTGGGAACTGGTCGAGCCCTTCGCGCCCTACATCGAAGGCGGCATGCGATCCTTCGAGCACATCCCGCCCGAGCGCACCTTCACCCCGCTCGACCTCCGCGCCTCCGCCAACGCCGACCTCCGAACTGACGACAGCCACAACGGCTGGTTCGCCGAGCC
>CAZWFJ010000003.1:0-50437 GCA_964633135.1 uncultured Puniceicoccaceae bacterium | reverse complement strand
GAATCGTCCCGGTGTGGGAGTCCAACTCCCGGAAAAGAAGCGCCCCACCTCCATCAACATCTATGCGTGGAAGAAAGAGTAACCCGCAAACAAGAAGGAGTAGGGGTACTGAAATAATATTGATCTTAGGTGCAGCAGGATCCATGACACTCTATCTTACTAGTAAACGCACGGATTTGAATAGACTCGCTGAAGTAAAACATGGACGATTTGAAAGAGCCATTCTCGAAGCACTACCCAAACCGCCCCGACCTGGACAGTCTGGGTTTGCGGATCACGGCCTGCGGCCAATTCCTCTGGCGAGACCGATTTCCCTGGAACTTTCTGGCGGATCGCTTCCGCACGCACCGCTATGTGGTCAACCTGGCGGTTGTGGGCACCTGCGTGGTGGAGACGGCGCACTTGGGTGCGCAACGGGTGACCCCGGGCGCATTCTGGATGGTCTTCCCGGAGGAACCTCTTAGCTACCGCGAACCCAGCCCCGACATCCACTACCGCTATATCGCTTTTGACGGGCCAGCGGTGCAAAAAGCCGAAGACCGGTTCCGCCGGTCGCGCTCCATCGGGCATCTCCGTGGCCGCATGCGCGCGCCCGACCTTTTTGAGGAGGCCATGCAGTGCTCGTTCTCGGGCAACCCCGAGAACGAGCGCTATCTTCCCGGCTTGCTGCACCAGATACTGGACGAGTGCTATCCCACCTACGGGCTAAGGACCCGGACCCCTTTGGACGACAAGATCGCAGAGATCATTAAGGAAATCCGGGAGCATCCAGAGCACGACTGGCAATTCCACGAAGTAGCGCGCGCAGCAGGTATCGATTACGACTCCTTCCGCCTGCGCTTCCGCAAATTCACCAGCCTGCCGCCCACCCAGTTCCTCCTGCGCGAGCGAATCGCCTCCGCCCGGCGTTACTTATTGAGTGGCTTGAACGTGCAGGAAACCGCAGAGAAAAGCGGCTTCAGCGACCCCTTCTACTTCTCCCGCCAGTTCAAGAAACTGACCGGCAGATCGCCACGCGATTACCGCGGTCCCCCTAGCAGTAAATAAGCCCTATGCGAGCCACTTGTCCAACTTAAAATGCGAATGTAGTTCCATCGCCGTGCGATAAAAGGTGCCATCGCTTTGCACCAACGAGGGGACTTCTTGCGCTGGCAATAACGGGCGCAGGCGGATGCCCTCCCACTCGCTGGTAACGGTTGCGTGCACGCCAATGTTTACGCTTTGGGGGAATTCTTTAAGCATCCATACCGCTTCGTCCCGTGCCATACCGGGCACCATCAGCCCGACATTGCGAATTGATCCAGCCGCAACGCAGACCTGCATTGCCCGGTTCGTCCCGGAGGTAATGCCGGCATCGTCCGCGCGGGAAATGATAAATTTTTCTGCCATGACTTATTTTATTAAAAGGACGCCTTCCATCAAAGTGATTTCATTCTTTTGTTTTTTCCGGCAGTCCTGCAGCGATGGTCTGGTTGAGGCTTCCGAGTGCCACTCCCAACACCGTCATGGCGTAAGTTACGATAAGGGCGAAATCGGGCGCACCAAACTTCTGCCAATGCCAGTCGGGTTCCGGCCCGAACCAGAGCCGCTCGCCGCCCAGACACCAATCGAGGGGCGGTGCCTCGGGCGACCAAAGTGCGCCGTGACCGCCTATTTCCACGTCAAGGAGCCGCCCGCGACTTGGCAGGACACGCACCGTGCTGGTTTCACTTTTCCATATCTGGTGGTGCTCGATCATGCTCACACATTGTTCCTGGTTGGGCCGACAAGATCCTGAGCAGCCTTGTCACTGCCGTGATGGATGCGCACGGTGACCCCCTCGGGAACTGACCAGTGCAACTCATCGCCCCGCCAGCCCAGGGTAACATCGCCTTGGGTGGTGGCGATGCGCGCGGATAGTTCGCGGACATCGACTCGGCGCGGTCGCCATTCGATGACGGTTCCACCCGGCTCGATGAATTGGGCGCCCACGATGTATTGCAACATTTGGTAGGCGACTGCGGTTCCCCAACCCTGGCTGTAGCAGGCGGAGTCAATGGTGGTGCTGTGCTGATTCCAACACTCCCAGAGGGTTCCTTCGCCTTCGTCCACCATAGCGCCGAAGTTGTAGCGGATGTAATTGAGCGCAGCCTGGGGGGATTCGAGGGCGGCGATGGTATCGACTGCGAGGAGGCTGTCGAAGGGCGACCCGGCCACGACGGCCTGCTCCGGGTGATAGCGAACAATGTCCCCGCGGGAGGTTATACTCTGCCAGGCGCTGCGGTTGGTCGGCCAGCTTCCACTGGGGCCGGCGGCGAACCGGTGGAAATGCTCAATCTTCTCCTTGGGGACAATGCCAAGCAAAAGTGCTCGGGCGTTGTCGGCTTGCGAACAGAAGGGCACGCGATTGCCCTCCGGGTCGAGTCCCTGACAAAGCACGCCTCGCTCGGGATCGAGCAACTCCCGGAAAATGGCGGCGATCAAAGGAGCTTCCCTTGCAGCGAGCTTCTCCGCGTCCTTTTCATTGCCGAGATAGCGATGCAGGTCGGCGGTGGCCCGCATGGCTTCGATCAGGAGCAGGTTATGACCGGTGATCACGCTGGTGGCCGCGACGAAAGTCCATCCCGTCCAGCACCAACTGCCAATACGCTCCTTGAGTCCCTTCTCGCCGATGTTCATGTGGTATTCAATCATCCGCATGGAAGCTTCCAATAGATGCGGAGCCAGTTCGCGGTCGTCACTGCGCTGGATGTAATCGCGAAAGGTCTGGGGCACGCAGAGATCGTGGGAATCGAACTCCCGCTGCCACTCCAGAGGAATATTGCCCAGCACCTGCGCAGGGATATAGCCGTTCAGGTCTTCGGCGCATTCCAGCGCATCGACAATCTGCTTGCGCGCCAGCGCCAAATCCCCATAGACGGCAAAACCGCCTCGTCCGGTATGGATGAGTTCGGTGCCCATCCAGCCTTGGCGCTCTCGCCGGGCGTTATCGGTGTAAAAGGAGAGGGACACCTGGCGGATCGTATTTTCCGCAGCTTCCCAGATGGCATTGAGGCCCGGGTCAGAGGAGTGAAAACGCCGTGTTCGGTCGTGGGCGAAGACGTGCTCTTCCCAAGCAATTTCCTGCACGATAGCGGCGCGGGAAAAACTAAGCTGAATGTAGCGGCAGCCCCGGTCGTGCGGAAGGCGCACCTCACTCCGACCCGCCGCCGGGACGATTACGCGGTCGGAGAGATTAAACTGCACCGTGGGATTAACCCGGCGCTTTCGCAGGCGATCGGTGTATCCGATTTCGATCCTGCACTCTGTCTCGGTCTCGACCGTCAGGAGCAGACAACCGCTGGTTTGCCGGCCCAAGTCGTAAGTCAGGTAGAAATCCCGCCCGGTTTCCGGTTGCGGCAGGCGAATCGGGGGTTCCAGGCTCTCCCAGCCCATACGCGCCGGGTTGGGCAAGCCGCGAGCAGTGCTCGGCACTATATCTTTGCCAGCGAATGGGCGGCCCAGTTCGATAGCCGGGCAGAGTAGGCTCTTATGTTCCTGGCCGATCATGCGATCCGCCACATCGCGGACGAACTTCACCGGCGCATCGCCGATCGCCCAGCCCGCATCCATGAGCTTCGGGGCAGGCAGCCGCTCGCAGGTAAAATTCGGCAGCGGGCAAGGCCGCAGACTTTTGCGCTTGGGATGCTGCCCCGGGTGGACAACCCGCGCCGACTGCCATTCCTCCGAGTTCGGGTGAAAATCCAGCTTCATCCAGTCCATCGGTTCCCGTCGCAGGTCAGCCCAGACGAGGCGACTTTCCTGGAAAGGCCGGAACGGTTGATCCGGTGCGGGCATAGAATAGCCCACCGCATCCCGCGCCAGCCAGTCCGGGCCGGTGGGGATGACCGTCTCACCAGCTCGTAACCAGCCGATCAGACCCCCTTCCAGCGCACAATAGTCCGAGCAATCCCTTCGATTAGCATGGGTCCACACTTGGATCGCCAGGACATTGCGCCCGGGATGTGCGTGTTGGTCAAGATCCCAGCGCGAAACAAAGGGCTCCTGGATCGTGCTCGCCACGGGGCCAACCCCCAGGCAGACGCCATTACACCAGATCGTGTAGAGGGTATCGGCAAAGCCTTCCCAGAAAACTTCGCCCGCCCCGTCCCAGTCGAACTCCAGACGGAACTGTGCCATGGTGTCGGCCATGTCCACCGGGCGCTGAGCCCAGATCCAGGAAGCGGGGGGAAGTTGAGAGATTTCTTTGGTCATAGTAATAACTGAAAACGGCAAAGGCAGACGTGCCGAAGCCAAGGATATGCCTAATGCCGCTTGGGACGACGCGACAATAAACTGTCGACGGTTCACTACGGCGTTTCCTTCAAAAGATCACGGTAGCTCCCTGTCCCTTAGTCATCGACTTCTCGACCTTCTCGATGATCCCGAAGGAGTGCACCTTCACTTTCCGGTTTCCCAGATTGCGAAAAGACAGGTTCACATAGCGCACGGGTTCGGTGTGAAATCCCTGCCAGACAACCCGGCCTTTTGGCAAAATGACCCGGTGCGCCTGGTTGCCCTGCTGCGGGTCTTTCCCGCTGTCATGGGGAAGAACGATCACCTGATTATCGACCGCGAATTTTGAGAAACCCACATCAAAAAATGGACCGGCACCATCGGCCTCAATATCCACGAAGAAATACCCTTCGACGACTCGTCCAAAATCAAGCACCAGTGTGGGGCTTACACTAGCCGGAGGATTCCCATCCGCGATGGCCGCCTGAAAGCCATTGGCGTTGTAGGGGTAAACCAAGTCGGCCTCCAAGTGCTCCGATCCCGAACTCAAGAGAGCCTCCGGGTTTGTCAGCTGACCGAACCGGAACGGCTGCATGGGTTCGTAGGCCATATAGAGGGCAATCCGCGGGATGCGTTCATGTTCATCCAGCCGGATGCGTTCTCCAGCCCAGACCATATTTGCCGGAAGAACAAATGAGCGGATCACCTCAGGATACGGGTCAGGGATAATTTCCCCGCTCTGGTTGAGCACGGAAACGGTTTCCCAACCAGCAGCATCAAAACCGCTTTGCATCCATGCATCCACCGGGGCTTTGGCGGGATCGTAGACCTCCATCGGTGTCAACTGACTGACCCGCAATCCGGTGTTTTGCCAGACTTTATTCGGCGACAAGAATTTCCATGTCCCGTCGCTCGCCACAGCGGCAGTGGAATCCACCATTAGCTTGGCAATTACTCCGAGATCATCCGCGCTCGTGGCGTATTTAATGATCGCCAGGGTGTTGCTCCCGGAGTTGAGCAGGTCTGTAACGTTATAGGACCTCGTGAATTTCTGTTCGTCCGACCGATTGTCAGATCCAACAAACACGCCGTTCAGAAACACGCGATGGCGTGGCCCGCCGTAAACGTGAAGGATGGCATTTGTTGGGGAGCCATCCACAGAAAATTCTTTCCGCAGATAAGCGTATTCGTTAGGGCCGCAACCGCTGATCCACTGGGCTCCAGACCAGTCTGGACCAGAGGCTTGAACGACCGGGGCACCCACGTAGAGCGCGGGGGCCGGGGCTTGTGCGTTGAGGGCTGCCGGTGTGGCAACGCTCAGCAACGCGAGCGTTATCTTGCTAATGTATCGAGAAAAATTGGAAGCTGTCATGATCGGAAAATGTTGACTCAATTGAGGTTGTCGGCGGTGAAAACCCATTGACCGGGGCCAACGGAAGTCACGTATCGATCCTGCCGAATGGAACCACCTGAGAGCGGTTGCCCGTTCTGCGTATAAGTGGCCGCCAGTGGCAAGTGAATCTGCGCAATGGCTCCGGCCGGCACGGTGAGGGTCACTTGGAAATTGCCACCTGTCTTTTCCCAACGGATGGGAATATCGCCAAGCGGGCTTGGCATGATACCTTCTGCCCAAGTCAGATCCGCCATCTGCGGGCGCACGCGAAACTCGCTGAACCCGGGTTCGACAGGCAGAATTCCGAGAATTTCTGTCGAGAGCAAATAAGCCGGGACAGCCGCCGCGCTTTGGGCCAGAGAACGATAGCGGGGCGTCCATCCGGATCCCCGGGCGAGAAAGGCCATCCCCTCCCAGAGCGTGGGGTATTCCATGAAATCCACCATGTGTTTCAAGCGGGAACGCAGGAAATACAGCGCCAAATCCGGGCGGTCCTCCCTGAAGCAGGCTTCAGCCAGAAAGTGGAGAAATGGGGAATCCACTTGGGTGATTCGTTCTTCCGCCAGCCCCTGCAGTAGGCGCTCGGCTCGTCCGTTGTCCTGCCCCAAACCTGCCAGGAGAGCCAGCGCGTTGATGTGTTCTGTCTTAGCGGGCTGCCAAGGTCTCCCCTCCACGGGCGGCTTATCGTGGTAAAGCCCATCGTCTTCATCCCAATGCAACGACTCAATGGCCTCGGCGATTTCCTCTGCTCGCCCGCGATAGGTGGCAGCAGCGGTTGTATTTCCCAAAGAGTCCTCAATATCGGCGAGATTCAGCAGGAGCATTCGGTAAAACAGGTTCTTGCCCGCACTGAGCCCGTCCCAGCCGCCATTCACCCAGTCCATCCAGTCCAGAAACTCTGTGTCTCCGATCAAGCCGTCTGTCGTGCGATACTGTTCCAGCCACTCCATGTAGGCTCTGTAGGTGATCAGGATGCCATCTTCCTCGAAGTCCTCTGGAGCAGCGAAGAGATAGTATTTTGTTAGGGCATAATACATCTGCATGCCGTGGTAAAAAAACATCAGATGGTTTGCACCAGGCTCAAGAATTTTGTGGTCGTTGAATCGTTCGTCTTCGGGGTCCCCGGTAAACTGTCGGATGTAATGGCGATTTAAAGGCGTATTTCCATAAGCCACGAGTCCCGTCATCACGGATCGACTGGCGCATTCCCCACTCCAGGAAACTTTTTCGCGCACCAGGTTATCCATGTAAACATCCTGCGTAGTCATCCGGGTCGTGCGTTCGGTGGCTTCCCACAGCGCGTCGAGCAGGGGATCGGAACAGGAAAAAGCTCCTTTCACAGGCAATACGGGATCGCGTTCAATGATTCCAAACGCATGCACTTTTACAGGTGCTGAAACGTTGCGGAAAGTGAGCTGCACGTAGCGGGCTTGCTCCCAGAAGAAGCTCTGCCACTGTTGACGGCCTGCAGTGAGCACCGTGCGATGCGCGACATTGCCGTAGCGATCATTTAACCCGCTCTGGTAGAGGAGACTCGGCACGCTATCCCCCAGCAGCACTTGGGAAAAGGCCACATCCACAGACGTCCCCTCCGGTTCGTCGCACTCGATGTCCAGATAGAAGTTGCCTGAAATCATGCGGCCAAAGTCCAGAATGACGGTTGCATCGCGGGATTTCGGGAGCAGTCCGTTCTCCATGGTGACCCCGTCCTCGGGATAGGTCGATTCGACAATGGCGGTGCCTTGAGCCGGGTCAGTGAAAACCTCAATGTTCTGGATGGAAGTGAAGGCCGGCTCCGTGACCGGTTCCGTGGCGAGGCGCAGGGCGACCTTGGCGGGATCGTCGTCATCATCGAGCACGACAGCTTCCCCCTGGGTTAGTATGCGGTCTGCAGTGCGGAAGCTCCGAGTAACCGGCGGTTGAGGGTCTGGGACCAGATCACCCGCTACAGGTTGACCCTTGTCACTCGCAGCAGGCCATGCCCCATCATCGTAACCCGGCTCCCGCCAGCCTTGCGCAAACTGTGACGCATCAAAAACTTCCATGGGTGTTGATACCGTGACCTTCAAACCACTGTCCCGCCAGGCAGGACTCAGGGTTCCCTTCCAGTGGGAGCCGGTCGCCACAATGGTGTTTCCTCCAGCTTCCAGTTTTGCGAGCGTTTGTGCGTTCCCGGAGACTTCAATCGCGATAACGTTATCCCCAGGCTGAAGCAGCGGCGTCACGTCAAAGCTCCGGTAAACCATTGGATAACCCTCCCGAGAACAGTCCCCTACGAACTGGCCATTGACAAACACGCGGTGCCATCTCCCAGAATGGATATGGAGGAGGGCTTGATCAGAAATCTCTCCTGCAGAAAACGAGTGACGCAGCAAAGCGTATGTAGCCGCACCCGCAGGTGTGTTCCCCTGCGCGGTGATCCATTGCGCATCACTCCAGCTGACCGGCACGTTTTCCACCGTGGGCACACCTGCGAATCGGGTCGGCTCGGGAGATGCCCCCACGGCAGGTGCGACCATGAGGAGAAACAACACACCAAAGGTGAGGGGAAGCGAGAGGAACGGGCATAAATAGCGGGTGGCAGTCATGTGAAGCACGGGGGACGTAAACACTGGGTGGATCGTTGAAAGGAATAAAAAAACTCCCACCCACTATTAAGGCGGGTGGGAGTCTTAGAAGCAGGAAGGATGGGGCCCGCTTAGCGGCGGCGGCGCAGCATGACCATGCCGAGACCGAGCGCACCGGCGAGCAGCGCGAAGGTGTTCGGCTCAGGGATGGCAGTAATCGTTAGGCTAGAGGGTGTGCCTGAAACGGTCTGATCATTGGTGAGCAACAAGTTTCGGGAGGTGAAATTGGTGGCAAGATTTTCGCCATTGGGGTCCAGAGCGAACCCCAAGACCAGATAATCACCGCCAGCGGGAGTGCCTGCATAGTATGTGGATAGGAACGACTCCAGATTACTTTGCCCGGTAGTACCCAAGCTCAGAGACGTGTCAGCGGCAGAGGTGAACCCAGAGGGGACGAAATCCAACTGGATTTCCGTCCAACCTGAGGGGGTCGTAGAGAAATCACCCGGAGCTATGTAGTCCGCGTTTGTGCGAGTGCTGGTGTTGGAGATTTTCGCGAAGACCGCCAGAGACGTGTTCGCAGCGCCGGAGCTGTAAGAGAAGTTATCAGAACCTTGGTAATAGGTGTCGAACTCCACGGCATCAATGGACTGTCCGCCAATATCGGGAAGGAGGAAGTTAATTGCCGAGGACCGAAAAACCGTGTCACTGGTAAACGAACCGATTATCAGATTATCAGTGAAACCACGTGTATTGACACCTCCAGAGGTGACGCGGTAGGCCGGGTCAGAGACATCGACGTCGAAGACAGTTTGCGAGTGAGCCAAAGAAGCCCCCAGGAGTGATAGAACAGCGGTAGCTGCTAGAGTTGTTTTTTTCATGGTTGGTCGTGTTTGATGAATATTGACTACATTTTGTGAGAATCGAACCAGATTCCCAAGGGGGATCGGATTGATGACGATAAAAGACCAAAGTTTGATAAGAATGACAAACGCCCAGATTATACACCGTTCATAAACTCAGAAAGGTCGTGTGTTGTTCGGGATAATTTGTCACCGTTCACGGTCATGAGTTCCCCCAGTCGCATTACCGTCTATCAAATCGCGGAAGCCTGTGGTTACAGCCCATCCACTGTTTCCCAGGCTTTGCGTGGCACCGGCACAATTAAGGCGGCCACGCGGGATAAAATCCGGAAAGTTGCCGATGACTTGGGGTATCGCGCGGACCCGGTCTTCAGCGCTCTTGTCGCGGCTCGCGGTCAGAAAAAGCAAGCAGAAATACCTCTGCTGGCCTTGCAGGAAGGGACCGCTGCTTTTCCCGGCTGGATGCCCGCCGCGTTGGCCAATGAGGCCGAAAGTTTGGGATACAAGCTGGAGTTCGAGCATTTCCAGAACCCGCCGGAGTTGAAGCGGGTCCTGCGAATGGCTTGGAACCGGGGCGTGCAACTTCTTCTGCTCAATCGGATCATCGAGTTCGAATGTCTCCTCGACCAGGAAATCTGGAAGAACTTCATCGTGATCGCCGTGGGGGACTACCCGCATCGCCCGCCCTTCCACCACGTGCGAGGCAGCAGCATTGATGCTTATGACAAGCTGAATGAAGAGATTACCCGGCGGGGGTATCAGAAACCGGGGTGGATTGTGCGAACCCACCAGACACCACTAAGCCTGGACAATGCCCGCGTGGGGCTGGCCCACACCTTCCGCCACAGCTTGGGCAAGGACAACCTCCTGGAGCCGATCGCCCCGATCCCCCTGATTCTCCCGTTCGAGACGCCCTTCCCCAAAGCACTTGCCCTCGTGAAAAACTGGCTGAACCAGATGCAGCCGGATTGCGTGCTCTCCACCACTTACTCAACCGCGCAGTATCTTGTGGAACTGGGGCGGGATATCCCGGGTAATCTGGGATTCGCCTGTGAAGTCACCAATGAGCAGAACGCAGGCACTCAACTCCACCAGACCGCCATGCCCCATCAGGTGGCCATGCTCATCGACCAACTGTTCCGGCACCGGGTTTACGGAGTGCAGGCTCATTCCCCGGTCCACATCATGCCCATCGAGTGGAACGAGGGCCGCACCTTGAGAAAATGCCCCGAGCCGGGTTGCACCGATGCCGACAGATGAGTAATCGCGTGCTGCCGCTGAAAATAATTGGTTCTGTTGGATTGCTGTGAATTATTGCTGGAAAAGTTTCGCATGTTCCTTTTGAGTCTGATCTTTGGTTTCTTGCCGAGAAACCTGAACTGAATGTTTTTTAATCCATGAACGTATCCGCCCTAAAACACCTCCGCTCTAAATTCGCCGCCAACGAGTCCGCCTACGGTCTGTGGGTCACTCTGGAGGCCCCCTCAATCACTGAGATGGCGGTGGCACTTGGCTTCGACTGGGTGGTGATTGACGCCGAGCACGGCCACCTCGACTGGAAGGAGATCGTCGAGCATTTGCGCTGTGCGGTGCGGAGCGAGACGGTGGTTCTGGTGCGGCTGGCGGAGAATTCCGAGGCACTGATCAAGCGGGCGCTCGACATTGGGGCGGACGGTGTGGTGATCCCCTGGATGGAAACCCGAGAGCAGCTCGAATCAGCATTGCGAAGCGCTCATTTCCCGCCGGTGGGGCGGCGTGGCATCGGGGCCGAGCGGGCGACCTGCTGGGGCACCTGTTTTCCGGCCCACGTATCGGAGAGCGATCCAGCGGTAATGGTGGTGCCTTTAATCGAATCGGTCAAAGGGATCGAAAATGCCTCAGAATTGGCGCAGGTAACCGGGGTGGATACTTTTTTCTTCGGTCCGGCGGATTTATCGGCCACGGCGGGTTTCCCCGGCGAATGGGAAGGGCAGGGCGTGCCCGAGTGCATCGCCACCGCCCGGGAGATTTTCACGGCAGCGGGGAAGACCTGTGGCGTGGTCGCCCGAAGCAATGAGGATATTGCCTCGCGCCGGGCACAGGGCTTCCGTATGCTGGGCGTGGGGCTGGACGCGGGCCTGCTCATCCGCACGTTGAAGGAGTCGCTGGGCAGCGTCGGGCTAAATCGCACGATCACGCCGGGGTTCACTCTGGAGCGCGATTATCCCAACGAACCGAAACTTTGTGCGCCGGAGAGCTTTCGCCCCACCCGCAGCGAGGTCATGAACCCGCCCGGGCAGAAAGTGATCGAATTGTGCCGGGGAGTCAGCTTCGACTGCATGGTGGGCAAGCACAACGGTGCGGTGAATTTGACAACCGGAATCGTGACGTTTGAACCCGGAGCCAAGCTGGAAAACCACCGTCATACCTTTGGCGAGTCGATTACGGTGCTGTCAGGTCGGCTGCAAGTCACCGTGGAGGGCCGCATGTATACGCTGGGGGCATTGGATAACGTCAGCATTCCTGCGGGACTGGCGCATAAGGCTTCGAATTACGGGGCTGCCCGAGCCGTTGTGCACATCGCGATGTGCTCGGATACACCCGATCGAGAACTGGTTGAGGGCAGTGTGTCAATGCGCTCGATGCCGACCGACCGATCCTATACTCACCCCGGGGGCGAGCGATTCACGAGCTTTAAGAATAGTGCGCGCTACGAGCCGGGACCGAGTGCTTCCTTTGTCGATTATTTCAATGCCGAATTGATTCCCGGTTTTGACATGAGTGGGGGATACGGCATTTTCAAGCATGGCGGTCGTTTGCCGGCTCATTTACATGATTTCGACGAGTCCATCTGCATCGTAGAGGGATGCGGCACCTGTTGGGTTGAGGGGCGAGAGTATGAAATGGAAGACCTGACGACCGCTCTCCAGCCGCGCGGACGCATCCATTACTTCATTAACAACGGCAACGAGCCGATGGCGATGATCTGGGTCTATGCCGGCCCCATGCCGGAGCGCATCGTGGTGGACGAAGATTGCGCCAATATCCCGGGTCGCGCCTGGGTGGGGGAGCGCTAAAAGAACGCCCCCATTGCCAACGATCACCTCGCCGTCACGCTGACCCTTGCCAAGCGCGACGGTGAGAATAACGAAGTCGAACTCCAGCCCGCTGTGGACGTTCGGGGAAATTTCCTGAATGGCATTCACGAAGGAACGGAACTCTTCCATGACTTTGAATGGGGTCTGCAAGTGATGGCCGTGGCCGAAGCCATCACGCGCACCCCTGTCATGGCGTAAGGACCACCTTGATTGCGCCGGGAGCCTAAAAAAACGAATAGAGCTGATCAGGAGCCGGGAGCTGAACGGGCACCGGCCAAGAGTGAGCGCAGCGTCAGAAGTCAAAACCGCCTGGCGCAAAATCGACGAACTGGCACCGGCCGAGGCCGCCGCGCAGTGGGCTAAAGAGATGTCTTTATTTTGGATGCAGCGTGACGAAGAGCTGGCGGGTGTTTTGGTGACTCGATAAAGCTTGCAAATCATTCGATTCGGTCAAATGATTTGCACGATGTGGATACCGCGATTACAGGAAAAACACCTGCTGGAGAGCGCCCGGACACGTCCGGTCGTGGTCATTTCCGGCGCCCGGCAAACCGGAAAGACCACCCTGGTCAAGCGCCTCTTTCCCAAGCACAACTATGTCAGCTTGGATTTGCCCAGCGAAGCGACCCAAGCGGAGTCCTCGCCGACGACCTTCCTATCCAGGCACCAGCGCCCTTTAATCGTCGATGAGATCCAGTATGCGCCCGCATTATTGCGACACCTCAAAACAGTCGTCGATGCGAACCGGCAGGAAAACGGGCAATTCATTCTGACCGGCTCCCAGCCTTTCGAGCTGATGGCAGGCGTCGCCGAATCGCTCGCCGGTCGCACGGCGATCCTGCAGCTCCGAGGGCTGACACTGCAGGAACTCCGGGATGCAGAGCAAAAGATCTCGGTCGATGCGTTTGTCCTACGGGGCGGCTACCCCGAACTCTATGAAAAGTCCGATCTAGACGCCACCGGCTTTTACCAGTCCTACGTGGCCACCTATCTCGAACGCGACCTGCGGTCCCAACTGCAAGTCGGCAGCTTGAGGGACTTCGAGCGATTTCTCCGGGTGTGTGCGCTGCGCACATCGCAGGTTCTGAACAAAGCGGAACTCGCGCGTGACGTGGGCATCAGCCCCTCGACCGCAGGCGAATGGCTTTCCGTGCTCGAGCGTTCCGGGATTGTGGCTCTGCTGGAACCCTGGTTCTCCAATGCGACCAAGTCATTGGTCAAATCCCCCAAGCTGCACTTTCTCGACACCGGTCTCTGCGCCTTCCTGATGGGGATGACGACCCTGGACGATCTGCACGACTCCCCGTTGACGGGCGCACTCTGGGAAAGCGCCGTCTTTGGCGAGCTTCAAAAGCAGCTCGGCATAGGGCATGGGTGGCAACTCTATTACTGGAGGGACCGCAGCAAGGAGGCCGACTTTCTCTTGCACAAAGCAGGTCGATTCCGAATCGCGGATGCCAAATGGGCCGAGCACCCAACGAGCGCGGGCAAGCTGGAAAAAGTCCGCAGCGAACTACCGGAAAACACCGGGGCCGCCCTCATCTGCCGCACAACGACCGCCTACCCGATCAAAGAAAACCTTGAAGCCATACCCCTGGCGGATGCAGCGGGATTTCTTGGTGTCAGCAAACCCTCGTGATCGAAGATATCGCTTCTGCTCAGCGAGCGCGGTGCCCTGCCTTCGCCCATGCTTTGCCAGAGTGCGTTTTTCGAAGCGAGCGAAAGTCTTGGACTCGCAGAGGTTGAGGCGAAGCCTATCCAAGAAAGGAAATATCGATGCAATCTAAGCTTTTCAAAGCCACCTGATCCTTGATACCTTCCCCTGCTTCATGAATCAAGACTCCTCCTTTGCCTGCTACGGTCATTTCGACGAAGACGCCCGCTGCTTCCGTTTCACCGCAGAACCACCCGCAAAATGGTGGAACCTGCACTGCACCGCCATCGACAACGCCGGCACCGAAATGTATGCCGAAACCGCCCACTGCAACGATGGACCCGTTTGGACTCGCGAGGCCGACGGCACGACCTGTGCACTTGTCGGTTACGACCAGAAGTATCACTACGTCCGCGACGACGCGACCAACGCCACCTTCTGCCCGAGCGGCCTGCCCGCACCGACTGAGGTGACCGACCGTAATATCGAATTTCACTGCGAAAAAACCGTGATGGAAGCCCGGAACGAGGGGCTCTTCGCCCGGCAACGGGTCTTCGTCCCCCGTCATACCCCGGTCGAAGCCACCACCATCTGGGTGACCAATGAGAGCGACCGCCCGCGCGAGGTTTCGGTCTTCGGCTACGCCCTATTTCAACTCACGGGTAAAGACCGCGAAGGCCGAGGCCTTGGAAAGGAAAATTCCGCTCACGTCCTGCCAGAGATTGGCGGCGTGCTGGTTTCCAATCGGCACAAAGATCTGCCGAACGACCGCTTCAAAGGCTACCACATCGCCCTCGAAAATTTTCACAACGGCAACGGCTACCGCGATCACTTCACCCGGCTCGACTATTCCGTATCCGCCCCCCGCATCCTCTGGGGCTGGGACTGCGACGGACGTCCGGGCCATGGGCCGGATTGCGCCGGGGTGGTACAGGTTAAGCTGGCGCTGGCACCCGGCGAGACCAAACGCGCGGACTTCCTGATCGGCCAGTGCTCGGGCAAGGAAGAGGTGCTTGCGTTGCGCGAGCGCGTTTCACCGGAGCAGTTGGACGCTTGGTGCGAAGAGGCCAAGGCGGTCGAGGACCAGCGCGGCGCGGCCTGGACGGTCGATGTCGGGCATGAGCTGTACAACGGCTTGTTTAATATTTTCCTCAAGAAACAGCTCTACAACTACCTGATCAACAAGAGCGGCTTCCGCGACAACCTCCAGGTCGATATGGCACTCGCCATGGCCGATCCCGAGGCTGCCGAGGCCAACCTCGTCCGCGCCCTCGCCAGCCAGTATGCCGACGGCTCCGTGCCGCATGGCTTCCGCCCGCTCAACCGGATGAAATATTCCGACAAGCCTGCCTGGATCCTCCAGTCCTTGCCGGCACTGGTCAAAGAATCGGGCAATTTCGACCTGCTGGATATTGAAGTGCCTTTCTTCGAATCCAGTGATCAGGGCACTGTCTTCGAGCACGCCCTGCGCGCGCTGCGCTACTTGGCGACGGACACCGGGCGGCACGGGCTCTGCCGCCAGCACCACGCCGACTGGAACGACGGCCTCGAAGCCACCGAAGAGGCGGGCGAGCGCGAGAGCGTCTTTGTCACCATGCAGCTCTGCCTCGGTGCCCGCGAAATGGCGGAACTGGCCGAGCGGGTGGGGCGGAGCGAGGTCGCGGCGGAAGCCCGCCAGGTCTTCGACCATTTCAAAAAACAGCTCAACGACGTCGCCTGGGATGGCGAATGGTATCAGCGCACGATCTGCGAGGACGGCACCCGCATCGGCAGCAGGCAGGCCGAGTTCGGCCAGATCTACCTCAACCCCCAAAGCTGGGCCGTCCTCAGCGGCGTGGCCGATGAGGAGCGCGCTCGCAGCATCATGGCGAAGGTCGATGAGATGTTGGAAGACGACATCGGCTACCGCATTTGCAAGCCGCCCTATGCCCGCTTCGATCCGCGGGTCGGCCGCATGTCGCAAAGCACCCCCGGCAGCAACGAAAACGGCGGCTGCTACAACCACGCCGCCGGGTTTAAAGGCGTGGCGGACTGTCTCTTGGGCCGCGCCGAGCAGGCATGGCGGACCTTCCGCAAGGTCACGCCCGATAATCCCGACAACCCCGTCAGCCAGTCCGGCGCGGAGCCTTTCAGCTACGTCAACAGCTTCTCCAGTGTGCCCGAGGTCTATGGGCAAAAGGGCTACGCCTGGCGCACCGGCACCAGCGGCTGGTTCGCCCAACTCTTGATCGAATACATCCTCGGTGCCTGCCGCAGTTACGACGGCCTCGTCATCGACCCCTGCCTGCCGATTGCGCTGCCGACCGCCCGGATCACCCGCACTTTCCGCGGCGGGACTTATGCGATTAAGCTCACCAATCGCCCGGAGGGCGGCAAGCACCCGGCTTCGATCCTCGTTGACGGCAAGGTGCTGTCCGGCCAGGTTCTGCCCCTGATTCCCGCAGGCGAAACCTGCCGTGTGGAGGTCGCGCTGTAATCAAAGGAAGGTCTGAAAAAGGCGGTGCTGGATGACCTCAGGGATACGACAAGCCGAATGGTGACCGAGGCCGAGGCTGCGGAGATGCGTGAACCGCGCTGGGAGCGGGCGACTGTGGAGTTGTTGAAACTGTTGGGTCGGAGCGAGGGTGACCTGTCTAACGCGGCGAAAGGCGCGGACTGGAAAGTGGCTCTGGCGCGTCTGTTGCGTGAACGCTACCTCACGCCGAATCGCCGAATCGCTGGATTGCAGAGCGGTTAAGTATGGGGCGAGTCTCCACCGTCCAAAGTTTGGTCAGCCGTCACCGCACCAGTGGCGAAAGCGAGGATCCGCATTGGAGGAAACTAAAAAATCATGAAACATTGGGCTGACCCCTGCTGACATCCTCAAATCGAAATCGAAATCGGGATCGGGATCGGGATCGAAAAAACATGGCCTTAGGACACCTGTCTGCCGACAGGCAGGCGAAAAGCTCGACCCATACCGCCTGGCCATCGGCTACGTGGCATGGGTTTTTGAGCATTAAATGAGAGTCGTGACCGAAAAGTTGATAGAATGTTACCGATGTCCTTGGGGCAGACCCACCCGCGAAAACCCCGAACAAAAAAAATGCGTTGCGCCGCCTAGAAAGTTTGACAAACTAGCATTCGTTTGTGTTATTATTGAGTACTCGAAAAACAATGAAACATTCTATCCCCTCCTTTTTGCTATTGGTTACTTCTACCCCAGCCCTGTCCGCCGCCGAACCTGCGGCGGGCACCTTGATCCAAATGTCCGGGATCGGGGCGTGGGTCCTGCTCTCGTCGCTCTTCGTTTCCTGGAAGCAGCTGAGTTCTGATCGGCGCCAGCGGATCGGTCGAGTTCTCAAGCTCTGGAAATCATAGGCGGCGGTCCAACTCCGAAGCTGGTTGCACTCGGTTGCACTCAATGGGTTCAATATGGCTTGATCGATGCGCGGAATCGCTTATTATTCTTCCTTCACCCCCCAAAGACGATGCCGACTCCCCCCCCACTGACTCCCACCCCCGGCAAGATCTGCTGCCATCCCACTCGCCGAGCTTTCTGGCTCGCGCTTCTTGCCTTGGGCACCGCCTTTGCGGGCGGCCTTGGCGCGCAGTCCATCGTCAACCCCTATTGGGACGAGCCGAATTGGAAGAATTGGTATCTGGATCCCGAGCCAGTGGTCAATACCAACAGCGGAGACGTGCTTGCCCTGCCCGAGCCGGAACACCGCTTGTTCCCGGCGGATGTTCCCGCCACTGAAACGAATCCGGCCATCTTCCTCCACTATGAGGGAGAGGACTACCCGGGGCGCCCATACGCGGGGTTTTGGGGTGATGTTTACGCGTCGTTCGATGGCTATCACTCGAGAATTACCGAGGAATGGTTCGACGACTACGGAAATCACGTCAATATCCGCCCCAATGGCGGCTACGCCCTGCAACGGATGCTGAGTAACCAAACGCTTGGATACGGTGAAAACAACCTGGACAGCTTGAATGCGGTCGGGCTGACCTACAGCACCATATCCATCCATGGTAGAGGAGCCTCGGACTACGCAGTGCTCCAGTCGGATCCGGATTTCGAGCGATACCGGCTTTACGCGAACAACGCCTACACCGCACAAGGAACGGCAACCAATTTTCACCAGCGATACGTGCCTTTGATGTTTATTTCCCGCGGTGCCTCGGGCTCGGCGAGCATCATGACGACGAAACTGGCTCTGACCAGTGGCTACCTGCACCGCGACCTGAAGCCGGAAGTCATACGGCATGGCTTGTTGGGGCCGACCCTGCACTTTATTATGCGCTCGGCACTGCCCTATGACGCTGCATGGGAGGACAATCTGATCCACTCCCCCAGGATGTTTAGCAATGGCTATGGCAATGACCGCGACCCCGACCTTTCGATGGAGACGATCGACGACTTCAATAACCATTACGACCCCCACCTGCACCTGAAAAACATGGTGCAAAAGGCAAAGGAGTTGACGGTCATCCCACCCATTGTGAACTTGGAGCTGGTCGAGTTGATCGAGGGGATCAACCCCGATCGCGGCACCGGGGAGTTCGCCCGGAGCGGTGCGGCCAATGTGTCAAGCCAGGGCTATTTTCAGCCATTCGGAACCACCTTTCAGGCCAGGATCAAGGCGGTGGCCCAAGATGCCAACGGCCTGCCCACGGAGGTGAATTGGGCACTCACGGTTGGGGATAAGAATACCCGAGTCGTCTCTGAGGGGAATAACACGTATTTGATCACCATTCCACACGATCCCGATCTGCCCGCTGGCCGGACGACGCTGATCGCCTGGGCCGACAACGGAGTGACCAAAGGGTTGCCCGCTGCGGTCAATGTCCTGCGGAGCGATACCTCAGACCCCTTAAGTGACGGGCGCAAAAAAGCAGAGCGTGTGCCGCTGCCGACGGGTTATCAGCTGGACAGCGAGTGGGTGCCGGGCGAGACGGTTATTTTTGATCTGCAAGCACCCGCCCCAAGCGGCTATCCGGTTTCCTGGACGAAATGGGAAGGCGTGGGAACCATGGACGGCAACCGCTATCAGTGGGACATTCCCTCCGACCAGCCCGAGGGCGTGCACTATGCGGTCATGATCGGCACCGATGGAACGCATGGGGAGGGGTTAAATGGAGCCAAGGCACGTATGACGATCAAGGATGTCGTGGCTCGGCCAACCCCGAAGCAGATTATGGGCCTTGGCCCGCAGACCGTAGCGTTCGACGCCACAGCATCCGCCGCTAAAGATGGCCAAACACTCACCTATGCCTGGGATTTCGACTCGGATGGATCGATCGACTCGACAGATGCCGCACCCAGCCACACGTTTTCCACTCCGGGCGTGCACCAGGTTGTGCTGACCGCATCGTCAGCCAGCCTCGGCAAAAGCGATGAGACTGCGGTCTTCGTAGAAGTCAGGCCCGAGGACTGGCGTGCCGAAATATGGGATAACTGTGCAAGCGCACCGGATCCGTCCGTTTGGAACCTGGCTTCCGGCTCGGTCGAAGTGAACGACGGGCGCTGGCTCCTGGAGCATGCCGAGGACGGAGACGGCAACTTTTTAGAGATGGCCCGTCTGGAGACACTGGACGCACCCGAGCGGCCCTTTGCGGTCGAAATCGTATTTGAAGACGGTGAAGCCGCCGGCCTCAACTACATGAGTGTCTGTGGACTCGCCGTGGGTTCGCTGCAAGGCGAGAGGGGGGAGGACTTTGAAATAGGCCGTGAGATTTCGAGCGGCGAAATCAGTGATATCGAACCGCTCAGTGGCGACCTGCCGGAACGTGACCCCCACCGCCTGACCAGGGTTTACGTCCGGGACGACCCCGATAATCCAGGGAAAGTCATTGTCAGTGGTGTCGTGCGCTCGGAGTTTGGCGAGACGCGTTTTTACCGGAACAACTGGGAGATGGGAGACGGCAAGGTGGCTCTCGTTGGCAAAGCCTCACGCGAATCAACCTTGGAAGTAGAAGACTTCCGGCTCTGGCAACCGGGCGGGGATTATCCCGATCCGGCACTCTTCATGACCGACGCTAACGGTCGCACCCTCTTGCGATCCGAAGGCTGGAATCTGGGATCCTCGCACTTCGGCCACCCCGTTCATGATGCATCGGACTTCGGCATGGTCGCGCCGGGAGAAACCGAAGAAAGGACCTTCACCCTGCGCAACGCAGGTAGCAGCGACCTGGAACTGAGCTGGCGGGCACCGGACTACGCCCAAACGCTGGATGTCGATGGTTTTGCTATGCTCGATCCGGTGAATGGCCCGGTCATCGCTCCAGGCGGAAGCGAGGACTTCACCTTGCGCTTTACCCCTACCGGTGGCCGGCAGGGCATACTCTTGCGCTTTCTTAGCAATGCAGAAGGCTTTCGCACCGTTTTCATCGGACGAGCTGCGGAAGAGGGTGCGGATATCACAGTAGAAGGCAGCAACGTGAATCTCGCTAGCGGCGATACCACGCCCGACCCATTCGATGGCACGCATTTTGGCTCTGCCGTTAACGGCGAGACGGTGGAGCAAAATTTCCTCGTGCGCAACATCGGGCAAACGCCGCTCTCCCTGGGTGCGGCCAGTGTCTCCAATACCACAGACTTCTCCATCGTCAAGCAACCCCGCAGCCCGCTGGGCTGGGACGGCTCCAGCCAGTTGCGCATCGCTTTCCATCCCGCATCGGTCGGAGAGAAGACAGCGGTGGTCACCATCCCCAGTGATGATCCGGATACCCCCACCTACACCTTTACGATTGCCGGCAACGGCCTGGGTGCGCTCGCACCGGAAATCTCGATCACCGGCAGCACGGACTTTGGCTCCGTTCCCCTGAGCGACGCCCCTAACGGTTTCGCCACGCGAGCGCTCACCATAGCCAACACCGGTGACGGCCCCCTTCGCCTGACGAGTGCCTTCCCCCATGCCGAAATCACCGGGCCGGATGCGGATGCGTTCCAGGTGTTTCGAGCCGCACCGGATTATGTCCATCCGGGGAATTCGGTCGAATTGACCCTTCTGTTCCGTCCCCAAAAGGTCGGTGCCCACAGCGCAACGCTCACCCTCTATTCCGATGACCCGGATGCCCCGCAGACCATTTTCTCCCTCTCCGGCAATGGCATCGCCGCCCCCGCCATCGAAGTCCGCGATACCCGAGGGGTCATCATCGAGAATGGCGACGCCTACCCGCGCGAGAAGGACGGCACCGCTTTTGGCACCCTCACCGGCAGCGGCAGCATCAATCGCACCTTTGTCATCCACAACCGCGGCACTTCCACGCTCAATCTCACCGCTGTGACCTTCTCCGGATCCAGCCCCGGCGAATTCGCCGTGGTGAACTATCCCTCAAGCATCGCCGCAAACTCCACCGGTCAACTGGAACTGAGCTTTTCCCCTGGCACCGCCGGTTCTCACGAGGCCATCGTCAGCGTCGCCTCTAATGATCCGCTGATCGCATCCTGGGACTTTACCGTCTCCGGCAGCTTCACCGCCTTGCGCTCGCGGGGTGACCGTGGCGTGGATCGTGGTCTCTGGGAGGAAACCCACCGTGGTGTGGCCTGGGGCGACTACGACAACGACGGCGACCTTGACCTCATAGTGACTGGCAGCAGCCTTGTTGATGGCAGCAGACCGGATTTCAACCAACAACTCTGGGGCATGACCAGCCTTTACCAGAACGATGGCTCCGGCAACTTCACCGAGTTTCCAACCAACTTGCCCGATCTGCGCTATAGCGAGGCCGCCTGGGGCGACTACGACGGCGATGGCGACCTCGATTTAATCATCAGCGGCGCCCGCTACAACGAGGCGACCTATAAATACGAGAACCAAGCAGATATCTACCGAAATGACAACGGCGAGTTCTTCCCGATATCCGCCGGATTGACCGCCCTGCGGAACCCTTCGCTGCGATGGGTGGACTATGACTGCGACGGTGACCTCGATCTCTTTATGAGCGGTAATTCCGCCGGGGATGGGCAGGCCGCCAATGCCGTCACCCGCATCTACCGCAACGACAATGGCGTTTTCACGGATGCGGGTGTAAGCTTCCCTGAGAACTTCTACGATGCCCGCACTATTTGGGCGGACGCCAATGGCAACGGTTGCCCGGATATCCTTATCTTCGGGAAATATGGAGATGGATTCCGCAAAATATACGCAGGGCTTAATGACGGCACAGGAGCGTTCAACTGGACGCTTCTGGAAGATCAAGATATCGGCCAAGGCTTCGGCTCTTCCGTCGACTGGATGGACATCAATGGCGACGGCCTGCTCGATTCGATTTCGATGTTCGCCGTCGACGGTGTTCTCACCCTCGTCAGCCACCATCTTGATGCCAATGGCAATTTCACCCAGCAGTTGCCGCTGGGCTTAACGCAGGAAGTCGCCATCCACTTCTTCGCGGGAGACCTGGACAGCGATGGCTATAGCGATCTTGCCTTCCACGATTCCGACAATAACACACGTGTTGCCTTTAACCAGGGCTTGCCCTCCGGCGCTCTGACCGCTTCTTCTTCCCTGACGAATGTTGGAGGGAGCGATCTCGCCATCGGCGATTTTAATGCAGACGGCGTGAATGATATCTTCACCACCGGCCGCAAGGGAACTGGCCTGAGCGCTGTGAACTTCTTGCTTGGCGAGGGGGCGGTCAATACTCCCCCCGATGTGCCTGAAATTACCACCGTAGAGACGCTCGCCGGTGGCGGCCTGAAAGTGACCTGGCTGCCCGCAAGTGATCCAGATTACTCGGAGGCCGATACCGTGCGCTACTCGGTTCGAGTAGGCACCACCCCCGGAGGCGGCGATATCAAGCCAGCGATGGGGGATTCGGACGGCTACCGGCGTGTTCCGGCTCTGGGAGAGATTGGGGGCACAGAATACACCCTCCGCAAGCCCTTACCTCCTGGTTTGTATTACGTTGCCGTGCAAGCGGTGGATCCGGGATTCGCCGGAAGCGTATGGAGCGAAGTTGAATTCAGAATCGAAGCGGAACTCGATGTTGTCGATGATGCCCTCACGGTCGAAGAAGGTTCCGTGCGCGTGCTGGATGTGCTTGCCAATGACGGGGCACCCTTTCTTTCCGAAATCACGGAGGTCACCCAGCCTGCCTATGGCACGATCTCAATTGCCTCGGACGGGCAGAGCTTGCGCTACAACCCAGAAGGCTACTGGGGGCAGCACGGAAGCGTCAGCTTTAGCTACACCTTGACCGACTTCGACGAGGAGGGCGACGTGGAGCAGCCACCCCAAATTGCTACCGTTACGCTTACCATCGACGGGGTCCGCACCGATACCGCGTCCCTCACGGATCGCACCCTCGCTGGAATCGGGCTGGATGCAGGCCAATTTTCGGCTCGCACCCGCATCGAGGGTGACACTCAGCTGGAGGCCGCTGCCAGTGGGGTCTCCCAGACGGATTCCGACCAACTGGTCTTCGCCTACCGCACCCTGACCGGGGACTTTTCCGAGACCCTGCGCATCCTATCGCTTGAGGGCGGCAACGCCGCACAGGTTGGCTTAATGGCTCGCCCCTCCACCGATGCCGATGCCGTCTTCGCACAGGTCTCAGCTATGGGCGATTCCCGTTATAGCACCAACCACCGTAGCACGCAGGGTCAGGTGAGTTCCCTCCCCTACATTGAAACGGCTGACCCAACTCACAGTTCACCCGATCGCTGGGTGCGCATTTCCCGCTCCGGCGACACCCTCAACCTCGGCTACTCCGGCGACGGCGAGAGCTTTGAAACCATCGACACACTTGATATCAGCGACTGGAATAGCGATTCACTCCTGATCGGCGAATTCCTCGCGTCCGGTGACGAGAGCACTTCCGCCAACGCACGTATGGGTGAAATCAATTACGCGGCCCTCGACGACAGCGGGGCGACAGATGAAGGCCAAAGCCTGAACCTGGATGTGCTCGCCAACGACAGCACCGCAGGCACGGCCACCATCACGGCCGTCACCCAACCCGCCTTCGGTGCGGTTACCATTCTTTCCGACCAGACCCTGGTTTACAATCCACTCGGCTACTACGGATGGAGCGGCCCGGTGACCTTCACCTACACCGCCGAGGAGAACGGAGCCTCCGACACCGCTACCGTAACCATAACGGTAAACGAAACCGAGTCCCATAACGAACTACCCGGCTTTGATTTCGATGGTCTGGACACTCTCGGATCCGGGAGTTCGGACGGACGCATTCCAACCGCCACGGGCCATCTCGAGATCGGCAACTCGGGGAGCAGTGGGCTAAGCCAAACTGCCGCCGCTGATTCACTCAGCTACCTTTGGGAAGAAGCACTTGGCGACTTTAAAGCCATCGTTCGCTTGCGTGCACTCGATGGGGCAAGCTCCCGTGCCGGGCTCATGCTGCGCGAAAATAGCGGAACCCGCGCCCGCACCGTCTGGATCGGCGCCGACCAGAACGGTCAGTTGTATATGCAAGCACGAGAGACGGCAAACACCCCGGCCGAAACCGAACAAGCCAGCCCCCTCGCGCCTATCCCGCTTTCCAACCTGTGGTTGCGCATCGAACGCTACCGCGACACGGTTCGCCTCTTCGCCTCTGCCAATGGTAGCGACTATAGCCAGATTGGGCAAACCGTCACCCTGGCCGATCTGGCCGGAAAGGTGCAAATCGGCCTGTTTACCTATGCCGGAGGCTCGAATGCCGGGTCGATGGCTGAATTTTCCGAATACACTCTGGAGATCGAAACCGAGCCGGGCATCGCCAATGGCGGCACCATTGACAATGGCAGGACCCACAACCTCACCTCCCTGGGCACCGATGACTGGGTGATCTGGGGAGAATACCAGACCGGCCAAGTCATCCGGAAAGCCGGTGGCTCTGGGCGCATTGGCAATCTATCGGCGGGCACGGAATCCAGTATAGAAGTCCTGCTTGATGCTCATCGCTCTTACAATTCCCTGACTTGGAGCGATGGAACCCCGATTGTAAGCCGGACCGCCGAGAAACACGGCGTGGTCGTCAACGGCCCCCTCAACGATCCCGCCAGCGTGCAAATTCCCGTGGGCCGGGGCGAAGGCACCGTTCACGTTATCTTCAGTGTCGATAATTCTGGCGACAACAATATGCGTGGCCAGGCCACCGTGCTTTCCTCCGAACCCGGAGTAGATCCGCTGACCATCGCTCCTCTGCAAACGAATCAAGAAGGCTATAACGTGAGCTTCAATTATGTGAGCGCCCGGGAAGATACCGTGCTGACGGTGCAAATGGCCAAGATTATCGACGATTCACCACTGACCGATGGGGTCTTTGTTCCCCAAGCAATAGCCCTGACCCACAACGAAATCCCAGGCGGCGACGGCGGCCCTCCCTTCTTCCTGCCCGTCAACACCGCTGCGCCGGTCGCCGTCGATGACGCATTTACCATCGTTGGCGACAGCAATTGGCTCCTAGATGTCACCGCCAACGACACCGACCCCGACGCCTGGCAAAGCAGCCCCGTCCTCGCTTCCGTGACCCAGCCAAGCCACGGCACGGCGGCCATCCAGAGCGGGAAAATCAGTTACACGCCGAATGTCGGATACTACGGCGAGGACAGTTTCACCTATACCGCGACCGACGGCGAATTCACCTCCAATGAAGCGACCGTGGCGATCACCATTCTCGATCCTTCCGATCCCGCCGACAGTGACAACGACGGCCTCCCGGATGTCTTCGAACTCGCCGCTTACGGCGACCTCTCCCGTGACGGTTCCGATGATTTCGATAGCGACGGTGTGACCGACCTCACCGAAGTCCAGACCGGTCGCAACCCGGCCGGCATCGACCGGATCGCCTACGATTTCCTCGACGATTTCGAGCGCGGTCCTGGCGTCCTACCCGACGTCCCCGGTCTCTGGACGATCGCCAGCGGCGCAACGGCCGAAATTAAACCCTCCATTGGGACAGAAGGTAGCTACGGCTTAGAGCTTTTCGCCACAGGCGGAGACCCTGCCGAACTCACGCTTCACCTTCCCGGCCACTGGCGTGACGTTTCCTGGAAACAGTTGGACGCCATCCTCGTTCCCTACCTCGATGATGCCGACACTCCGTCCGTCGATACCGATGCCGCCGTCGCTTTCTACCTCACCGAAAGCGGTGACCTGCGCATCCGCGACGGCGCGGACTGGTATGCCCTCGGCCTCACCCTCGACCCCGCCGCCATGCATCGCTACACCGTGCGGCAGGATTACATCACGCAAACCTGGAAGCTCTGGGTGGACGGCAACCTCGTCGTCGATCCGCCAGCGGCCTTCGCCAATCCGCGCTCGGTGCCCGCCTTCGTGCGAATTTCTCACTCACAAGACGAGGCCGCAGTCTTCGACAATTTTGCGATCACAGCCGCCCCGCAGAACGCCGGTGTCCTTACCGGTCTAGCAACCTTCGACGCCTGGAGCGGCGACCGGACCTGGAACGGCGCCGACGGCACCCCCACCGGCGATCCCAACGCCAACGGCCTCTCAAACCTGCTCGAATACGCCTTCGGCTTCGCTGATCCGGTGAACGGCACCCACGCCTACGCCACCTCCATGGCATTTGATGAGAGCGGCCCGGTCCTCACTCTGACCTATCGCCGCAACCGTGCGGCGGAGGACCTTTCCTTCACTGTCCAAACTTCCTCCGACCTCTCCACCTGGACCGACCTCGAACCCGGCACCGCCGACGTCACCATCACCCCCTCTGCCGCCCCCGGCGTCGATTACATCGCTGTCAAAGTCCCCATGACCGCCGACCACCTCTTCGTCCGTCTGCGGGTCAGGAAGTAATAAAGCCTCCCGTCGTGAACGGCATCAAAATAGTAACCATCACCTCCTCAAGCTCGAATCAAGCAAGCTTCATCTCTGGGGTGCATTTGAAATAGCGGTGAGTGGGAGTGTCTTTATGCCGCGATTCGGTGAGTGGGAGTGGCTTTATGCCGCGATTCCTTGCGGTCGTGGGGCACTCCGGCCCCTGATATCGTGGGATAAACCCACTCCCACAAAGGCTTTTTCCGTCCCCGCTGGTTTAATTGCACCCTCATCTCTGCCTTGCCCCGATTTCGTGTCTTTCAGGTCAGCTCCACTATCAACTCGGTGGCGGCGAGATGGTTGGCTTGGCAGCAGAGGTAGTGGGACTCTTCGATGGTGCGGATCTCGAAGTCGACCGGTCGTCCGTTGAGGCGTGCGGTAGTGGCGCGCCGATTTTTGGGCAGGAGAAGTTCGAGGCGGCGGGTTTCGGCACTGGAGGCGAGGTGCAGAGTGAGGGAGTCGTCAGTCTGTCGGTAGGAGTACCGTGCGTAAGCGTCATTGTCTTCGTAGCGGGCGGTGACGGTGACGTCGCGTTTGTCGGAAGCGGCCCAGCGCGGGGTGAGGCGCAGGGCGCGGTAGGCCGCGTCGTCATCCTGGACACCGGCCAGTCCTTCAAACGTGGCGTAAACCACGGCCCCGACCGACCAGGGAGCCGGGATTCCCGCCGACAGCGGCGAAGGCTCCAACGGTTCCACCGTCTCGCCGAGCGTGAACCCGGCCACGATCCAGAGACCGCCTTCGTCGGAAGCCCGCAGTTCGACGGTGCTGATTTCCGCCTCCGGTCGCGGGTTGCGGTGGGCGTAAACGCTGAGGCCAATTTGTTTGCAATGCGGGTTAGCGCCAACCCAACCGACATCGAGAACTTTGTCCTGTTTGGTGGCCTTCATCTCCGGCAACCCGCCGTAAGGCATCCACCAGCCGGTGACCTGTTGACCGCTCCAGATCCGTTGTCTGCGGGTCTCCCCATCGGTATAATGCAGGATGATCTCTCCAACCAGTGACCCGCGACCGCAGGTGTGCAGCAGGAAGAGGGTGCCTGCTTTGCGCTTGATCTCCAGCCTTGCGCTGTCTGCGTACGGTTCGCGCTCGGCGAGGATGAGGCAGGCACGGCCTTCGTTGGCTGGCGGATCGATCACGGAAAAGTCGATCCCGGCAAATTTCCCTTCTCCGGACGGAACGGTTCGCAAGTCATTGTCGCCTTCGCCGACAAAGGGGATGGTGTTTTGGAAAGTGGTGTCGCCGGAGAAGTCGGCATTGGCGACGCTGGAGAGGTCAACCGGAAGGAACGGCCCGACCGGCGGCTCGGGATTCTTGCCACGCCAGACCCGCGGGACCGTTTCGTGACGATCCCCCAGCTCCAGAACGCGCCGGATGATGTCCGCGCCGTATTCCTCAAAACCGTGCTCAAGTGCGCCCCGTGCCAGCTCCCCAGCGACCATCGGCGAGACCCCACCATTGACATACTGCCACATTTTGTGGCCGCCATTGCTGCCGAATCCGCGCGGGAACGGTGGGTAACAGCAGGTCCATTCCGCCGGGGCAAAATCACGGGTATCCTCCCGCAAACGCTGGTAGGTTTTGATGATCGCAACGGCCTGTTCATGGGTGATCCCCCGGTTCAGGGCGTAGGCGTTGGAGAGCGTGACCTGTTGGTCTGTATCCACCCCGAAATCGCGTTCGAACGTCGGATCTTCCGGCACGAACGTCGTGAAGTGCTTTCCGTTCCATGAGATCTCGTTGAGCCGCTCGTGGATGCCCTGGGCAAGAGTCTCCAGCGCCGGGGCTTCGTCTTCGCGTCCAGCGTAGCGCAGCATCTCGGCGACGTACTCGCACCCACTGGCAAATCCGTGATTGTCGCCAAACATCACGCCGTATTTGCTGACGCCCGGGATCGCCTGCATGGCGTCGTCCCCTACAAGCGCCGCGTCGAAATCACTCTGGAAATCCCACATATCGATGGTGAACGTCCGCTTGATCATCTGGAACTTCTCCGACCAAGTGTAGGGGGAGGTGGTCGCGTAGCGGATCGCTCGCAGGCAGTTGTCCAGCTTGTCGGCCATCCAGGCGTCGTCACCCGTGCTTTTCCAGATGAAATAAACACCGTGGAGAAACATGTATTCCACGTCGTTCATCATCGGTTGGCGCGCGAAAATAGTTTGGCCGTCCTCCACCACCAGGCTGAATTGCTCGCCCCACCGGTTCTCGAAGTGGGCGATGCCCGGCTTATTCCGCCGTGCACAGAAATCCCAGATCATGCCGGATTCCGGCTGGTAATCGGCGAAGGCGTCGAGCCATTCGGGCAGGCAGGAATGGAAATACTTCATCGCCTTGACGCCGTGCACGTGGTCGCGCGAGGTCAGGACGAACCCACGCCGGACATCGCCATCCAGCTTCTTCACGTTGTTGACGCGGTAGAAATCCGAAAACATGGCTTCCTTGCAGTAGCCCAGGAGGCGGGCGAAATCCCCGTCGGCATCCTCAATCGAGCTCTGGCAATCGACCTTGAACCGTGTGCGGGCGGCCTCTGTACCAGTTTCCTCATAAGCCACCACCACATGCCATCCCAGTGAGCCGGAAACCCGGAACTCCAGTTCGGCGGCATCCGCCGTGGCGTACGGGCGGCCCATTGCGTCAAAGACGGTTAGACGCGAAGCTCCGGGAGCCGAAACGGTTTGGTGTTCAAGAGGTTGGCACGACGTTTCGGTAAGCTGGAGGTTTTTCATAATACGAAGAGTGATCAATGAGCGATCCGAACCACTGGATCGAGCATAAGGATTATACCGATTGGTAGCGGGAAGGGGCGACTAAGACACCAGTAATGGATAGGAAATTTAATTTTGCGGCATCCGTCAATTGCATAGTCTTGGCTGGGCGGAGCTTACCCGAAGACGAGAACGCCCAAACCGTTTGTCTGCTTCAAAAAAGTCCTCCGCACGGCGAGAACAGACCGGCAGCGCAACTGGTTGGCCCATATTTTCGTTTTCCCGTGCCCCGTCATCGTGTTGGGTTAACAGATGTCTAATTCACCTAATATTCTCTGGATCATGACTGATCAGCAATCCTTCGACGCGATCAGTTGTGTCGCCGGGAGCCGCTGGTTTCACACCCCGCATCTGGACGCACTCGCCGAAGGCGGCACCCGCTTCGACCGCGCCTACTGTGCGAACCCTCTGTGCGTGCCCTCGCGCACCAGTATGTTCAGCGGGCATTACCCCTGGGAGACCGGAGTGCGGGCCAACCAGCGCCACGACGAGGGACGGCCCGTTTTCCCCGGCTTCGGCAAGCCCTTTATTGCAGCGGGCTACGACACGGGGCATGTGGGCAAGTGGCATATGGAGTATGAGGAGGACGACTTCGAGACACACGGTTTCCGCTGGGTCGGCAACCGTCTCCACAACGGAGCCGATCCGAAAAACAATCCCGCCGCCTTCGAGTTCCTCGACCAGGTGCGCGACCCCTCAAAGCCCTTCCTTCTCTGTGTCTCTTACAACAACCCGCACAACATCTGTGAATGGGCACGCGGAGCGCGGGGCGATCTGCCCGATGGCTCCATTCCCGAGCCACCGCCCCTCCACGAATTGCCGCCCCCTCGCCCGAATAAGAACCCACCCGAGGACGAGCCGGAGATTGCCGCTCGACTGCGCCGGGCCTATCACGCCACCGGAATGTCACCCGTCGGCGACTTCGGCGAAAAAGAGTGGCGTGAGTATCAGTGGGCTTACTACCGGATGGCGGAACATATCGACCGTCATGTCGGCGATCTCATTGCCGGACTTGAGGCACGCGGTCTGCGAAAAAATACGCTCGTCGTCTTTACTTCCGACCACGGCGACGCCCAGGGTGCCCACCGCTGGAACCAGAAAACCGTTCTGATCGAGGAGTCTGCCCGCGTTCCTCTTATCATCAACTGGCCCGGACGCGTGCCCTCGAACCGCGTCCTTCCCCGCCTCATCAACACCGGCGTGGATCTGCTGCCTACCTTCTGCGAAGCCGCCGGCATCGCCATCCCGCCGGAACTGCCCGGCACCAGCTTTTGGTCAGCGGCCACCGCCTCCCAAAAAAACACGCCCGATCCGGAATTCATCATCTCGTGCGCCCGGTTCATTCAAGGGGCGGAGATCGACGGGGAGAAGCCCGAAGCCGAAGCCCGCATGATACGCAGCGACCGCTACAAATATATCGCATTCGACCGTGGCGACTTCCGCGAAATGCTCTTCGACCTGCAAAACGATCCCCACGAAACCCGTAACCTGGCCAGGGATCCCGCCGCCACCGGTATCCTTGCCGAACGCCGCCGACGGCTGCGACAGTTCTGCGTCCAGCACGCCGACCCCTTTCTCCCGCATTTGCCAACGCCCTGGGAGGAGTTGTGAGGTGTGGCCCCTAAGCGGTGAGGGAAGAGGACAAGGGGCTGAAAGTGGCTGCTCAAGACGTGCCCTCAATGAGTCCGCGCAGGTAGCCGATGGCGTAGAGGCGCCCGAGGGCGGCGTAGCCTGGCTCGAGATTTTCCTCGCCCACCAAGGTAGGCACATGATCGACGCGGATGGGGACGTCCAGCTCCAGTTCGTGATAGAGTCGGATCATCGCCGCCATGTCGGTGGGACCGTTGTCGTGGAACGTCTCCCGGAATCGCTCCGATGTGCCGACCACGTCGCGGAAGTGCAGGAAGACAATGCGGTCGGCGAACTCCCGGGCCAGGGTGGGCAGATCCTCCCCGGCGGCGGCGAGGGAGCCTTGGCAGAAGGTCATGCCGTGGCTCGGGCTGCCGGAGAGGGCAAAGGCCCGGCGGAATCCGTCGGCATTGCGCAAAAAGCGCCCGATTCCCCGCAGGGGCGAGACGGGCGGATCGTCCGGGTGTAGCCCCATGCGCACGCCGGATTCCTCCGCCACGGGCAGGACGGCCTCGATGAAATAGCGGTAGTTTGCAAAAACCCGCTCCTCGGATACCTCGCCGACTTCGGTCAGAGGCATAGCCGCGGCGATTTTGGCGTCGTAGCCGCTGACGAGGGCGCCGCCGCGCTCGGGCAGATTCGTCGCAGTGCGGAACCAGCCGATCCCGGCCATGAAGTTGTAGCAGAGAAGCGGGATTCCCAGTTCGCCGAGATTGCGCAGTATCTTCTGGTACGCTTCAATATCTTCATCCCGACCCGGCAGCCCGAGTTTGATGCGGCTCATGTCCATGGGATCGCCTTCCAGCCCGTATAGCTGAAAACCACCTTCGGCAAAACGTTCCTTCACTTCGCGCAGCACCCGGATGTCCGAGGGCGGCGGCCTTCCGGTGACCTCCGGGTGCAGCTTGACGATGGCGTGCCTTACCCCGAGCTGGCGCGCATAGTCCCAGCGACGGTCAGGCCGGGGCGGGAGGAAGTCGGCGATGAACATGGGTCTAGAAGTATCCCCCTTTTTCGGTGATCTGATGAATCGACTGTCCCTCATCGACCCAGCCGAAGATTTTCTTTTCGTTGGCTTTGATCTCCTCCGCGCGCAGGAGGACATCTACCGCGATTTGTCTGGGAACCACCAGCACCCCGTCGATGTCGCCCAGAATCACGTCGCCCGGCTTGATGTCGACATCGCCGATGCGGATGGGGATTTGGTAATGGGTGATGAGACAGCGGCCGAGGCTGCCGTTGGAGATGCGGTATTTATAGAAAACGGGGAACTCGGCTTCGAGAATCTGGTGGGTATCGCGGATGCCGCCGTCGATGCAGGCGCCTCTCAGCCCCATCTTCTTGGCAGTGGCGGTCATTACACCGCCCCAGAGAGTCGCTTTCCGGTCGTCACTGGTGTCCCAGACCACAAAGGCGTCTTCCTTCATGGAATCGAGCATCTGGGTGCGGAACTCCATTTCGCCCTTCACCTTGCAGTTGGGGGCGCTCTTTACGGTAAAGGCGATCCCGGCGACGGTGCGGTATTCGCGGAGCGGCAGGATATGGCCGGGCAAAGCCTGATCGAGCAGGCAAAACTCGCGGAGCACGTCGTTGACGGCTCCTGTGTAGAGCTGCTCGTAGCGCTCTAACAGTTCCTTCTGAGGAATAGAGAAGGGTGCGTCGGAGATGCCCTCGCGGGCCTCGATGAGCTTGTCGAGATTCATCATCCCGACTTCTTTTTTGTATTGGTCTGTAGACATAGTTGCTGTGTGAGTATCGGATCAGGAAGTTGCGACGGCTTGCGCCATGTCTTTGCTGGGTTGGAGGTTCTCGCGGGCGGCCAGCAGGCCGTTCCGTAAGTTCGGAAGTTGTTCGTCGGAAAAGGTTTCGCGGAACCCGATAATACTCAGGGCCATGCGGTGGCCGTCGATGTACACGGGCACGGCCATGGAATCCAGCCCCATCGGGTTATACCGCAGGTTCTCCACCCGTCCGTGTTCCCGGCATTGACGGATCCGCTCGACAAGCTTCTCCATGCAGTCGTGCCGCCAGTCCTGCGAAGGCGTCCGTTCGGCGATTCCCCGCCATTCCGCATCGGGCAACCCGGCGAGCAGCACGGCTCCCGTAGAGGCCTGAACCACCGGGTAGGGCACGTTCGGCGGGACGAGGACGGCAATGGGTATGCGTGGCATGCCGACCGCCACCGTCACCTGCTGGTCGCCCTGCCGAAGGCTGAGCTTGGCGGTGACCTCGAGTCGCCCCGCCAACTCGTCGAGAATCGGTTGCGCCGCCGCCAACAATCGTTCCATCGAATGGAGGTGGGTTAGCAACGGCAGGAGTCCGGCGGAAAGTTCGTAACGTCCGCCATCAAGTTGCCGGACCCAGTCGCGGGTTTCCAGGGTCTTCAGTATCCGGTAGGTGGTCGAGATGCTGGTGCAACTACTGGCTGCCAAGCCTTTTGCCGTGTCCGACTTCTGGGCCAGTGCGGTCAATATCGACTGGGCGGAAGCAACCGAGGGAATTAGGTTTTTAAGGTCGCTCATTTTCAGATTTGAATGAATTCATTTCAAATAAGAACTTGCATGGTGGCTTTGACAAGGCAAAATGCAACGCATCATGATTTTCCTGGAGAAAGGATCCTATCTACTGCCCGGGGAGACGGCGCGAAACTTGTATGCAGCGGCGGCGCCACTGCCGGTGGTTGATATTCATACGCATTTGGACCCGAAACGATTTGCGGAGAACGCGCCGTTCGAGGACTTCGCGGATCTTTGGATCGCAGCGGACCCCTACAAATGGCGTGCCATGCGGATGAACGGCATTCCAGAGAGCGTGATAACGGGATCGGTTGCCCCGGCCGAGCGATTTGCGGCCTGGACCGCGACCCTCTCCATGTTGGCAGGGAATCCGCTTTTCGAATGGAGCCACCTGGAACTACGCAACTTCTTCGGCATCGAGGCTGTCTTGACCCAAGAAAATGCAGATTCTGTGCGCCGCCAGGTCAATGAGCGGCTGGGCGAAGAAGCTGCTCTCCCCCGTTCGCTTTTAAAACTGGCGGGCGTGGAAACCTTCATGACCTCGGATGGCTGGTTGGACAACTTGGAATGGCATCGGCAGTGCCGGGAGGCGAAAACCGATCCGAAGATGCTGCCCTCCCTTCGAGCCGATCAGGCTCTGGAGGTGGATTCTCCCGGTTTCGTCGCGTGGCTGGGCAAGCTTACCGATACCACGGGCAAGGATACCGCCACCTTGAGGGGTTTTTGGGAGGCCCTGGAGGCAAGACTCGATGCGTTTGCCGCCGTTGGCTGCAGGCTTTCCGATCACGGCATCGATCATTTGTTTTTCGAGCCTTGTTCCGACTCGGAGGCTGAAACGCTTTTCAAGAAAGCGGCCTCCGGTCAGAAATTGGAAGCTGGGGAAGCCGATGCGCTGCGCACCGATCTGCTCGTGCGGCTTGCCGGTGCCTATGCCCGGCGGGGATGGACGATGCAACTGCATATCGGTGCGCAGCGAAAGACCAGTTCCCGCCTGGCCTCGGTCGCAGGCAAAGCGGGCGGCTATGCCTGCATCGGCTCCTCTCTCGATGTGGCGACACTCGTGTGCCTGCTCGACGCGATGGAGGAGAGGGGAGGACTGCCGCGAACCATTCTCTACCCCCTCAACCCAAGCGACTACGAGATGCTGGGCAGTCTCCTCGGCTCGTTTGTGGAAGACGGCGTTCCCGGCAAGCTCCAGCTCGGAGCCGCATGGTGGTTCAACGATCACCGATACGGAATTGAGCGTCACTTGGAGGCCGTTTCCGCCTATGGTCTACTCGGACGCTTTATCGGCATGGTGACCGATTCCCGCAGCTTTCTGTCCGGCGTTCGCCACGAAGTCTTCCGACGTATCCTCTGCGCCCACCTCGGAGACCTGATCGAACGCGGACAACTCCCGAATGAGCCTTACCTCATCCTGCCCTTGCTCCGCAATGTTTGTTACAACAACGCCCGGCAAATGATTTAGAAAAACAAACGATGGAAAAGACCGCAAATAAGCCCAAAACCGCTATCATTACGGGTGCCGCCGGCACCCTCTGCTCGGTAATCGCCAAGGACTTGGCGGCAAAAGGCATACGTGTCGCCCTGCTCGGGCGAACTCTCAAAAAACTGGAGGTACTGGCGGAAGAGATTCGCGATAGCGGTGGCACCGCCCTTCCGGTCGCGACCGATGTGACCGACCGCGCCCAAGTGGCTGCGGCAGTCGAAACGGTCGAGGCGGCCTACGGCCCCTGCACCCTGCTGATCAACGGGGCGGGGGGCAAGCTCCCGGGAATGGTCACCAGCCAGACGGAATACACGCCGGAGGAGTTGGAGGGCGCGGATGGCGTCAACGGCTTCTTCAACCTTGACATGGGCACTTTTAACGACGAGATCGCGCTCAACCTGACCAGCGTCGCGATCGTCTCGCAAGCCTTTGGTCGAGGCATGGCCCGGGTCGGCGGCGGGGCGATTCTCAACTTCGCCTCGATGACCAGCTATCGTCCGCTGTCCAAGGTAGCCCCTTATGTCGCTTCCAAAACCGGGCTCGTGGCCCTGACCGAGTGGCTGGCGGCCTACCTGGCTCCGGCGGGAATCCGCGTCAACGCGGTGGCACCGGGCTTCTTCGTCAACGAGCGCAGCCGGAAGCTTCTCTTCAACGAAGACGGCAGCCCCAGTGCACGGGGCGCGCAAGTTCTCCATCATACACCAGCCAAACGCTTTGGCGAGGCCACCGAGCTGCTGGGTGCCGTCAACTGGCTGCTCGACGACCGGACCGCCGGCTTTGTTACCGGCATCACGGTTCCCGTCGATGGCGGCTTTCTCGCTTGTCCCGGTTGTTGAAGAATAAAATCCGCCCCTAAAAGATCCTCCTCACCCCCTTGCCCATGCACCTCGAAGCCTTGGATTATACGCTGTTGATCATCTACCTCGTCCTGATGGCCGGGGTAAGTGCCTTTTTCGGTTGGTTCGTCAAAGATGCCGCCGCTTTTCTCAAGGGTGGCAACACCATCCCCTGGTATATCGCCGGCACGAGCAATTTCATGTCGATGTTCAGCACCTTCGTGTTCGTGGCCTACGCGGGCATCGCTTACGAATACGGGCTGGTGGCAGTTACCGTATTCTGGAGTACGGTTCCGGCTTGCTTGATCGCGGCGATTTTTCTCGCCAAGCGCTGGCGGAGGGCCGACCTGACCACGCCGGTCGAGTATCTGGAACGCCGCTTCAACTGGCAGGTGCGGCAGGTTTTTTCTTGGATCGGATTGCTCATGCGTTTTCTGGATAACGCGGTTCGCCTTTACGCCACCGGACTTTTTCTCGCTACCGTCACCCCTCTATCCCTCGAGCAGTCAATCCTTGTTTCAGGTGTCTTGATTACCGCCTTCACCATGATCGGCGGACTCTGGGGCGTTGTGGTATTGGACACCGTGCAGTTCATCGTCCTCTTTTTCGCCACCTTGATCCTGGTGCCGCTGGCCTTGAATGCGGCCGGTGGATTTGCCGGGATCACCGCGGCCTCGCCGAACCATCTGACATGGTTCGATGGTCCCAAAGGCGCCCCTTTCTGGCTGTTGGTTTACTTCTTAATGATTACCCTCAAATACAACGCCAACTGGGCCTTCATCCAGCGCCTCTTTTCGGTTCGCGACGAGAGGGAATCCCTCAAAGTGGCCCTCGGCAGTGCCGCACTCTTTATCGTGTCGCCGCTGATTTTCCTCCTTCCGGCGATTGCCGCCCCCGCCATCGTGCCGACTTTGGAGGATCCGGAACAGGCGTATGTGGCCGTATGCGCCTTGCTGCTGCCGGTCGGTATGATGGGTCTGATGGTCGGAAGTATGTTTGCCGCCACCATGTCGGCCTTGAATTCGGAATTCAACGTCATGGCGGGCGTACTGACCAACGATGTTTATAAGCGGTTTATCAAGCCGGGAGCGGATCCGGTGCACTTGATGTGGGTGGCGCGCTGGTTCACGATTGCGGTCGGATCGGTGATCACTCTGGGCGCGATGTATGTGGGACACTTCGGTGGTGCTTTCGAAGCGAACAAGATCTTCACCGGAATTTTTGCGATCCCCTTGGCCGTGCCGCTGATTCTGGGCCTCCTCTGGAAACGCCCGACTGCGCTGGGAGCCGCCTCCACGGTTATTCTGGGGGCGGTTTTCGCACTCGTTCTCAACCTTGGCGGATGGCTCTCCTGGGAGCTTTCGACATTCCTCACCATCGTTTTTTGTCTCGCAGCCTTAGGTCTAATACGCCGCCGGGTCGGCCCCTCGCCTGCCAGCCGGGAAAAGGTCAAGGCCTTCTTCGACGAGATGGAGACTCCGCTCGCACCTGAGCGGATTCCCCGTATCGATCCCCGGTTCGGCAAAGCGCTGGGAGGACTCTTCGGTTTCGCCTTCCTGGTTTCCGGGTGTTTCTTTCTTTTGTCGGGGGCTTTCGCCGTGGGCGATACGAGCGGCAAGCTCGCGCTGGTGGTCGGAGTCCTCTGTGGCTCCGGGGGATTGATCCTTTTCTTGCGCTCACGTGCCGGGGCAGCAGCCTGAACCGGATTACCCGGTGCGCATTGCGTGCGCATGATCCGTAGTGGACAGCTTAGAACACTGGCTATCCTAAGTGTCTCTGTTCCCTTCCGGCTTTACTCCGGAAAGCTCGCACCGGGCACCCACTCCGGTTCGACCACAACGGAGATGCGCGAGGGCTGGCCCTCGTGGCGGTCGCCGCTGCGGATGAGGCCATCGAGGTGGCGCAGGGCGAGGCGTTCAATCGCGAGGCGCCCAACCCGGAAGCCCGCCGCCCTATTTGTGTCCCAGTCGTCGGGGGGCATACGCAGAGCGATGAAAGGGATCTCTGCCGCCTCCGGCCCAATCCGCGCCAGCGTGTCTTGCAGCACCCGCACGAAGCCCAGTATGCAGTCGGGCCGATGCGTATCCAACCAGGTGCGGATGCCTCTATCCGCTTCCAGAATTTCCGGTCCCGCGTCCACGAAAGGCGCAAGCTCGGCATGGTCGGTGCCAGCCATCCGCTGAGCAATCGTATAGCCGCCTAGGGTCTTACGCTCCGAGCGCGTCATACCCGCAGGGTTGTGTCCGAATATCAGCCCGATTCGTCGAAACCCGGCCGCCGTCGCACGTTCGAAAGCCAATTGAACGGTATCGAAAGGGTTGTGCCGGACCGTATCGAAGGGGCAGCTATCCCCCGGATACGGACCGCAATAGACAGCGTGAAAGTTCAACCATGCCTCGGGCTGGATCACAATCGGTGCCGGTGCCTCAGGGAAGATCGCGGTATTGATGCCCCGCGCCCGCAACATCCGGGTCAGCTTTGCCTGTGCCCCACCAAAATCCTCCAGATAAAATTTCTCGACGCGGTAACCAAGGGGCTCCGCCCACTCGTTGTTCAAATTGGGTTGATACGTCTCCCGGCCGGGCATGACTAAAGCGATTACCGTGCCTCGAAAGCTGCCCGATTGCTTCCGGTAGCGGGAAAAGGCACTCATCATCGGGTCGGGCTGGTAGCCCAGGCGCTTCGCCTCCCGTCTCACTCGCTCCCGTGTAGCCGGGGCGACCCGCCCGGTTCCACTCAGCGCCCGGGAGACGGTGGACTTGGCAAGCCCCAGCCGCTTCGCCAGATCCGTCAAGGACAGCGACGGGGGTTTGTTGATCGGTCTCTTATCTGCCATGAGGATCGTTTTACCGTTTGTGGAACTGGTTGCGCAACGATTGTTTTGCGAAAGGACGAAAAACGGTGCTAGCTTTCCTCCATCCGATTGGTTCGGACTATTCATTCACAACCCACGTAACCTACAATCCAATGATCAAGAAATACCTCCCCTCTCTCGCACTGGCCAGCCTCGTAGCGCTGGCCTCCACTGCCTCCGCGCAGGTTTACTACCTCACCTTCGGGAATACGGTAACTTCCCCGTTTTACGAGACTACGACGATTAACTCAGAAACATGGAACAGCTTCGACGGCACTTATTTCTACGACGCTAACAACGGTGCGATTACCATCAGCGATGCTACCAACAGCAGCACGCTTGGTTTTGCCGGGGTCGATACGGGGCTGGATGCGGCTGTTGACTGGGGCGAAGTCAATGCTGCCTCCGGCACCCAGCCCAACCCCGGCTCGTGGTATGACTCCAGCGTAGCTGCGGTCGGTTCCTTCATTTCCTTCCGGAATCTGACGGGCACCTTTAAGCTGACCGGCTTGGCGGCTACCGATACCGTCGATGTGCAGTGGATTGCATCGAGGAGCGGGAACAATTCCCGCGAAGCTGACTTTACAATCGGTGGCAGCTTCTCGAATGTCATTTCAGGGAACGCAGTGTCCTCAGACGACTTCGTTACGAATGCGGAAGATGGCACCTACATGGAGTGGAGTGGCTTGAGTGCGGACGGGAGCGGCGAGCTGATCTTCTCAGCAACGCAAACCAATAATCAATATGCCGTCTTCGGCAATGCCCTGCGCATTGAAGTGATCCCTGAACCCTCCACCTATGCATTGTTCGCGGGTGCG
The DNA here is from genome assembly GCA_964633135.1 of uncultured Puniceicoccaceae bacterium. GTDB lineage: Bacteria > Verrucomicrobiota > Verrucomicrobiia > Opitutales > Puniceicoccaceae > Puniceicoccus. Next base: position 10,955 of record CAZWFJ010000003.1, on the reverse strand, counting down.
CTAGGTCTTGGTCTGGTGCTCCTTCGCCGCCGTAGATCCTGAGCTAGTCGAAGGGCCGCCGCAGCTGATCGTGCGCGACATTAGCAATCAAAACTGTTCTTCTACGAATAGTTAATGCATCTGAGCCCGGCTCCGGAATCCCGGAGTCGGGTTTTTTGTTCTTTCAAAAAGCTCCAACTCTTTAACCTTAATTTCAGATCGTGGCGCCCGCTCCGTTCGTGAAATCCCTTATCCACCCCTGTCATGCGTAAATTCACTTATTTCCTCACCTTGATGCTTGCACTGCCGCCGCTCTTTGCGGCGTGGGAGCAGACCTACCTGGCACCCTCCGATAACGCGGCCATGCGTCCGCATGCGCAGGGCTTTTATGATGCCTCGGTGGAAAGGACCTTCCTCGTCCATGGCGATGAAAATCTGGATGGCTGGGTGACGGCCTATGACCATACGGCGGCTGACTGGATCCCCAGCGTGCGGGTGACGGGGAACTTTCACGACGATAATTACCACAATTACACGGTCATCGCGAAAGACGCCGCAGGCTACATCCACGCTTTTATCGGGCGCGGCCTCCTCACTCACAGTCGAAGTCTCCAGCCGCTGGATATCGAGAGCGGTTGGACGGACGAAGTCATTCTCGAAAACAGCGGTGGCAATTCAATCGACGCATCGTATCCCTTGCCCATTCTGGCCGAAAATGGTGACTTCTATGTCTTTTTTCGAAGTGCCGCCCACGGGGGCAATCCCATCCACTTCATCAAAACCAGTGACAACGGAGCCACCTGGACTGACCAGCGCCACGTCATCGAGCATGACCCGAAACGCGCCGACCAAAGCTCAAACCTCTATGTCATGGGTATCGAACACGTGCCAGCGGGCAACGGTCTGCCCGAGCGCATCCTGCTATGCTGGATCAATGCAGGGCCGGGCGCCGATGGAGTGGGGGGCTATAACAGCGCCCGCAAGGATGTCTTCTTTGCCTGGTTCAATGTCGAAGACGAGCTGCTCTACGCAGCCGATGGCACTGCCCTTGGCGATGTGATCCGCGACGACGAGGCCGAGGCGCACTGCAAGGTGTATGACTCCGGCCCGCTGGGTGAGGACCGGGCAGTGAATTCCTTCAGCGTCTGTTCCCACACTGACGACGGCGGCTACATCACCGCGTTCAAGGACAACCGCAACGGGCGCGTCGCCTGCTCCTACTGGGATGGTTCGGCCTGGAACGTGGTCACCGTGAAAGCGGGACTCACCGAAGATATTCGGGTGATGGAAATCGAGAAGACCGGGCCGAATGATTTTCTGCTCTATATAAACGCACTTGCCGGGGATGGCTCCGCGAACAAGGCGATGGAAATCCACGAGACCCTCGACGGCGGTGCGACTTGGTCCCTGAAAGAAACTGTCCAGCCAGAGCTGCATAGCTTCGAGATCGTCTCGCTCATTGACGATTACCATCCAGACATTCGTCTCAGTGCTCATTCCTTCCGACCTGGTGACGGCTCTTACATTGTCGTCGGAGAGAACCCGATTACACCACGAGAGCCTTCCGACTACGGAGATATCGGCGGCGAACCAGTCCCCGGTACGCCCGGCTGGTATAAGGTCGATGATTTCGAGCGGGAAGACTCCACCACCATTGGTGGCGATTGGAAGGAGGGTGGCTCGGCCAACTTTCAGATCAGCGACGGGCAGCTCCTGGTGCAGGGCAGGAACGGCTCGCTCTACCTCGACCTGCCTCCCGACCGCCAGATCGGTGAAGGCACAACGGGCACGCTCTTTTTCCAGGTCACGGCTCCGACCACTGTCGTGGACGAGTCCATGGCCTTCGGGATTGTCGACCAGGCTGGCTCTACCAATAAAGATATTTACCGAGCCCGCTTGACTCTATTGGATCTGGCGGAAGCACAGGCCGGCACTACTCTGCGGGCCGAGGGAAACGGAACTTCGCAGACGGCCTTTCTCTCCAGTGGCACGACTTATAATGTATGGTTAGTCATCGACAACGCCACTGACAGCTACGACCTTTATCTCTCTGATACATCGGAACCCGGAGTGCCCCTTGCCCAAAACCTCGGATTCCCGCCCGGCCCGACGACCAATTCCCTCCAAACCCTCCTGTTTATAACCTTCAGTCGCCACCCAGATACCTCAGATGTCATCTTTGACAACATCTACATCGACGCAGCAGAGGAGAATCTCACTCATCCGATCCGCAGTGGTGAAACCACTGTGACCTTTTGACAGACCTAACTGACATGAAACTTATTGCCATCCTTCTCGCGTTCGGCGCATGTGCGCATGCCGCCGAATGGGGGACAGCCCAGATACATTCAAGTGCGGATTACCAGTCCTCGCGCCCTCAGGCGGTGGGCTTTTATGAGCCTTCGCAAGACAAAACCTACTTGGTCTTTGGGGATGAGTTCATGGATCCGAACATCTTGACCTATGACCATAGCTCCAATGCGTGGAGCGACCTTTATGAGGTAGGCGGGCGTTTCCACGATTCAAACTACCACTGCTATCCCACTATGAATAAAGGGCCGGATGGGCGGCTGCATGTCTTTATTTCACGCGGCTACATCTCTCAGTCGACTTCGCCCGGCCCGCTCCAGCTCGAAGGGGAGTGGAACGAGCGCATTCTGACTGACAGCTCGGGTAACTCGATCAGTGGTTCCTACCCAATGCCAGTGACTGCGGCAGATGGCTCGATGTATCTTTTCTACCGAGGCAGTGCGCCAGGTGCCTACATGGAGCCTGGCTTCTACCAAAAATCAGTCGATGGTGGCGACAGCTGGGGCGATCCGCGTCGGGCCGTATTTCATGACCCTGCACGCGAGGATAAGCAGAACGTCTGTTACTTCGTCATCGAGCACCAGCCAGCTGTCGGCAGTATTTCCGAACGCATCTTAATTGCCTGGACGAACTCAGGGCCTGGAACGGATGGCAAGGGCAGCAAAAATGATGCGCACAAGGATGCCTTTTTCGCTTATCTTGCCCTGCCGGAAGAGCAATTCTACAGTGCCGACGGCACCCCGCTGGGCGATTTCATCAACGATGATGAAGCGCAGGCGCATTGCAAGATCTACGACAGCGGACCGCTCACTGACGGGCGACTCATGAATGTCAGCTACATGTTTGCCCCCGCCATGACGGATGACGGGAACTACCTCGTTTTCTGCGGTATCCGCGATCAAGACGCCGGGCCTAAGGGCGACGGGATTGATAGCAGCGGCGACCCGATCCATGAAGCGGCTCTTTTCCGCTGGGACGGTGGTCAATGGCAGCAGAAGACCTTGAAAACACCGATGGGGCAGGAGCCTGGGGATGTCGCCCGCACTGGCCCCAATTCCTGGGTTTACCTCCATGTCGTACCGGGTGACGACACCAATATCATGTCCATCTTCGAGTCGGAGGACGACGGCGTCAGTTGGGCGGAGACGGGCACGCTCAGCGGCATTGAGCGTGCCGGTGCAATCGACAATGCGCGGCCCGAGCTTATGTTTCAGGCGCGCAAACACCGCAGTAGCAACTCCGGGATACAAATTATCGGGAAGCCCCCGGTTGCACCGCGAGAAGAGCCGCCGCTTCAGGCACAAAATACCCCCGCACCGGCAGGTGCTTTGTTTTTCGATGCCTTTGATGATGGCGAAGCAGATGGGTGGACGCCGCAGCGCAACCTCTGGGCTGTGGACACACAAGACGTGCGGCGCGGAGTGCGCCAAAGCAATGGCGTGCATGCGAATAACATTTGGATGAGCGCAGGCGAATCCGATTGGAAAGATTACCAGATTGAGGCACTGATGGAGTTTCGCTCTACCCCCATGAAGTTTGCCAAAAACGAGGAATCCGGCCTCCTCGCTCGCTGGCAGGATGAGGAGAACCACTACGGCTTTGTCGTTTGGCCGGACGAAAAGCGCGTATCGATCTATAAAGTCGTTGACGGCACCCGCACCGAACTGGCCACGGCACCCTATGAGGCTCCCATTGCCGACCCAATCCAGCTTCAGGCCGCCCTGCGGGGAGACCAACTTTTCTTCTCAGTAGATGGCGTGAAGATCCTCGAAGCAAACGACGGCCAGTTCACCTCTGGAAAAATCGGCCTGCGTGCGCGGATGGTCGATACCTTTTTCGACGATGTCACCGTTTTGCCCGCTACGGGGGGCAGCCTCATTTCTTTCTAGGCGAGTTTGGACACCCATAGGAAAAGGCTGTCCCGGAACGATCCAGAACACAAGCTACCTTCGCCGCGCTCCACGAATCCACCCAATCCGGGTGGGTCCGCAGCACGACATGCGTGTGATCCGACCCCGACGCGCTTCACGCGTTGCCCCGTGGCGGGACTGTGAGCATTACGGCGTAGGCAAACACCTCCACGCCAAACAGTCCGTTGAGTCCCTTCAAGCGATCCCGCACCCATTCGCGCCGATGCTCGAAGTCCCGGCCACTGTAATCATCCCAACCACACAAGAACGCCCACCGCACACAGCGACTCACGCAGTGATACACTCCCACCTGTCTTCACACTGTTCGTTAGGCAGAGTGATTTTAAATGCGATCAATATCAAGCGTTTCATATTACATGCGCTTGCTCATCTCCGCGTCTGGACTGAACCTTGGCGCATGATTAGCAGAAGAGGTTTTCTGAAGCTCTGTTGCGTGGGCACGGCGGGTTATTCTTCCTTGTATTTTCAGAAGAATGTTTTGGGTGAATCGTTGGAGATTTTTGATATGCGCAGGCAGTTACCGGTCGGAGGTGTTAGTTTTCTCGCGGGGAAAACCCCGTCTTTTCATTGGAAGTTTCCTCAACGGGAGGATGCGGAGATTCGGCGGGGGCTGCGTCAGGTGGCTTACCAGATCCGGGTTGCTCCGACCGCTGCGGCGCTGAACACAGCAGAGGATCTGCTGTGGGATACGGGCAAGGTGGAAAGTGATGCCAGCCTGGCCGTGCCCTATGCCGGGAAACCCCTCTCGGCGGGACAGCGGGTGTTCTATGATGTGCGGGTGTGGGATGAAATCGGGGAGTCATTCCTGGCTCGGGAACCCCGCGAGTGCGTGGTGGCGGAACTGGAACCCGCCGACTGGCAGGCGCGCTGGATCGGCCCGGAGCCGGATCTTTACCCGGTGGAAAGCGCGGCTTTGCTGCGGCGCGATTTTGAATTGTGCGAGAAACCGGTTCGCGCCTGTCTTTTCGTGACCGGTCTGGGTAATTACGAGGCTTTTCTTAATGGCAACCGGGAGCTGATTGTGACCGATGAAGCCTGGACCTTCGCGCAAAGCCCAGTCATTTACTGCTCGCTGTTTGCCGGGGAGACACTGGACGCCCGGTTGAACCAGCCCGCTTGGGCGTCGCCGGGTTTTGACGCCGGCAACTGGACTCCAGTGGTTCCGCTCGATCCGCCCAGTGGCCGATTGCAGTTTCAGACCTGCCTGCCCACCGGGCGCTTTCCAAAGATGGCACCGGTTTCCGTCGAAGAAATCGGCGATGGTGAACGGCTCTATGATTTCGGCGTCACCCTGTGCGGCGGCGTGGCCGTTGTGGCGCGGGGCGAGCCGGGGCAGACCATTGAGATCCACAAGAGCGAACTGACCAGTCGCAAGCGCAACCCCAACAGCCTGGATCAACCCGGACCGAACATGATCGAGGGCGGGCGGATCCAGGAGGATCGCCTGATCCTTTGCGAGGACGGCAAAGCGGAGTTTGAGACAACTTTTTCCATCTCCGGTTTCCGTTATGCCCTGATCCGAGGCGCGGGTAAAGCGGTGGAAGACGATTTTACGATCCGCGCTTTTGAGACGCGCGCCGCCGTTCCCTTGACGGGGCATTTCGAGTGTTCGAACCCCAAGGTGAATGCCCTGCATGAGATGTTTTTGCGCACGTTTTTGAGCAACATGCAATGCGGCATCCCCACGGATAATCCTACGCGCGAACGTCGCGGCTACGGCATGGACGGGCAGCAGTGGGCGGAAGCCATGCTTTACAATGGGGATACTGCGGATTTCTACCGGAAATGGGCCATAGACAATGCCGACGCCCAGCAGGCAAGCGGCTTCATCCCTTATTACCAGCCCATCGGCGGCAAAATGATCCAGAGTCCGGACGGACGTCTGCCCCAGTGGTCCGATCCCTGGTGGTCGAACCAGATCGCCAGTGTTCCCCTCATGGTGCACCAGTTCAGCGGGGATATGGAACTGCTCGCCTTGCTCTGGCCGAATATCCGCCGTTTGCTGGTGTTCCTGGACGAGCAATACTTGTAAGCACTTTTTTTCTGATCGTATTTTCGACCGAATTGGGATCGTAAAATCGGGGTATTTTTGGCCAAATTGGTCGTAGAAATCTGGAGTAAATTTGAGTTTATCTGCGACATGAGCCATTTTGGCGCGGATGGGGAAGCGGCTAAGAGGAGAATTGCGGATTTTTAGCTCATCGTAGGAGTTGCCCCTAAAAAACGGTGAAAATGGACACTTGTTTTACCATTTTGGTCGTAGGGATTAACAATCTGATGTATAGCCACTTGCATGGAAGAAAGCTATTCAAAACCGGTGTGACATCACGGTGAACATCGCTACGATCTCATTTCGGTGAAATTGCGGGTTTTCTACGACAAAAAATAAAAAACGCCCAAGCATGTCGTAGAGATGCTCCGAATTAAGAATTACGACGCTTAATTCGGTCAAAACCTGTGACAAAATACGATCAGAATTCGGGCGTTAACAGCAGATAGGTCAGACAGAGCAACTCGGCGTTGCTTAGGCCGTGTTTAAACAGCCGTCGCCAGAGGGCATCGCCGAGCAGGACTAATCAGAGGAAGGAGAGCGGGCTCATGGCGAGCGCACCCTCGCCAGCCGCCCGCCAAGGGGACCGGTGGCCGTCGATACGACCCATCCGCAAAAACAGAGGCCGCACAGGCCGAGGCCGAGGGTGCGCCAGCTAAGGCCGGGAAATGTGGGGGGATTTGTCCCGGTTGATCAAACATTGGGGTAAAGTTCGTTGCGGCCGATCATAGGCTCCTTTCGAAAGGCTCCTTTCGGGCAAGCATCCATCGTCGATTTTATTATCAAAAACATGTATTTCGCATGCCGTCGAACAATTGTAGGGGGGCGGTGATTTGTTTGGCAAAAAACGGGGCGCGCCTGATTTGGCGCACCCCGTTGGGAATTACAGTCGATTCATTTTGGAAGGCCCTTAGCGGGAGAGGGCACCGGCGGCGTTCTCTTCGCGGCGGTCTTGGCCGGCGAAGTCGCGGTATTGGGGGCCGTCGAACTGCCAGGCGCGAATCTCTTCGACGCTCGTCTTCGACTCCGCGAGCGAGGCGGCAGCGACGCGGAGGAAGTCAAAGGTGGCAGCGAGATGTGCCTTGCCAGGGCCGCCGCCGACAAGGAAGTCGGCGTCGTTGCCAAGGCTACCCTTGAAGTCGCCGTCAAGGTCGACGGAGACAGACGCACCACTTCCGTCGACGTGGAGGCTGAGTTTACCGTTTTCCCGATCCAGCTCCGCCAGGATATGGTGCCAATCTCCATCCGCGATGGCGAGGCTGGCAATGGCGGCGGATGCCGATTTGCCCTTGTCTGTCGCGACGCGGAAGACGAGTTCGCCCCCTTCGAGAGCCAGCTCGTAGCCGACGCCGTCCGACATCTTGGAGGCGATAATGCCGTCGGAGTCGTCGGTTTTCAGGTAAGCCTCGACGATCATGCTGGAGTCAAGAATGTCGACGCTCCATGGCCCTTCGGGTGCGTCATCGGTGGGTTGATCGAAGGCGATGCCAACGTTGACGGTGGCGTTTTGGGTTTTGTCATTCCAGTTACCGGTGGGACTCAGGTAGGGCAGCCAGTTGTAGCTGACGGCTCCGGCGTGTTCCTTGACTTTGACGTCGATCACGTAGCGGGTGGAGCTGAGACGATGGGGGAAGGTGACGCCGCTAAAGCCGCCCCAGCCGCCCCCTTTCAGCCAATGCATGTGCATGCCGAGTTCCTGTCCGGGGTAGGGCTTGTCGAGTTCGACGTAGATTTTATAGCTGTCCCCTGGAGTGACCTCGGCGGGATGGCGTAGGGTGCCGAAGGGGAGTTCGGCTTCGACCATGCTGTCTCCGTCACTGGTTGTTTCATCGGAAACGACCACGGTGGCTCCTCCGGGTTTGGGCAAGCTGTCTGCGGAGATCTTCAGGTATTCGTCTTCTCCATTGAGTTGGAGGGCGGTCTTGGTCCAAGTGGCCAAGGGGCCTTCCACGTAATTATCGGCATCAATGCCTTCGCCTATGAGCGGGAAGGTTGGGCGATCTTTGTAGTAATTTTGGCGTTTATTGTAGGCCTCGGTCATGAACCATGCCTCGTCGACGATTTCGGAGGGTTTGGCCCGGTTGAGGGCAAACTGCCATTCGCCGACGGGGCGGGCGAGCACCCAGGGGACGAAGACGAGCGTGTCGATGTCTTTTGCCACGCTGCCGGGAGCGGGTGCCCAGTTCATGGCTTCGGGATCGACGAGCGGCTGCTGATCGGTGATCACGCCCACGTCGGGAACCATCGCTTTGACCTTGCTGAGGGCTTCGCTGAAGTCTTCGATACTATCGTAAACGACGCCGGTTTCTTCGAAGGTGCCCAGGCGTCCGTCCAGTCCGTAAATGACATTGGCGTCATAGGCGATGGTGTCGTAGAAGAACGCGCCGGCCTGGGAGTAGTGGTCGGCATTGGGATCCGGTGCGACATCCTCTGGGTTGGCGTGGCGGAAGAGCATACTGCTGGTATCGGAGAAGACATTACCGAGGTAGTAACGTCTGCCCGCATTGGGCTGCTGTTGGCGGGTGGTTTCCATGAACTTGTGGAAGCTGTTGTTAAAGTACCAGTTTTCGAAGCTGATGATGTTCTGAATCGCCGTGGCGTTTTGGTATTGGCTATTCAGCGCGTTGTTTTCACCGAGGCCGATGTTGTTGAACAGATAATTCTTGAAGCTGCCGTCCATGTAGTAGGCATGGCCAAAGGCCGCCTTTTCACTGTTGTTCTCATACAACCAGTTCTTATAACCGCGAGCGTTGATAACCACGTTGTTGAATATATAGTGGCTGCCGCCCTGCCAAGTTTCGATGCCACCCCAGTCGTTGGAGGCAAGGAGGACATCTTCGATCCGGTTGTGGTGGATGAGCTGGCGGCTGAGCGGGACGGTCGTTTCCTTGCGTCCACTGCCCTTTCCGCCAAAGACGGAGAGTCCCCATCCGGCGATCTGGTTGAGGAAGTTGCCGGCCATCTCGGAGGTTGCCGGCCAGCGCAGGTCCACGGCATGGCCGTGGGCACCGCGGGAGATGCGGAAGCCGGCGTTTTCGATATGATTGCGGAGAACTTCGACGTGGCCGAGGTAGCCAATGTCAGCGGTAGCGGCCCTTCCGCTGGGAGCGGCGTTTTGCACCCAGATGGCACCCAGATCGGTGTCGACCATGTGGTTATCCGTGACCGAGACGCTTCCGATGGACTGGTGCACACCGCCGACTCGGATGTCTATGGGCATGTGAATGTGCTCAAAGGTATTGTTGGCGATGACGATTCCGTCGCCTTCGCCCTCGATTTTAATGGCGGCCGGTTCGAGGTTCTCGGCCGCCCAGACGAAGTTATTGTAGTCCCAGCCGATGTTGCCGAAGCGGAAGGTGAGGCCGGTGATGTGGAGGTGCTCCGCCTTCGCGCCTGAAATCAGATTGTAGTGGCGGGCGGCTTCGATGGTGACTTGGTCGGGATTGGCGTCGCCGGGAAGGCGGATGTAGAGCTTGGCGGAATTGCCGCCGGTTTTCTCCACCCAGAATTCGCCGGGTTCGTCGAGGAATTTGGGCAGGTTTTCCAGGTAATAGCGGTTGCCGGTGATGATCTGGTTGCCGGCACCGGGAGCCCAGGTGTCGGTGAAAGCGAGGCCGTTTTTGTCCTCGACGACAGCCTCGACGTAGGTGGGGTAGGGGCTGCCCATGACGATCCCCCATTCGGTCCAGACGGTAGCGTCTTTCAGGTCGGAGAGGGGTTCGGGCAGATCGTCGTCGATGCCAATGTGGCGTTTTTTACCGTCGACGGTGACCTTGTTGGCCCCCGTCCACCACTGCGGATTGTCCCAGGTCGGCCATTCGGCCATGTGATCGAGCGGGTCACTCACTTCCCAGTTGGGCCAGCGTGCGAGCTTGAGGCGGATGACATTGCCCTGATCGTTCGTTATCCAGACGTTGCGTGGGAGAAAATCAACCTCGGTGCTCCAGACCTTGTTGCCGTCGGGCATATCGGCGTGGGCATTTTGCTGCCAGCCGGTGACGACTTCCGCGCCGTTGATCGTGGCGGGGCCGTCGCCCCAGGATGGATCGCGGGTCAGGCGGATGGGGTCGTCGGCGGTGCCGCCGGCACTGGTCGGCACGGTCAGTGCACCGCGGTAGGTGACGCCGCCCTTAAAGACGTAGGTATGAACGCCGTTCGCGGCAGCTTTGGCATTACCGGTGGCATCCGCATCCCAGGGGTGGTGCTTCCAGGGAGCGGCCTTGGTGCCGGGGTTGGCGTCCGCACCGCTCTCGAAGTCGACATAGCGGACGGAGTCGCCCGCGACGAACTCATAGGTCTTGGGCGTGTATTCGAGGTCGCCGTTGGGGAGAACCTGGGCATGCGGCTCCTGCCAGGAGAATTCCGCCTGGGCGAACAAGCTGCCGCCAATCACGATGGAGAGAAAGCAGGTGCGTAAGAGGTGGACAGTTTTCATTTTCATAAGGTGGAGTCTTTTCATAAAATCGTGAGTATAGAGGATTCCGCAGCGTTTTTCCATCATACATTTGTTGGGGTGGGGCTAGTTGGGGTGGGGTGTTTTCATTTGGCGTCTGAACGCCGCATGAAAACACATTTGAGATTTGAAATGCATCCAATGGTATCAACAGCTTGTCCCGGCCCCTTGGGCTATACTGGCCGCGATGTTCAGTCGAGTGACAACTCGATGTGGAGGGCTCCGAGGCTGT
>CAZWFJ010000002.1:0-55818 GCA_964633135.1 uncultured Puniceicoccaceae bacterium | reverse complement strand
TTTCAGACCGCTGGCGCGGCCTCAACTTTTTCCTTCTCATACCATCTCCCACAAAGACTTCTCCCTGTCCCCGCACTTCTGGTTACGCCCTGAATGATCGGGCGCAATTTTTTTATGCGGGGTTTCTGCAAAGTAGAAGCGGCATCTTGCCCCTTGCGAGCGAAGGAAAGCGGCTGGAAGCCACTTCTACTTACCCCGCATACAAAATTGCACCCTGAATGATCTTGGACGGATGTTTCGGATTGCGGCAGACATCTTGCTCCCCTAAGAATTTTTCCGATTTTTTTCGCTCAGCCGATATGCGGGCTTCGAAACTTGCCTTGAAAGCAAAAAAACAAGCAAAGCTATGGTCATGGAACTCAAAAACGTCATCAGCAACTTGCAACAGCTACCTCCGGAAGAGAAGCTGCTGAGGCGCTGGCAGCGGATCCCGCAGGATGTGGCGCAGAGCATGGCCTTAAAACTTAAGGCGGTGGAGGAGATGGCGGATTTCGCCAGGGAGATGCAGGGAGACGATGCGCCTCAAAAGCGTCATTCAATCGACTCCGAGAGGAGAACCGACAATCCCGACGCCCCGGCGTTCAAAGTTAGTGACGCCCGCCAATGAGACGCCAATCCAAACTCTAGCTGTTTCAGTTCCACCAAGTTTAGTCCTTTGCCATTCCAAAATGGAATCCCAAAATCCTTCACCAGAACCCTCCGAGCACGCAACATCGCCACCACCTTCCGCTACCAACGCATTTCCGCCGAAGCAACAAAGTCATGAACGAAAGCGACCGACATCGAGCGCAAGCTCGGCCTCGGCTACGTCGCGGCCGGTCTTTGCCGCACCGAACTGATAAAGCCGCTCATCACGCTCGAGCTGACGAACGGAATGGTTGTGACCTACCTCCAGGCCGAGCAGATGGGCATTCTTCCCGAAGGCGCACGCCCCGAAGATTTTTGTTGATTAGAGGCCTCGAAGCTGAAACCCAGCGTCCAAACCGTCGCGTCTCTGCTTGCCTCCGAAGATCCACAGAGTTGACGACGGTCACGGGAAACCTTGACCTCACTCGCCATGTCACACAAAGTGCATACATGAAATCGATCAGCATCCGGGAGTTGCACATGCATACGGGAAAGTGGGTGCGTGAGGCCGCAACATCGCACGACGCCGTGGTCGTTCTCGACCGGGGCCGCCCCGCCGCACGTCTGGTGCCCTTCGACGCTCCCGCATCCACGCCCTTTGCCAAAAGGAAACTCGTGGCGGGCTTCGCCGACCTGCCGCGAGTCGAGGGAGACTCGGGTCGATTATTGGAGGAGGACCGGCGTTGATCTATTTCGACACGGCCTACGTGGCGAAGTGTTACTTGAATGAACCGGGCAGCGAGACGGTGCGAGCACTCGCGGCCGAATCGTCGGCTATCGCGACTTGCGAATTGGCGCGAGCGGAATTGGCCGCAGTCTTTCATCGCCACTTGCGGGAAGGCCGATTGGATGCGCAAAGCTACGCCACCGTGTTCGCACAATTCCACGCCGACGACGAGGCCGGTGTCTGGCACTGGCTTCCCGTGGATGCCACCACCTGGGAAGAAATCGATCGCCGATTCCGCGCGCTTCCGGCGACAGTCTTTCTGCGCGGCGCCGATGCCGTCCACCTGAGTTGCGCACGGTTGCATCGCATCGCGGAACTCCTTGGTTTGAATCTCCGTCACCAGCTTGTCGCATTCCGCCAGGCGAATCGGCTCGGAGAGATGAACGGTGTCGAAAAGTCCCCTGGGGGGATTGGTGAGCTGCTCTAAAGATGGAATGCACGAAGGAAAAACCAGAATATGCTGGAGAATGTGGCCATGCAACGGATTTCTGCCTTTTCGGCACCACTCTCACCACTCCATTTCATCAATGGTGCTTTCGATCAGCCGATAACCCTGCTTCCATTGGATTTCCGTCTTCGGTCCCCGTCGGGCCGCTTGACGTACTTGCTCCAGCGTTTGGAACCCCGGATCCGCGAACCCCTTTTCGTAGAGCTCTTCGACAACCGACAACAGCTCCGGAAGCCGGAGGTCCGCCACCAAGGAAATCCAGCCGTCCCAGACGAAGGACGGCCTCTCTCCGCACCAGTTCGCGTGGGCCTCCATCAAAAGGCCGAGGAGGTCGGATCGGGGAAGCACTCCGGCCTCCATCAAACTCCCCCACGCCGCCAAGACCGCCCCACGCGCGAACTCATCGGCGTCCCGATCCCCGAGAAGCGGAATCAACCGCCTTGGATCTTCCTCGCAGACCGAGGCAAGGATCGACGGAAGCCCCTCCGTCGTCAGATCGCCGAAAAGTGCATCGACGCGGGGATGCCGCGCGATCCGGAGAATCGGGTCCAGCGCCCGAGATTCCCGCCACTCCGCCAGCAGATACATCGCGAATTCAAGCAAGATGAAATCGTCTTCCCATTCTTCCGATTCCGGGGAACGAGCAACTTCTTCCAGACAATGAAGCAAGACCGGCACGGTTTCGTCCTTTCGACGCAGTGTTTCCCGCACAGCTTCCTCGGGAAAACCATCTCCGAGCCGACGAAGCGGCTCCATGAATTTGGGCAAATCGATCATGAGAAATTAGTTGAAAGCGGCTGCGCCGATCCCGCAATCCCATAGTCGGTTGTATCGGTCCGATCAGCAGCCACTTGATTGATCGGCAGATTGAGGTGCAACAGTGTATGCACCATGTCGGACTTTAGATTGCTCGCATTCCTCCGATCCTCCGGAACGGCGGAATCTTCATAAAGGGCCAGGATTTTTTCGAAATTCCAAACCGGGCAAGCGGCTACTTGCGCAGCCAAGGACAAGAAAGGGCACGAGGACGGACCACGACTCGCCGCACCGTATAGCAGTGGTGGCTGGCACCGATACGCGCACCCGGAAATCGTTGCAATCTGCACCGCCATTGAACTATGCTCAAATTTTCGCCAATGAAAGAGTCCGCTGTAAACGAGTCGGCCGCCCCCGCTCTCCTCTCCGCCCGGATGCTCAATGAGTTCGTCTATTGCCCCCGACTCTTTTACTACGAATCTGTCGAGAACGTCTTCGTCCACAACGCCGACACCCGCGAGAGGGCGGCCCAGCACCAGCGGGTCGATTCCGGTAAGGGCAAACTCCCCAAAGCCGCCCCCACCCCTTCTCTACTCCACTACTTCTCTACTCCACGACTCCACGACTCCACCACTCCACCACTCCACCACTCCACCACTCCACTAAATGTTACGATCCCACTACTTTTTATCTTGATTTCCCCCGCAATCCCCTCAACCTCTCCATCATGCCATTCCCCGAAACCAGGCGCCCCCGCCCTCCGGCACCCGACCCAACCGTCGAACGCAGGGAGTCCGGTCAACGATCACGGCAACCCGGAGCCGAACCCCTCCAAGCCAACCGAAAAACCAAACCAGGTAAATTCCCGGCCCTCCAGCGAGTAAAACGCTCGCTAAACGCCAAGAATTTGTCCTAGATAAGAGCACCCCCCATGCAATTCTGCGCCCATACGAAATGCGACCCGGACGGGAATCCCCGCCCGAAGGAACCCCTTCAGTGTAAGGATGGGAAAAGATATTTCGATGGGTCCCCGCTCGGTAGACTGATTCCAAAATGCAAAAAGGAGTGGCTGTTCATCCGTTCACCCTTGACCTTCTACGACGGACGCCATGACTTCTAACGAAGAAACCAGCCTCATGGACTACGAAACATTTTTCCAAACCGCCACCGGTGGCGAGCATCCCCCCTACGATTGGCAGGGCCGCCTTGCCAACGGCGACGACTACAAAGCCGGGAGCCCCTCTACCCACACCGGCACGGACTGCCAATCCCACCTCATCGACATCCCGACAGGTCTCGGCAAGACTGCCGGGGTGGTTCTCGCCTGGCTCTGGAATCGCTGCGCCGAATCTCAAATTTCAAATTCTGCATCTCAAATGCATGGCTCGGCCATGCCCTGGCCCCGCCGCCTCGTTTACTGCCTACCCATGCGGACCCTCGTCGAACAGACCGCCGGAGAAGTCGAACACTGGCTCGGAAACCTTTGGCAACACGCAGATGAGCTGAACCTGCCCCCAGAAGCCCTCGACGACCTCCGCTGGCTCGTCGGCGCACCCGCCAACGCCACCCCCTCATCCTTCATCCCTCATCCTTCATCCTTCCGAAGTCCCGTCATCCTCATGGGCGGCGAAGACCTCTCCCCCGCCAAGCGCAACTGGGACCTCTACCCCGAGCGCCCCTGCATCCTCATCGGGACCCAGGACATGCTCCTCTCCCGCGCCCTCAACCGCGGCTACGGCATGTCCCGCTACCGCTGGCCCATGCACTTTGCCCTGCTCAACAACGACGCCCTCTGGGTGATGGATGAAACCCAGCTCATGGGCGTCGGCATAGAAACCAGCGCACAACTTCAGGGCTTCCGGCAGAAGCTGGGAACCGCACGAAGTTCGGCGACCTGGTGGATGAGCGCGACGCTCGACACCGGGCAACTCTCCACGGCCGACTTCGGAAAGGACGCCTTGGATTCCCTCGAATCACTCGCGCTGACCGGGGAAGAAAAAAACCAACCGGCGGTTCACCAAAGGACGAGCGCACCCAAAACGCTCCAGCGAGCCCCTATTGCCCCGTCAAGCGACAAGACCGCCGATCTCAAGAACTACACGGACGAATTGGCCCGATTTGCCGCTCACACTCACCAAAAAGATACGCTTACCCTCCTTATCGTGAACCGGGTTCAACGGGCGCAGGCGCTCGCCCAAGCCCTCCGCAGCCACTGCCCCGACACGCCGGTCGGGCTGGTTCACTCGCGCTTTCGCCGCCCGGAGCGAAGCTCCCAAGAAGCCGTGTTGCATCAACCCGGAGATCGCATCGTCGTCGCCACCCAGGCCATCGAGGCCGGAGTCGATGTTTCCGCCAAGACGCTCATCACGGAAGCCGCCCCATTGTCCTCCCTGGTTCAACGATTCGGCCGCTGCAACCGCTATGGGGAACAAGAAGGTGGCGGCTCCATCCATTGGATCGATCTACAACCAGCCGACGACAAAGACGCCCGCTCGCATCCCTACGCCTTTTCCGGATTGCGCGAAGCGAGCGAAAGCCTCGCGGGCCGCGCCTCCGCCTCGCCGGCCGACCTGCGAACTATATCCTGGAAGCCCGAAAATGAGATTCGCCCCGTTATCCGGCGAAAAGATCTGATCGAACTTTTCGACACCACGCCGGACCTTTCCGGAAACGACCTCGACGTCTCCCGCTATATCCGCGATACTGGAAACGCAGATTTTCACGTCTATTGGCGGGACTTCGACCCGGATGCCAACTCTCCGGCAGAAGGCTGGATCCACCCTTCCCGCGACGAAACCGTCAGGGTTCCTTACGGAGCTTTCGCCGCTTTCGTCAAGAAACAACCGACATACCGCTGGAACGCAATCGACGGGCAATGGGAACGGCTGCGTCTTGCCCCCATCCCGGGCGCAACCTACCTCCTGCCGATGTCTTCCGGAGGGTATCGCTCGAATTTGGGCTGGACCGGCAATCCGAAGGACAAGCTCTCCGCGAAGGAATGTGGTTCTTCTTTGGAAACTTCTCCGGACGGCCATGGACGCGACCCCGCCACCTTCACGGGCGGTTGGGTTACCCTCACGCAACACCTCCGGAAAGTCGAAGAAACCGCCCGATCAATCGCCGAAGCATTCGCGCTCGAAGCAACCACCGCTGACGCGCTTAGTCTCGCGGCAAAATGGCATGACGTCGGAAAAGCCCACCCCACCTTCCAGGATTTGCTGAAAAAATCCGGCGAACCGCCCGCCGCCGACACGCTTTGGGCCAAGGCGGAACGTCGCGGAGGCTTCCCCGACTCCTGGCGTCGGGGTTTCCGTCACGAACTCGCCTCCGCTCTGGCTTGGCTGCGGAATCATCCCGACGAACAAGCCCCCTCCGATCTCGTCGCCTACCTGATCGCCACCCACCACGGCAAGATACGCCTTTCCCTTCGCTCCATGCCCGGCGAAACCGAACCCATAGAACCCGAGCGGCTCTTTGCTCGCGGCGTATGGGACGGCGATCCGCTTCCTGCGGTGGAACTTCCCGACGGCTCAACCGTCGGGCCGACGAAACTGGATCTTGCCGTTATGCGCATGGGCGATTCCTCCTGCGGCCCCTCCTGGCTCTCCCGCATGCTCGCCCTCCGAGACGACCCCGCGTTCGGCCCCTTCCGTCTTCCCTTCCTCGAAACCCTCCTCCGCGCTGCCGACGGACGGGCCTCCGAAAGCGCCCAAGGCAAATGAAGTACGAGGCCCTCATAACCGCAATCGCGGATGCCCATCAGGAAGCCCGACAGAAGGCGGTCGGAGCGGTGAACCGTCACCTTATCCTTCGAAACTGGCTAATCGGTGCTTATCTCGTCCAGTTCGAGCAGAACGGAGAAGAGCGCGCACGTTATGGTGCCAGCCTGCTCAAACAGATGGCAGCGGACCTTGCCGAGCGCCAAATCGCAGGATGCAGCCGCCAGATGCTCGACCGTATGCGACTCTTCTTCCGGCGTTATCCTCAAATGGCCCCATTGATTTCCTCACCAGCGGTGAGCAATTTGCCGGCATCGTCCGTCCCGGGAGAAAAAGGCTCACCGGTGGTGAGCATTTTCTCAGATAATCTTTCCGCTCAAACAACCCAAGGAAGTCCGAGAGCCTTGGCTCCGGAGAATGTTCTCCGCCTCTCTTGGACCCATGTCGTGGAACTTGTCGGCATTGATGACCCCTGGAAGCGCGCCTTCTACGAAAACGAATGCCTCAAAGGCAACTGGTCCAAACGCCAGCTCCAGCGCCAAATCGGATCGCTCCTCTACGAACGCACAGGCCTTTCCTCGGATAAAGAAACGATCATCAACCGCGCCCGCGAGCAGGCCTGCGACTCACCTCAGTCATTCACCGACATCATCCGCGATCCCTATATTCTCGAATTCACCGGCCTGGCGGAGAAACCGAGCTACATGGAGAAGGATCTGGAAACGGCATTGCTGGACCACCTCCAGACTTTCCTGCTCGAACTCGGCAGCGGCTTCTGTTTCGAGGCCCGGCAAAAGCGCCTCACCGTCGGCAACGAGCACGACTACATCGATCTCGTCTTCTACCACCGCATCCTCCGCTGCCACCTCCTCATCGACCTCAAAACCCGGAAATTCGAACACGGGGATGCCGGTCAAATGAACTTTTACCTCAATTTCTGGAAGGACCGGATGATGGAAGAGGGTGACAATCCGCCCGTCGGCCTCCTCCTCTGCACCGACAAAGCCGAGACC
Organism: uncultured Puniceicoccaceae bacterium; assembly: GCA_964633135.1. GTDB lineage: Bacteria > Verrucomicrobiota > Verrucomicrobiia > Opitutales > Puniceicoccaceae > Puniceicoccus. The sequence continues at coordinate 48,528 of CAZWFJ010000002.1, read as the reverse complement.
AAGGTCGAATACGCCACCGCCGGTCTCGACGACCGCCAACTCTTCGTCTCCCGTTACCTCGTCGCCCTGCCCAAGCCCGAAGAACTCGAAGCCCTCATCGAGGGCGACCGCGCCGTCTTCGAGGAACAGGCTTCCTACAACTCCCAATCCGTCGGGATACGTCCCTAACGTAAACGACCCAAACCCGCCTTCCTCCTCAAAAGATCAATCATCCAATAAAGCTATGAATACCAGCACACTACAAAACGCACCACGCCTCCTCCTCGAAGTCCCGCTCAAGCCGATCCAAAGCACGCGCTTCCAACCCCCACAAATGTCCTACACCATCGGATATTCTGCCAGCTACCATCATCACCCAACCCTCAACGCCAAGTCCTCGAAAGAAACATTTCGATTCCGCTGTCAATTATGACGAAGTCGCCATAATTGATAATCGGTTCGCAGTCTGGCCTGCCCTATTTTTAACCCTGTCGAAATCGACGGGTTTAAAAAGGCTGCCCCCAATCGCATCACCCCCCTCCAAAAAGTCGATCGCCACCAAAAATAGACATGTTCAGATGTTCATGCTTGACGCTCCGAACGAAGCACGATCCTCTTTAGACGAAGGACTGCATCTTATGGATTACGAAACATTTTTCCAAACCGCCACTGGCCACCCGCCCTACGGGTGGCAAAAGCGACTCGCCGAAAATCCGGACTGCCAATCCCGCCTCATCGACATCCCAACAGGACTCGGGAAAACGGCCGGCGTCGTCCTCGCCTGGCTCTGGAATCGCTGCGCCGAATCTCAAATTTCAAATTCTGCATCTCAAATGCATGGCTCCGCCATGCCCTGGCCCCGCCGCCTCGTTTACTGCCTCCCCATGCGGACCCTCGTCGAGCAGACCGTCGGAGAAGTCGAGCGATGGTTGATCAACCTCTGGAACGCTCGCGATCAATTCGACGAAAACACCACGAGATATCTGGCCTGGCTCTGCGGCTTCGACCCCGAAAAGCCGGATTCCTTCACCGACCTCCCCACTTCACCATTCGACCACCTCACCACTCCACCACTCCACGACTCCACTCCTTCACCAGTCCACCACCTCCGCTCCCCCGTCATCCTCATGGGCGGCGAAGACCTCTCCCCCGCCAAGCGCAACTGGGACCTCTACCCCGAGCGCCCCTGCATCCTCATCGGGACCCAGGACATGCTCCTCTCCCGCGCCCTCAACCGCGGCTACGGCATGTCGCGCTACCGCTGGCCCATGCACTTCGCGTTGCTCAATAACGATGCACTCTGGGTCATGGACGAAGTGCAGCTCATGGGGGCGGGGCTGGCGTCGACCACTCAGCTTGAGGGATTTCGAAATGCTACAACCGAACTCGGCAGTTCGAAGTGCCGAAGCTGGTGGATGAGCGCGACGATCCGTTCCGATTGGCTTAAGACAGTCGATATGCCGGAGAAACCCCTTTCGACCGACCCCGTCCGATTGTTGGACACAGAAAAATCGGACGGTGGACGCGTCGAAGCCCTCCGCACCGCGAAGAAGGCTCTCGAAAAAGCCGACGTCCACTCCGGCTCGAAGAACCACAAAGCAGTCGCCGATTTCATCTTCAAGAAACGGTCGGATGAGGGCCTCAACCTGGTTGTCGTCAATACCGTCAAGCGGGCTGGGGATTTACACCATGAATTAAAGAAGCTGCTCAAGGACGAAGCAGGCAATCTTTTGCTTCTACACTCCCAATTCAGACCCGATGACCGCCAGCGCGTGCTCGACGCGGTTATGCAAAACCCTTCGGGCAAAATCGTGATCAGCACCCAAGTGATCGAGGCGGGAGTCGATCTCTCGGCCCATACACTCTTCACCGAACTCGCGCCCTGGTCTTCGCTCGTGCAACGCTTTGGACGGTGCAATCGATGGCTGATCAACGGAAACCATCACTTTGACGAAGCACACGTCTACTGGTTTGACCTACCCGACGAAAAGGACCATCTGCCTTATAAACCAAAAGCACTTGAGTCGGCTAGAGACCACTTGAACAAACTTTCCAATGCGGCCATTCAATTTCTCGAAGAAATCGAATCTCCGGACGCCGATCGCCCCGAATTTCGACACGTCATCCGCCGCAAAGATCTCATTGAACTTTTCGATACCACGCCCGATCTCGCCGGAGCCGATCTCGACATCGACCGCTTCATCCGCGACGCCGACGACAGCCATGTCAGCGTCTTCTGGCGCCACTGGCAGGGAAAAAGCCCCAACGGTGACACCGACAAAAACGATCCCCAGAAAACACCTCAAAGAAACGAGTTGTGCTCGGTGAGCATTGGAGATTTTCGAGCCTTTACAAAGAATCACGGCCCCGCTTGGCGTTGGAACGCCCTTGACCGCGAATGGCAAAGCATAACCGCCAACGACACTTACCCCGGACAGATTTATCTCCTCCACGTCAGCCAAGGCGGCTACGATCAGGGAAACGGTTCCGCAGCACTGCCCACCGGCTGGAACGGAAACCCTAAGTCAACCATTGAACCCGTCGGAGTTACCGAGAGCCGCCACGCCAGCACCGCCGATGAGGACGCCTACGACGGCGACTCTGCCTCCGAACACGAGCAATGGCAGACGATCACCCAGCACACAGACGAAGTCTGCCGCGAAATCAAGAGCCTCATTGACGCCTTGGGCCTTGCTTCCAACGCACTTTCCGACTCCTCAGGTCCCACCTTTGCCGAAATCCTCCTCCATGCCGCTCGCTGGCATGACTGGGGTAAAGCCCACCCGGCCTTTCAGGCAAAGCTCAAGCAGGATTCCCTCCAAGCCGCCCAACTCGACGGCCCCCCGGCCAAAGCACCCGATGCGGCTTGGATTAAAGGACGCATTCCTCAAAAACCAAAGGAGGACGACGAGCGCCGTCCCCACTTCCGGCACGAGCTGGCCTCCGCTCTGGGCATCCTGCTAACCGATTCGGGCTTTTCCGAGCTGCCCGAACCAGCCCGCGACCTCGCCGCCTACCTCATCGCCGCCCATCACGGCAAAGTCCGCCTCTCCATCCGCTCCCTGCCGAAGGAGTGGCAGCCGCCGAAAGACAAAAACAACCCAGACCGTCGCTTTGCCCGAGGCATCTGGGACGGCGACGAATTGCCCGGCACCGACCTCGGCGATGGTGCTACCGCCAACACCGTAAAACTGTCGCTGGAGCCGATGGAACTCGGCCTCGGCGAAGAACCGCCCTTTCTCGATCAACCCTCTTGGGCCGAGCGTGTGCTCACCCTGCGTGACCAACTCGGCCCCTTCCGTCTTGCCTTCCTCGAAACCCTCCTCCGCGCCGCCGACGGACGCGCTTCCAAGGAACCTGAAGGATCGGCGAAATCCTCCGAAACCGACCCCAAGCAACAACGCGCATGAAAAAAAAGTACAGCAGCGCCAAGATCAACGTCCAAGGGACGGAGATTGCCGTCATTCGGCGGGACGACGAGGACTTCATCTCCCTGACAGACATCGCGAAGTCCAGGAATGCAGAGCACCCGGACGACCTTATCCGCAACTGGTTGCGCAATCGCAACACCCTCGAACTGCTCGGCATTTGGGAGCAGCTTCACAACCCCGATTTTAATCCCGTCGAATTCGACGGGATTAAAAAACTGGCGGGCCTCAATAGCTTCACGCTCACCCCGAAACAGTGGATCGATAAAACCGGCGCTGCAGGGATTGTTTCCAAAGCCGGCCGCTACGGCGGGACTTATGCCCACCGGGATGTGGCTTTCGAATTCGCCTCCTGGGTCTCCGTCGAATTCAAACTCTACCTTATCAAGGAGTTCCAGCGGCTAAAAGAGGATGAGAACCGCCGCCTTTCCCTCACATGGAACCTCAACCGCACCCTCGCCAAGATCAACTATCGCATCCACACCGACGCCATCCAGAGCCACCTCATCCCGCCTGAAGTCACGCCTCAGCAGGCCGCATTCACCTACGCCAGCGAAGCCGACCTCCTCAACGTCGCCCTCTTCAGTCAAACCGCCAAGGAGTGGCGCGAAGCCAACCCCGACAAGGACGGCAACATGCGCGACCACGCCACCCTCGAACAACTTCTCGTCCTCGCCAATCTCGAAAATATGAACGCTGAGCTGATCCACATGGAGCTTCCCCAATCCAACCGCGTAAAACGCCTCAACGCCATCGCCATCCGTCAAATGAAAACCCTCACCGCCCGCGCGGCAAAGCAGCTGGGAGGAGACAAAGAATGAACAGCCCGACTGCGCAATCTCCCGGCGTGGAACAGAGGAACACCATCTCCCTCCCCGGCTGCACTCCCGAGCCCTTGATGAATTACCTCAAGGCCCTCGGCGTCTTCCGCCTTGTTTCCGAGCAAGCCGACTCAACCTGCCGCGCGGCATGGAAAGACGGAAAGCTGGAAGTGCGAACGATATTAAGCAAAGAGAGTCTGGTTGAGTTTTTCTACAACGATTATGTTCCCACGCCCGTAGTGGTGCCTTGGAGCGGCAGTGACTTCTTTGAAGTAAAGCCATCCAAAAACCCTTCCAAACACAAAAAGACACCTGCTGGTTCCACAATAATCGAAGCATTTATCGAAAACAAAACGGATCGACTCAATAATTACCGGTGCGCGCTTCACGCATGCATGAATGCCTTGAAGGTTGTTGGCATCGAAAAGAAAGAGCAAATGAAGGGCGCGACGAAAGCGCGTTCCCTTGCCTACCTGCGAACGCTTCCAGTCCGGCACCTTGACGACTGGATCGATGCCGCAAGTGCACTAACCGGTGAAGACCTGAAGCTGAACACCTTATTGGGCAGCGGAGGCGGAAGTGATGGGAATACCCATTTTTCCGATAACTTCATGCAGAATCTTTGGGATTCATTGCCCGACTTCGATGAACAAAAATCCGTAGCCAAATCCGAAATTCTAAAGTCCCAGGCCAAAGAGTCCATCTCACGACTACATGCCAGTCTTTTTGATTCGATTACCGATTTCCTGGTCAAAAAGCGCACATCCTCCCTTTACCATTCCGGCGCGGTGGGAGGTCCGAATGCCGGGCAAGGTTTCGAACGCGCATCATTCGGCAACCCATGGGATTTCATTTTGGCCATCGAGGGATGCGTCATGTTTGCAGGCGCTGTCTCCAGGAAACTTGGTGCCTCGAAAAGCCACGCGGTTTTCCCCTTTCAAACACGAACCTCCGCAACGGATAGTGACTCGCTTGGCGACAAGGAAAACACCGGCCAAGAGCTGTGGTTGCCAATGTGGCACCGGTATTGTGGCATAAAAGAGATCAAAGCCCTTCTTTCCGAGGGTCGATCCGAGTGGAACGGAAATCAATCTGAACGAGGCGTTGATTTTGCAAAAGCTGTAGCCTCGCTCGGAGTGGATCGCGGGATCGACACATTCGCCCGCTACGGCATCGTCAAGGGTCGTGTCGGCGGAGACAACTACAATACTGCCGCTCTCCTCGGACGTTTCGAGGTCAAGGTCCAACCAAATGTCGATCTCCTGCACGAGGCTGATCCTTGGATCGAACGCTACCGGCGCGCATGTGGGGACAAGACGCCCGCACGCTTCCACGCAGCTTTGCGACGCCTCGACACAGCCGTCTTTGACTACTGCCGCTTCGGCGAAAAAGAACGTTTTCAGACCATTCTGATTGCCCTCGGACAAGCCGAACGCGAAGCCGCCCAAGGGCCAAAGTTCCGTGAAAGTGCATGGCTTCATCCCCTGCAGAAACTTTCCTCGGATTGGGTAGACGGCGCCGCCGATGGCTCCGACGAATTCAGAATCGCCGCCGCCCTCGCCGGCATTCAGGGCGTCGCGGGCTACCCCGGCATTCGGGCGAACCTGGAGCCCATCGATTGGGTTAAAGGACGTTACGATTGGAAGGACGACTCCGCGAAAGTTGTCTGGAACCGCGGTGCCCTGACGGACAACCTTTGCGCGGTGCTCGACCGTCGCCTCCTCGACTGGAAACGTCTCAGCCTGCCCTGCGTCCCCATTATATCGAACCGTCATGTCAGCCCGGCTACAGTTGCGAGCTTCATCCACGGTGAACTCGACGACGACAAAATCGAACAGCTGCTGTGGGGACTGATCTGCTGCCGGATCGAATGGAAGCCCGCCAAAGGCTCGTTGGAAAACGTGCCGCGAGCCTATGCCCTTCTCAAAACGTGCTTCCCGAATGTTCATCCCGAAGAAAAGCCGCTGGGTCACGTCACCCACGATTTCCGTGAAAAGATAAAAGCCATTAAACCCGAGCCTCGCCTCGTTCCCCTCATCCAGGCAAACCGCCTCGACGAAGCCCTGGACATCGCCACCCGACGCCTGCGCAGTTCCGGCCTTGCCCCCGCTCCGGTTCAGTGGGAAGCCGAAAGCTATGGCTTCGAACCCGCTCGCCTCGCGGCCGCCCTGCTCTTCCCTGTCAAACAAGACAGTCTCGAACACCTCTGGAATCTCGTCCGCCGCAAAAAGCGCGACGAGAGCGAGCGGGAATCCTCACCTGTTCCTACTCTCTCATCCGAAACCGAATAACCAACAACCCAGTATCCGAATAATATGTCACTCGATTACAACACCCTCGAAAAAACCCCGCGGCTTCTCCTTGAAGCCGAACTCAAGCCGCTGCAAGGCGACCGTTTTCAGCCAACCGGTTTCGCCGACCTCGGCCCCGCCCGGTATAAGGCACCCGACGGCACCGAAATGCTCCTGGTGGAATCCGCCCAGTCCGTTGCCAATCGCCTCGAGTTTTCGATTTGGGACGACGCCGCTGACGATCTCATTGAAGAAATTCGGGGGCTTCCGTATGTGCGGATTGACTGTGGCGACCTCGGGAAGACGCACACGGTTCAAGAGTTCCATCGCTTGAATTCTCCCTACATCTGGGAATCGAAAGAAAATGAATCGAATAGCGCATTCCAAAGAGATTTCATGGCGGACATGGGCTTGCGCGTTGAGCAGAAGCGAAAAAAGAAAGGTGAAAAAAAGTCGGATGAAGATGAAATCCCGGGAACCTTTGACCACAGTAAATTTATCAAGACAGTCTTTAAGTGGGACCCGAATTCAATACTCCATGGACTTTTCTTGGAAAAGGTTGCTGGACGGCTTCGAATCATGCGTGCTATTTCTGGGTTTATTGAAGCCTCCGGCGTTCAAACCGTTGAAAGCGGTGGAACGAAGATTGATCACATTCTTCCAAGCCCAAAAGTATTAGGACTCTCAGCGGATGATGGGTATGGCAATGTTCCATATCCCAAAACCGAATTTACCGCGAAGGAGATCAACGCCTACTTCAACCTCGATATAGCCTTATTGCGCGGCTACGGCCTTCCCAAGGAGGCAACCAAGTTGCTTATATCATTGGCACTGCTGAAGGTGCGTCGATTCCTTTCGACCGGCCTACGCCTGCGCACGGCCTGCGACTTGGATGTGCTCGGCGACCTCAAGGTCACCCGCCCAACCGGATTTGAAGTGCCGGATGAGCCGACACTGCTGGCGGAGGTCAAAAATCAGATCGAAGCCTGTGGAAAAATCGAAGGCCTTTTCGCCAACCCGCGCATTTCCAAGGTCAAGTGGGAAGCTGCTGCCAAAAAGGCGGCAAAAAAAGCGGCCAAGAAAGCCACAAGCGAACCCGAATTTGAGTCCGAACCAGAATGATCGCCATCGAACTCACTTTCCCCGCCGGGCGGTTCCACGCCACGCCATGGGGCCGCCATGTGAACGAGGGCGCGGTCGAGTGGCCGCCTTCGCCGTGGCGGCTGTTGCGGGCACTGGTGGCCACATGGAAACGCAAGGCCGATTCCCTTGCGGACGACGCCACAATGCAGCGCATTCTGACAGCTCTGGCCGCGCCCCCGGAATTTTACCTGCCACCAGCCACTTTCAGCCATACCCGCCACTACATGCCATGGTTTAAGAAAGGCCCCGGTGACAAAACCCTCGTCTTCGACTCATTCGTCGCCGTCGCGAAGGACGATCCCCTTCAAGTCTTCTGGCGGGAGGCCGAATTGGCGGAGCCTGACCGCGCTGTCCTTGAAAAACTGCTGCCCCTTCTTGGAACTCTCGGTCGCGCCGAAAGCTGGTGTGAAGGGAGGCTGCTCAATTCAGCAGCCTCCCAGGCGGCCGCCCGTGCAGTGAACTGCGGTCCCCTCAATGGCAACGCCACCGAGAAAGAAATCGTCCGAGTGCTGGGCGTCGATGCGGAAACGGCATTCGCGAACGATCATAATCCGAAATTCGAGAAGACCACAGGCAGAGGGAAAAATAAGACGACATCGGTCAGCGTTCTATACGATCCCGATTGGCACCTCTGCATGGAATCACTCTGGCTGCACGACCAACGCCTCTCCATGCCGCCGGGCGCGAAGTGGCTTGATTATGGTCGCGACAAAAAGGCCCTTTCGCTTCCAAAACCAAAAACACAACGGACAGAGCGGCCGCCAATGCAGGTTGCCCGTTTCGCGCTGGATTCAACCGTTCTGCCCTTACTGACCGACACCCTTCGCGTTGCCGAAGCGGCGCGCTTCGACCTGATGGGAATTTACGGACGACTGACCGCAAAGGACGGCGTGCACGGCAAGTCGCGCATGTTTTCCGGAAAAGAACCGGATGGCATGCTTATCACGAGACATAGGCACTGCTACTACCTCCCGACCGATGAAGATGGGGACGGACGACTCGACCATCTGACACTCTTCGCAAGAGATGGTTTTTCGAACGCAGACCTGCGCGCCATCGACAAGCTTCGCCAAATCAAGTTGCGCAAGCGGAACGAGTCTACGCATCCCTTGCGTCCGATCCTCCTCGGCATGGGCGTTGTCAATGAATTTCAGCCGGGACCGCTCAAACCGAGCCGCTGCTCGATTTCGGCAACCCCTTTTATCAGCCCAAGACTCCCCAAGACTTCCGGACGCCACAAGCCTCGAAGCCAAGAAGCCCTACACGCATTCGTCCTGTCCCAGTTCAAACTCGAACTTCAACGCTGGATCGAGCGCACGGAGCCACCGTTTACAGTGGAAGACGTCGGCGCAGAACTGCTCCTTGACGAAAACGGCAATACCCGCAGGTGGTGTCCGTCGAAAGAAGCGTTCAAAGAGCGTGCAATCCAGTTTAAACGCTTCCGCCAAAAGCGAGGCGACGACGGAGGAAAGCGTCCTGCTGCATTTTTCCATCTCACCTTCCCCGACCCCGTCCCCGGCCCCATCGCCCTCGGGCACTCCTCCCACTTCGGCCTCGGCCTCTTCGTCCCTGTTTCCCCGTTATGAAAAAAGACAGTTTTGATGCGATTTGTAAGGCGCTCAAGGATGCGCGGGTTCCCTTCATCGTCGTCGGAGGCATTGCGGTGATTCATCATGGTTACGGGCGGCTGACTCAGGATGTGGATCTGGTGATCCGGCTGGAGCGTGAAGCCATTCTACGCGCTTTCGCCGCTTTGGATTCGATCGGTTATCGCCCATCAGTGCCGATCACCGCCGAGGAGTTCGCCGACCCCGGCTGTCGTGAACGGTGGATCAAGGAGAAGGGGATGAAGGTGCTGAAATTCTGGAGTGATTCGCATCGGGAGACCCCGATCGACGTATTCATCGATGAACCCTTCGATTTTCAGAAAGCCTTGGAGGAAGCGGATGTGAGGCAGGTCGGCAAGGATCTTGAAATCAGGATCGTTTCCCTGAAGACTCTTCTTGCGATGAAGGAGAAAGCCGGGCGTCCTCTTGACCTGGCGGATATCGACGAACTCAACCTTCTCCATAACAAGCCGAGCAGCTATGACAAAGAAAACTGAAGACGATTCAGCTTGGAAGCAGACTTCGTGGAAGGGTCATCGCCTCGCCCAGCATCGGGCGTTCCACGCTCTTTCCCTTGAAGAGAAACTCAAGGCGGTGGAGGAGATGGCGGATTTCGCCAGGGAGATGTGCGGGAGCGATGCGCCCCAAAAACGTCGTTTCAACGACTCCGGGAGGAGAATCGACAATCCCAACGCCCCGCCGATCAAAGTTGGTGAGTCCCAAGAGAACTACCGCAGTGGCGAACAAAGATGAAAAAGAGAAAATTGATTGGGTCCTTTTTCATGCGTATTCCAGATTGATGAACAGAGGCTACGAAAACATCGACTGGTCCAAAACCACTTTCGAAGGAGCCGAACGTGAGAATCTCCGCTCTTGGCAGCAGCTTTCCTTTGATCAGAAACTCCGCGCCAACGAGTCCATGAACGAAATATTTGAAGAGATTATCCGCCGAAAGATCGCAAACGGAGAACCTTACATCGACCCCGAGACCGGCAAGCTCGTGCGGGAAAGTTGCGCTCCGCGAAAGGACGGGGCGACCGATAAATCGCTTTAAGGTCACAAATTGTGACCTTAAAACCCAGCAACTTGAGACAGCAACCAATCCAACGTCTTTTCTCCTACAAAAAAACTCCCATCACTCCACCACTTGATCAAAATGACCGATAATTCCGACTCCCACGACGATCCTATCGAACAAGCCCTCCGCCTCGGCGATCTTCGCAAAAAGATCATGGACCGGGTCGATGGGCCGACCTTTGAAGCGGGCACCGGCGAAATGCCGATGGATCAGCAGGAGGCCTTCTGGAAGCATGTCCTCGCCTTCGAAGAGGCGGAGGAATCCACGCTGGAGGAACGCCTAAAGACCGAAGCGGACTTCACCGCAACGGACCCCGACTCCCTCGAAACCGAAGTCGAGGTCTCCGAAGCCCTCTGGAATTTGATCCATGCCCTCGCATCCATCCGGGTCTACCTCGCCTGCACCGACCACCTCGACGACCGGGATCTTTACCGCCTTCTCGTTTTCGGTGCTCTGCCCGATATCAGCACAGTTCCACCGACCGGCACCGAGTGGAACCACCGGATCCTGGCTCACGAATACGGCGTCCCCGGCGACCCGGACGGAACTCTCACCTATCTCCGCTATTACGCCGACGATGAGACGCGCGACGAATGGGATGTCGGCGAGGTTCCTCCGAAAGAGAACCTGCCGTTTGACCGAGACCGACTCCTGCCATCCCCGGAAAATATGGAACGAGAATAAGAATTGCCTTCCGAGCGAGTGAAACGCTGAGCACTTAACCCCTTGATCTCAAATCTTACATCTCAAATTTGAAATTCCAAAATGCCCACCTACCAACGATTCGAAGATCTTCCCGTCTGGCAAGACTCCATCCGACTCGCCGAGGGCTGCGAGGACTTCATTCTCGCCGCAAAAGACAAGATCACCTGGTCCAAACGCGACCAGATCGACCGCTGCTCCCTCTCTGTGTCCAATAACATCGCCGAAGGCTTTGAGCGAGGCACCACTAATGAGCTTCTGGCCTTTCTCTACATCGCCCGAGGCTCCGCTGGCGAAACCCGCTCCATGCTGGCCTACTTTGAACGACGCCCGAGCCTAAAAAATTTCAAATCTCAAATTTCGGATCTGAAATCCCTGGCCGAATCCTGCTCGCGACAATTGCGCGCCTGGGCAGATTCCCTTCAGAACTCCGACATCAAAGGCCAACGCCACCTCAACAACGATAGCCGCAAGCAGTGGCAAAAGAAGTCCGCCCGAGAGCAAGGCCAACGCAATTGGATCGAAACCCAGAAACGACACCTCCGCGAACTTCCACCAGAAAACCCCGCCCGTGCGGCATTCGAGAACCTTCACGGGCCGATTGATTGATCTCAAATCGTTTAACATTCGAACATCATGGCAAATCCCCCCGCTCTTCTCTCCGCCCGAATGCTCAATGAGTTCGTGTATTGCCCGCGGCTCTTTTATTACGAGTTCGTGGAGAACGTCTTCGTCCACAACGCCGACACCCGCGAGGGGGCGGCCCAGCACCAGCGGGTCGATTCCGGTAAGGGCAAACTCCCCAAAGCCCCCAAATCCACTCCACCACTTCACGACTCCACCACTCCACCACCAAACGAAACCATCCACTCCCGCTCGGTCTTCCTCTATTCGGATCGGCTCCGCGTGAACGCCAAACTCGATCTGGTCGAAGGAGCGGTGGATCTTGAATCGGGGCGAATGTTGTATCAGCCGGTAGAGTACAAGAAGGGCCGTCCCCGCGAGGGCGACGAGGGCAACGAACTCTGGCCCGCCGACAAGATTCAACTGGGCATCCAAATTCTCCTTCTCCGCGAAAACGGGTACGATTGTCTCGGTGGTCTGGTGTTCTACCGCGAAACGCGTCAGCGCGTGCGCTTCGTTCTCGACGAAGAAACCGAAGCGTGGATTTTGGCCCAAGTCGAGGCGGCGCGGGTCTGTGCCGCCGGTCCGATCCCTCCGCCGCTCGACGACTCGCCCAAGTGCCCGAGGTGTTCTCTGGTTGGCTTTTGCCTGCCCGACGAGACACGCTTGCTCGCCGAGATGACACGCCCCCATGACCTCCCCGAATCCGCGCAGATGGATTTCGAATTAGACTTCCCCGAGGAAGCCGATCGCATCGAGAACGGCCCCTTTCAAAACATCCCCGAAATCAAAATGCCGAACCTCAAGCCGGGGCAGGATGTGCGGCGACTGATCGCCCCCTCCGAGGAGACCCGCGCACTCTACCTGCAAACACCCGGACTTTTTGTCGGGAAAAAGGACGCCACCCTGGTCGCAAAGGATAAGGGAAAAATCGTCGCCGATTTTCGAATCAACGACCTCCACCACCTCGCGCTCTTCGGGCCGATCCAGGTTTCCACCGGGCTGATCCAGGCTCTTTGCGAAGCCGACATCCCCGTCACCTATTTCTCCATGGGCGGATGGTTTTACGGAATGACCCGCGGACACAGCCTGAAGAACGTCTTTACCCGCATCGAGCAGTTCCGCCATGCTGCGGATCCCGGGCTGGCTCTCTTCCACGCGCGGTTGTTTGTCCATGGGAAAATCCGCAACCAACGGACGCTCCTCATGCGCAACCACATCGATCCGCCGCGAGAGGCACTTCGCCGGTTGAAATGGGCCGCATCCTCCGCTCTGGCTGCCGATTCGATCCAAAGCCTCCTCGGAATTGAAGGAGCCGCCGCCCAGACCTACTTCTCCCTCTTCAGCGGGATGATCAAGAGCAAGCGCGAGTCTCCCTCATCCGGGGAACAGGAAGCCGGACAACAACTCGAGTTCCCCTTCGACTTTTCAGGCCGGAACCGGCGGCCCCCGCGCGATCCGGTCAACGCCCTGCTTTCCCTCGCCTACAGTCTCCTTTCAAGGGATTGCACCCTTTCCGCCTATGCGGCGGGGTTCGACCCGTATGTCGGCTTTTATCATCAACCGCGCTTCGGCCGACCCGCGCTCGCATTGGACGTCATGGAAGAGTTTCGTCCCATCGTCGCGGAGTCAGTGGTGCTCACCTTAATCAACAATGGTATGCTCAAGGAGAACGATTTTGTGCGGGCGGGAGAAGCCGTCAACCTCACAGCCTCCGGCCGGAAGACTTTCTTCCTGGCCTATGAAAAGCGAATCAACAGCCCTGTAAACCACCCCGTATTCGGCTACCAGGTCAGCTACCGGCGGGCCATGGAACTCCAGTTCCGGCTCCTGGCCCGCGTCCTCACCGGAGAGATTGAACAATATCCACCTTTTATTCGGAGGTAGTGGAGTGGTGGAGTTGTTGAGTGGTGAGGTTATGGTTTTTGGGACATTTTAGAGATGAAGGCGTTGACTTGTTTTAGGAGGGATTCCAGGGAGTTCTCAAGTTCGTTGGCTATCTGGTTTTCGACCAGTTTTCGTTTTTTGGCTCGCGAGATCCAGTGTTGGGTTTCGCAGAGCGAGCCTCTTGCGATCCGTGCGAATCTGAGGATCTCCGGGTTAGTGCCCCGGCCCGATCCTTCCGCTAAGTTTGCGGCGATACTGTCAGCAGCTCGAACCAACTGTTTTCCAATGGTGTCTTTTGCAAAAAAATCCCATGTTGAAACCAACCTCCAGACTTCGTCGCCGATCCGACCGGCACGGTCGTAAATTCGCAGCCGATGATACAACGCTCCACTCTCTTCCACCATCCATGTGTTTTCATTACCCATTGCCGAATTCTCGCTTAATCTTTAACAGTTGTCGACCCCCACAACCACCCAACTCCCAACTCCCAAAATCCACAACTCCCACCACTCCACGACTCCACTACTCTCACCACTCCACTACTCTCACCACTCCACTACTCCACTACTCTCACCACTCCACCAGAAAATGCGCCGAAATTACTTCGTAACCTACGACATTTGCGACCCGAAGCGGTTGCGCAAGGTGTTCAAAACCTGCAAAGGGTATGGCATCCACCTCCAGCTCTCGGTGTTCGAGTGCGATCTGACCCCGCAGGAGAAGGTCGAGTTCGAGACGAAACTGCAGAAGATCATCAAACACGACGAGGATCAGGTGCTCTTTGTCGATCTGGGGGTAAGCAGCCATCGAGGGGAGAGAACCGTGACTTCATTAGGTCTCCAGTATTCGAAGATGGACGCACCCTGCTACGTAGTCTAGCCTGAGCCTGTGTGTAAATGACGCTCTTTGACAGTTCGATTCACCGCGAGCGGTTCGGTGGTAACGAAATCTCCGCACCCTCTCGCACGTCTTGATTCCCAACCCTTTGCAGATTGATATGGACCGCAACAGGCAAAAATATCGGCAACAAACAGCCCTCAATGACAACCTCTCGCTTGACGGAGCGCGAACCTTTGTCCATCAAGAGGATCGAAGGCCCGCGCTCTCCGCGCTCTTCGGAGCGCGGCCCCATTGAAGCTTGTATCTTCTTCAATACCTCCAGCATCAAAAACTTTCTCTCCGCGCTCTTCGGAGCGCGGCCCCATTGAAGCAACCTGTCCTCTACCTCTTTGGTAGATTTGTAAACGCCTCTCCGCGCTCTTCGGAGCGCGGCCCCATTGAAGCCGAGCAAGACGAGGTTCAAAACAATGAAAAGTGCTCTCTCCGCGCTCTTCGGAGCGCGGCCCCATTGAAGCGTTCATTCATTTGCTTCCTCCGTTCATGCCGTTGCGGGCTCTCCGCGCTCTTCGGAGCGCGGCCCCATTGAAGCAAAGACCCTTTCCGCCGTGATGCCCCGCAACATAAGGGAGCTCTCCGCGCTCTTCGGAGCGCGGCCCCATTGAAGCGACGCTCCCGTGGACCGGTCAAACCGATCAGAGAGCAGACCTCTCCGCGCTCTTCGGAGCGCGGCCCCATTGAAGCACAGGCCACCAGCACCCGCAGAAATGCAGAACAAGACGGCTCTCCGCGCTCTTCGGAGCGCGGCCCCATTGAAGCCACACGAAGTCGGCAGGTGCGCGAAAAAACGAACGCCTCCTCTCCGCGCTCTTCGGAGCGCGGCCCCATTGAAGCCCACTACGCCAACTCCTACGTCATCGGAGACATCAATCTCTCCGCGCTCTTCGGAGCGCGGCCCCATTGAAGCCTGGACATACAGCGCGCCTTGACTTGCGCCGTTAACCCGCTCTCCGCGCTCTTCGGAGCGCGGCCCCATTGAAGCTTATGCGGAGGGGGATTTATCCGCACTATATGACCAACTCTCCGCGCTCTTCGGAGCGCGGCCCCATTGAAGCTTTTCTCCCTGACCAATTCCGAATCAGTATGATTCGCTCTCCGCGCTCTTCGGAGCGCGGCCCCATTGAAGCCTCGTGGGTCGGGATGTAGAGGGCGGGGTAAGCCGCCCTCTCCGCGCTCTTCGGAGCGCGGCCCCATTGAAGCAACCCAACTCTCGGCTCCGTGATGACGTAATCCCCTCCTCTCCGCGCTCTTCGGAGCGCGGCCCCATTGAAGCGAAGCCCCGACGGAGCTGCGTATTCCGATCTCGGTGGCCTCTCCGCGCTCTTCGGAGCGCGGCCCCATTGAAGCTCATCCGCCGCGCTCTCCTGGGCGCCCTCCTCGACAGCTCTCCGCGCTCTTCGGAGCGCGGCCCCATTGAAGCTCCATATATATCTCGAGAAGGGTCTCAGGTGGTATCCTCTCCGCGCTCTTCGGAGCGCGGCCCCATTGAAGCACTCAGGAGGAAGCCATCCGGCTCATCGACCGGGTAACTCTCCGCGCTCTTCGGAGCGCAGCCCCATTGAAGCTATTAAGAAATTCCTGAGAACCATCTCTCATGACCCTCCCCCGTAACCCTCCGGTCGGCATCACCCCCGGTATCCTCGGGCAGGTTGGGAGGAAGGGGGATCGAAACGGGTTCCCCGTTCCGCTACGCGGGGGGAGGTTTTTGTCTTTTCGCGAAGGCTTCGTCGTAATCGTAATCGTAATCGTAATCGTAATCGGGATTGAGATGGCGAACGGTGAACGTCCAACGTCCAACGTCCAACATCGAACGCCGAATCGCAGAAGAGACCACCCACCGGCTGTTGGCGGCCTCCCCTCCTATCGCTTCGCGACAGGAGGGGAATTGGGGGGAGGGGAGTTGAAAGCGTTGCTTTTGCGGTTACGGCACATCCCGGGCGCAGCGGAAGCTGCAGTTGGAGGTGGAGCTGTCGGGGGTGTTGCCGGTGCGTGCGCCGAGGCGGTAGCGGTTGCAGTAGGATTGGTGGCAGAGGAAGGAGCCTCCGCGCATGGCTCGCTGTTCGCCGCAGTCGGGTCCGGTGGGGTTGGAGCGGGTTGCGGTGAGGTGCCAGGTTGGGTTGAACCAGTCGCGGCACCATTCCCAGACGTTGCCGCAGACGTTGTAGAGTCCGAATCCGTTGGGGCGGTAGTGGCGGGCGGGGGCGGTGCCGATAAAGCCGTCGGCGGCGGTGTTTTCGAGAGGGAATTTGCCCTGCCAGATGTTGCAGCGGTGTTTGCCGCCGGGGGTGAGATCGTTTCCCCAGGGGTAGCGGGTCTGGTCCTCGCCACCGCGGGCGGCATATTCCCACTCGGCCTCGGTGAGGAGGCGTTTATTGGCCCACTCGCAGTAGGCCTGGGCGTCGTGCCAGGAGACGTGGACGACCGGGTGGTCCATGCGTTTCAGGATGTTGGAGCCGGGACCCTCGGGCTTGCGCCAGGTCGCGCCCTCGATGGCGTACCACCAGTTGAGACCCTGGACGGTCTGGGAGTTGCGGAGCTTGCGCTGTTTGGATTTGGGCAGGAGGACGGCGAAAACGTAGGACCATCCGAAGCGTTCTGCCTCGGTCCGGTAGCTAGTTTCGTCGATGAACTTCGCGAACTCCTCATTGGTGACTGTGGTCGGGTCGACGTAGAACGGATCGATCGTCACCTCGCGGATGGGTCCCTCGCCATCGGCAGGCCATCCATCCTCGTCCTCGGAACCCATGCGGAAGGTGCCGCCGTCGAGCCGGATCATGCCGCAGTTGCATTCGGAGACGGCGTGGGTCACTGGCTCGGTGCGAAGGGGGGTGTCGCCGCTGCGGGATGGGGTCGGGCATCCCGGCGTGGGTGCATCGGCGCGCGGGGCGCAGCATTGTCCGGAAGTCGATTCGCTCATGGGAGAGAACCGTAGCGTAGAGGAGAGCGAGGGGACAAGATCGAAGGACGGGTGCCTCGGGCTGATCGTGGAATTTTTATTTAGACCCAGAAGTCTTTGATGGGCAGCGTTTCAAATTTCAAATCTCAAATTTTCGATCTCAGATGTCTTTTTATGCGGCATCCCGAGGCGAAATAAAAAGACCGTGGGGGCTGATCGTGGAAAATGAAAGTGGCTGATCCAGCGACCTCGAGCTGTATCTTGAACCTGTGATCCGGTGAAAGGGTCTTTCCCGGCCCGGGATGGGATACCGGGATGCGTGCCTCAGCTTGCGAGCCGCTCGCTCACTGCTGCCCAGTCGACGAGACCGGTCCAGGCACGGAGGTAGTCGCCTCTACGATTCTGGTATTTGAGGTAGTAGGCGTGTTCCCAGACATCGACTCCGAGTAGAGGTCGAAGCTCCGAATTTTGCATCCAGGGCGAATCCTGATTCGGTGTGGAGAGAATCGAAAGATCGCCTTCGGGGGTCAGGCAAAGCCAGGCCCAGCCACTTCCGAATCGGCCCAGGCCCGCATTGACCATTTTCTCGAGGAGGGCTTCGCGCCCACCGGAGAAGACCACGATTTTTGTCTCCAGCTCGTCGGAAGGGGGGCTATCTACGGGACTCAAAGAATACCAGAACAGGCAATGGTTCAGGTGGCCGCCTCCGTTGTTGCGAACGGCGGTTCGAATCGACTCGGGGACATCGTCGAGGTTGGTGAGCAATTCACCCAGGGTAAGGTCGTGGAGTTCGGGGTGCCCCTCGAGGGCGGCGTTGAGCTTGCGGACGTATCCGGCATGATGCTTCGTGTAGTGAATCTCCATGGTGCGGGCGTCGATGGAGGGCTGGAGGGCGTCGTAGGCGTAGGGCAGGGGCGGGAGTTCGAAGGGGTAGGTCTCGGACTCGAAATCGAGTCGGGCGGGGACGGAAGAGGCTTTTGCCTCGGCACCCAGCGCTGAGCGGGCGAACCCTCCGCCCAGAGCGACGGCACCGAGGCCGAGAAGAGAGCGGGAGAAGAAGCAGCGGCGATCAAACCGCCCGGAGTTTGGGTTTGGGTTTGGCTGGTTCATGGGTATTCCTTAGCTGAGGGTTTCGATGATTCGGATGATTGGCAGGAAGAGGGCGATGACGATAAAGCCGACGACCACAGCGAGGAAAACGATCATCACGGGTTCGATGATGGAGGTGATCCCGTTCACGGCGTTGTCCACATCTTCGTCGTAGTTATCGGCGACCCGGCTGAGCATCTCGTCCAGCTCGCCGGTTTCCTCCCCGACCTCGACCATACTGGTCACCATTGAGGGGAAAACTTTCTCGTTTGCCATGGGTCCGGCCACGGATTCCCCGTCGCGCACCTGGTCATGGATGCGCCCGATTGCGTCGGCAAAGAAGCGGTTTGAGACGATTTCGCGGGTAATGACGAGGGCGTCGAGAATGGGAACTCCGCTGGCGAGGAGGGTGCCAAAGGTGCGGGTAAAGCGGGCGATATTGGCCTTGCCGAGGAGATCTCCGATCTTTGGCAATTTGTAGACGGTCCAGTCCACCATTCGCGCGCCGGCGGGGGTTTTCACCATAAACTTCAGGAGGATCACGGCTGCGACGACCGCACCGAGAACGATGAAAATATTATCCTGAATAAACCGACTGGTCCCGATGACGAGCTGGGTGGGCGCGGGGAGGGCGGCTCCACGGAGCATATCTTCGAAGATCTGTTCAAATTTGGGGACAACCACGACCATGAGGAGACCCACGATAACGATTGCGACGAAGACGACCACGGCGGGGTAGACCATCGCCGATTTCACGCGTTTTTTCAGGCGAAGAGATTTCTCCATGAACCCGGCGAGGCGGTCGAGTACGGTTTCGAGGACCCCGCCGGCCTCACCGGCACGGACCATGTTCACGTAGAGCTTGTCGAAGTACTTGGGGTACTGGGTGAGTCCGTCCGAAAAGGAGTTTCCCGAGCGAACGTTTTCGGCGAGGCTACTGATCACGGCGGCGAGCTTGGCGTTTTTCTCCTGCCGCTCCATGACATCGAGACCCCGGAGGAGGGGCACGCCCGAGCGGAGGAGGGTGGCGAGCTGGCGGGTGAAGAGGGTCAACTCCTGATTACTGATGCGCCCGAAAAGAGAGCTTTTCTTCTTAACGGCTCTAGCCTTGGTCGCTCCCCCGCGCCTGCCCTTGGTCTTGCCCTGTGCTTCGACGACCTGGGTTGGCATCAAGCCCATGTCGGTCAATTGGCTGTTGGCCGCTTCGGGGGAATCGGCGTTTACGTTGCCGCGGCGTTCTTTGCCGTTGCCGTCGATCGCTTTGTAGGAGTACTGGGGCATGGTTGTAAGAGGAGGAGATCTTGAATGATTGCGGAGAAAATCGAAACGAGGAAGGGAGGCTAGTGCGGGGCGGTTATGCGATCAAGTATATTTTAGGACCTCTTCGATGGTTGTGTTCCCGTCGAAGATGGAACGCAGACCGTCCTCACGGAGGCTGCGCATCCCCTGTTCGAGTGCCTTCTGGCGAATCATCAGGGTGGGTGAGCGCTTATTGATGAGTTCCCGCAGCGGGTCCGTCACCATAATCATCTCGAAGAGACCGATTCGCCCGGCATAGCCGGTATTGCTGCAATGGGCACAGCCCTCGCCGAAGTAGAAATTCTTATCCGCGACCTCGAGGGGGTCGGCCCCGAGGAGGTCGATCATCTCGGAGTCGGGTTCATACTCCTGGCGGCAGTGGCGGCAGATCCGGCGCACCAGGCGCTGGGCGAGGACGGCTTCCAGGGAGGAGGAGATCAGGAACGGCTCCAGCCCCATGTCGACCAGCCGGGTGACGGCGCCCGAGGCGTCATTCGTGTGGAGGGTGCTGAGTACGACGTGTCCGGTGAGCGAGGCCTGGACGGCGATCTGGGCGGTTTCAATATCGCGGATCTCCCCGACCATGATTTTGTCGGGATCCTGGCGTAGGAAGGAGCGCAGTGCCCGGGCGAAATCGAGTCCGACCTGGTGGTTTACCGCGACCTGCATGATTCCCTCGATCTCGTACTCGATCGGATCCTCGGCGGTAAGGATCTTGGTGTCGATCGTGTTGATCTCGCGGAGGGCGCTGTAGAGGGTGGTAGTTTTCCCGCTTCCGGTCGGGCCGGTGACGATGAAAATCCCGTTGGGCAGGCGGACTACCTTGCGGATGTTTTCGAGAACATCGTCCGGGAGAGAAAGGGATTCCAGGTCGAGATTGACGACGGATTTATCGAGGACGCGGAGCACCACGCTCTCGCCGAACTGGGTTGGCAGGGTCGACACCCGCAAGTCCACCGGGCGCCCGGCGATCGTCATCTTGATACGTCCGTCCTGGGGGATCCGCTTCTCGGCGATGTTGAGATTTGCGATGACCTTGATCCGGGAGATAACGGGGATGGCCAGTTTCTTGGGGGGAGGAGACATCTCGTAGAGGGCACCGTCGATCCGGTAGCGGATACGGAACTGATCCTCGAACGGTTCAAAATGGACATCGGAGGCCTTATCCTTGATAGCCTGCTGGAGAACCAGGTTTACGAAGCGGATGATTGGCGTCTGGTTGGCCAGCTGGTTTAGGTCGTCGTCGGAAATGTCTTCGGCGACCTCGTCCATGGAGTCCTCATCCAGCTCGCCGAGGAGGTCATCGATGGAGGCGTCGCCCTGGCCGTAGATTTCGTAGAGCAGATTTTCGACTGCGGGGGGATCGGCGACAACCAGGTTAATATCCTTGTTGAGGGTGAAGGTGAGGTCATCGACAATGCTGAAGTTGAGGGGATCGATCGCGAGGAGGTCGATGGAAGTGTCGTCGGCACGGACCGGGACGACGCCGTACATCCGGGCCAGATTTGGACGGACCTGCTTTGTGATCTCCTCGTCGACCATTTTGGGCACCTCCTCCCTGTATTGGTGCCCGAGGTAATCGGCCAGATTCTCGAGGATCTGTTTCTCGGTCAGGTAGCCGGAGTCGATCAGGACCTGTGCCAGAGCCTTGCCGGTGCCGTGCGTTTCGTCGAAAGCGGCGATCAGCTCGTCGTGGGGCACGAGGTTGCGCTCCTTGAGAAGGTCAAAAATGGTGTCGTTGTGATCTTCGAACATGGGGGTCAGATTTTGAATCCGGATTCTGCGAGTTTTTCCCGCATCTGGTCGGGCTTCTGGGCTTTCTTGAGAGCCTCTGCTGGCTCGATGATTCCCTCGTTGACGAGGGAGCGCAAATGGACGTCAAGAGAGATCATCCCGAGGCGACCGCCGGTCTGGATGTCGGAATCGAGACGGAAGGTCTTGTTCTCGCGGATTTGTTGTGCGATCGAGACGGTCGTGACCATCACCTCGAGGGCCGCGACCCGCCCTCCGCCGATTCTGCGGCAGAGGACCTGCGAAATCACTGCCACAATCGACGAGGCCAGCTGGGTCCGGATCTGGTCTTTTGTGGAAAGGGGGAAGGCATCGATAATCCGGTCCACAGTGCGCGCGGCACCGGTCGTATGAAGGGTGGCGAATACGAGGTGGCCCGTCTCGGCAGCCGTGACCGCCGCCTGGATCGTGTCGAGGTCGCGCATTTCCCCGACGAGGATCACGTCTGGATCCTGGCGCAGGGCCGCCCGGATCGCATCGGCAAAGGTTTCCACATCATGGCCGACCTCTCGCTGGGTGATGATGCAATTTCGGTGTTTATGGTAGTACTCGATCGGGTCCTCGATCGTGACGACGTGCCCGTCCCGGTGGCGATTGATCCAGTCGATCATGGAGGCCAGGGTCGTTGATTTTCCGGATCCCGTGGGTCCGGTGATCAGGATCAGCCCGCGCGAGCGGTTCAAAAGCTCGACCACCTGCCTGGGGATGCCGATGTCCTTCAGGGAAATGATCTCGGAGGGAATCTGGCGCAGGACCATTCCCACCTGGCCCCTGGCACGGAAAACATTGACGCGGAACCGGGATTCATCGCGGTACGCAAACCCGAAGTCTGCCTGGCCAGCACTCTTGAGGTGCTGTTGAATCTGGTCCGAGGAGACGGCCATGGCCAGTTGCTCGGTGTCTTCGGGGGTCAGGTTCGGGCCTTCTACGGGAACGATCCCCCCCTGGGTCCGCAGGGTGGGGGGGAAACCGACGTGCAGGTGTAGATCGGAGGCACCTTGTGCCACCGTCAGCTCCAGCAAATCATTGAGTTCGTAGCCCATGGGTTCAGACCGCTGCAGCGACCGTTGATTTCAGAACTTCTTCGCAGGTGGTCATGCCAGCCATGATCTTGCGAACCCCGTCCTCCCGCATCGAGCGCATCCCCAGGTCGAGAGCCTTGCGGCGCAATTCGACGAGTGTCCGCTCCTCGTAGATCATCTGGGCGATCTCCTCGTTCACCGTAAACAGCTCGAAGACCCCGAAGCGCCCCCGGTAGCCGGTTCCGGAACAGCTGGGGCAGCCTTCGCCTTTTTTGAAGTTGCCCTCCTCAACGTCCTCGGCGCGGATCCCGACGGCATCGAGTTCCTTCTTCTCCGGGGAGTAGTCAACCTTGCAGCGCGCGCAAATTCTGCGCACCAGCCGCTGGGCCATGGCGGCCCGCAGGGAGGCCGAGACCAGAAAAGGCTTCACCCCGATATCGACCAGGCGGGTGATCGCGCTCGGGGCGTCATTGGTGTGGAGGGTGCTGAAAACCATGTGCCCGGTCAGGGAGGCGTTGATGGCGATCTCCGCCGTCTCCTTATCGCGGATTTCCCCGACCATGATGATGTTCGGAGCCTGCCGCAGCATGGCCCGCAGGGCGGAGGTGAAGTCCATCCCGACCTCGCGACGCACCTGCACCTGATTGATTCCCATCATCTCGTACTCCACCGGGTCCTCGACGGTGATGATCTTGCGGTCCGGCTGATTGATGTAGTTCAGAGCTGAGTAGAGGGTCGTTGATTTGCCGGAACCTGTGGGTCCGGTCACGAGGAAAACCCCGTCCGGCATGGCGATGATCCGCTCGAACACGGCTTGGTCGTCGGAGAAAAATCCGAGTTCGGGCAGGCCGAGGTTGAGTCCCTCTTTATCGAGGATACGCATGACGATGCTCTCGCCGAATGCTGTGGGGAGGACCGAGACCCGGAGGTCGATCTCCTTGCCCCCGGCCTTGGCGGAGATGCGCCCGTCCTGCGGGAGCCGTTTCTCGGCGATGCTCACGTTCGACATGAGCTTGATGCGGGAGAGGATCGCCGGCTGCAAGCGCTTTGGCGGACCCTCGACCTCGTGGAGCACCCCGTCGATCCGGTAGCGCACGCGAAATTCCTTCTCGAGTGGTTCGAGGTGGATGTCGGAGGTTCGCCGCTTTAGAGCCTCGGCGATCAGCATCTGTACGTAGCGGATGATCGGTCCGTCCTCGTCGGTGCCTCCTTCGAGGCCTTCGATGGAGAGACCTTCCGCCGCGTCCCGTTCTTTCTCCTCCTCCTCCTCTGCATCCAGAGAGGAGATAAAGGAGGCCATCTCGGAGGTGTCCTGCTGGCCATAATGCTTGGCAATGGCCTTTTGAATCCCGTCTGCCGTGGCGATATAGGGAGTGACGGTCTTGCGCAGGTATTGGGCGATGTTGTCGGTCACATCGACATCGAGGGGGTCGCTGATCGCCAGCTTCACCTCTGACTCATCGATTTCGAGGGGGAAGACCTGATAGCGGTGGGCCAGGGAGGCGGGAAGCTTTTTGAGGGTCTCGTCGTCCACCCTGACCTCCTCCAGGTCCACGACCTCCATATTAAACGAGTCGGCGAGGGTCTGGGCGATCTGCTCTGCGGAGGTGTAGCCCCGCTCAATGAGGAGAGCCAGTGCCAGCGAATTTTCGTCGGCCTCCTCCTCCGGTGCGCTCTCCCGAACTTCGCCCAGAGCCGCTTCAATATCATCTTCGGTGATTACTTCACGCTCGGCGAGAAGTTGGAGGACGTAGTCATCAGCTGAGGTCACGGTAGGAGGAATAAGGGTTTGAGGGGGAAGATTGACAAGACAAAATCAGAACCAAAGCCAGCCGAAAAAGAGGCATTCGTCAACCTTCCGCTTCCAACTGGATGAGAAAAGTGGGTGCGCAGGCTCATTTATCGGCTGAGGGTCATCAAAAACTCGGCATTGCTGCGTGTTTTCTTGACCCGCTGGATCAGCATTTCCATGGCCTCCACGGGTGGGACGCCCTTGGTTGCCCGGCGGAGGGAGTAGACTTTCTGCATCTCGTCGGGGTGGTAGAGAAGCTCCTCCTTGCGGGTGCCGCTGCGATCCATGGCCAGAGCCGGGAAGATCCGCTTGTCGACGAGGCTCCGGTCCAGGTGCAGTTCCATGTTTCCCGTGCCCTTGAACTCTTCGAAGATCACCTCGTCCATCTTGCTGCCGGTATCGACGAGGGCGGTCCCCATGATGGTAATACTGCCGCCTTCCTCAATGTTGCGGGCCGAACCGAAGAACCGCTTCGGTTTCTGCAGGGCATTGGCCTCGACCCCCCCGGAGAGAATCTTGCCACTGTTGGGCATGAGGGTGTTGTAGGCCCGGGCCAGCCGGGTAATGGAATCGAGCAGGATCACGACATCCCGGCCCGCCTCGACCATTCGCCGAGCCTTTTCGATGACCATCTCTGCCGCATGCACATGACTGCCGGCCGTTTCGTCGAAGGTAGAGCTGATGACCTCGCCCTTGACCCGGCGGCGGAAATCGGTGACCTCCTCCGGCCGCTCGTCGATGAGCAGCACGATCAGGTGCGCCTCCGGGTAGTTCACTTGCACGGAGTGAGCGATCCCCTGGAGGAGGACCGTCTTCCCGGTGCGGGGGGGGGCCACAATCAATCCGCGCTGCCCGAACCCGATCGGAGAGATCAAATCGACCACCCGCATCGAGGTGTTGTTCTCTGGGTTCTCCTCGGCACTTTCGAGGAGAATGCGGTCGAGCGGATAATAGGGGACCAGCTCCGTAAACGGGGTGATCTTCTCCAGTGCCTCGATGGGTCCCCCCATGACTGAGCGAACCTTCAAAACGATCGGAGAGGTTTCTCCCTCACGGGGGGCCTGGATCAAAACCTCGACCGTGTGCCCGCGTTGCAGTCCGTGATGCTCGACCAGGCCCTCGCTGACGAACGGGCACAGGGGCTTGAGCCGATAGCTGTCTTCCGGGAAAACGACGATCCCAAACCCATTGTCGAGCACCTCCAGACAGCCCTCGACGAGGACGGGGTTCGACTTCTCTTCAAAGTGCTTGAGCATCTGTTGCAGGATAAGCGTGCGCGAGGGCGCATTCTCGAGGTCCAGCTTCAGCCGGCGTGCCCGGTCCCGCAACTCCTGAAGCGGCAGCTCGTAGAGGTCGTTGAACCGCACCGGGGGAACCGACGGGTTGTAGAGCTTGTCAAAGGATTCCTGGAGAGCGTCCAGATCCTGCAAGAACTCGTCCTCAAGGAGCTGGCCCAACTCAAACTTCGGATCGACCTCGACCGGTACGCCTCCGGCACTAAACGGGGTGTTGCGGCGGGGACCTCCTGCGCTGCCGCCGCCCGGCTCGTACTTGCCCTTGCGCTTCTTTTTCTTCCGGTTCGGGATATTCGGACTCCCCCGGCTGTTCCCGCTGAAACGGTTCCCACCGTCACCGCCCCCCCCTGGTTGGCGAAAGCGGGATGTGCCTCCGCCGGAGCGGTTCTGGTCGCCGGAGCGTCCGGAATCGTTGCTACGGCTGGCACCCGGGCGTTGCTCCTCTCGGTGGGCAGTGGGATGATCCCCCGGCCCGGAAGGGCTGCGGGCTTCCGAAGAATGGGGAGCGGTTTTTCCAGCCGGGGACGGTGCTGGCTCCGGGCGGTCCTCGCTTTCCCGGCGGGCGGGCTGGGGTGGGGCCGCTTCCGGCATGGGCGCGTTCTTTGCCGCAGCCGGATCCGGGGTCGGAGATGGGGCCGGGTCGGATTGCGGGGCGGCAGGGGGAGGAGCCTCTCCCGCCGGTGAATCCGCAGTTGTGACCTTCTTGCGCGTGGTTTTGCGCACCGCCTTCTTTGCCGGTGGCTTCTTCGCGCCGTCATCGGCAGACCCCTCGGGCGGTCGGGTGGTTCGCTTGCGCGTGCTCTTGCGGGCCTTCTTTGCGCCCGGTTCTGCAGGTTCGCCGAATAGCTTCAGCTCATTTTCAGATGAATCTTCACTCATGATTTTTCGTTGGGCATCCGGCGAATGCGGTCAGAGAGGCGGATGACTTGTTTTTCCAGAAAGGCGATGGTTCCACAATTGGAGAGGACGAAATCCGCCCGGAAATCTTTCTCCATGGCGGGGAGTTGCCGGAGTTTTCTCGCCTCAATATCTGCGGCGGAAAGTCCCCTCGCCCTCAAACGATTGAACTGAAGGGACTCCGGACAATTGCAGGAAACCACAAAGTTGAAGTGGGAAGCAAGGTTTTTTTCGAAAAGAACAGGAATCTCCACCACCCAATCGCTCTCGGGGTCTGCCGAGAGACTCTGCTCCCATCTCCTTCGCACCAGCGGGTGAAGCAAGTCCTCCAGCCATTCGAGCTCGCCGGCATCCGAAAAGACGATCCCGGCCACCGCCCGCCGGTCTATTGAACCATCGTCGCCAAAGGCCCGCCCCCCCCAGCGCTTCCGGATCCGGGCGACCGCCTCCGGCCTCTCGATCTCCTCCCGTGCGAGTTGATCGGTACGAATCCCGCGCCATCCCTGCTTCTCCAGGAGCGAGAGCACTGTTGATTTTCCCGAGCCAATGGTTCCGGTAAGGCCAAGCCTGATTCCCTCCATGAAACCTCTCCTAGGACATCCTCCCGGATAATGCCAGCGCGGAATTTGACCAGCCATGGACAGAAAACCCGGTAGGAAAAATTGTGCCCCCGGGACCAGGATCCGGATTTCTTTCCCGTATTGCTTGCCCCATGTTCGGCATTCCCCGATCCTCTCGATTGTGAACTCGCAAGCGTCCAGTCGGCTGCCCTGGTTCGGAGACGGCCAATTTCCCCTGTACCTGGCTCCCATGGCCGGCTTCACGGATATTGCCTTCCGCCACCTGTGCAAGCGGTTCGGGGCCGATGTCATGGTGTCGGAGTTTGTAATGTGCGAGGCTCTTTTGCGGGAGGCTCCCCACGTGTGGGAAACGATTGAATTCACCGAGTTCCAGCGTCCCATGGGGGTCCAGATTTTTGGCTCCGAACCAGCGAGGATGGCCGAGGCCGCGCGGGCGATTGAGGCCCGGCTCCGACCGGACTTTCTCGACCTGAATTTTGGCTGCCCCTCCGAAAAGGTGACGCGGGCGGAGGCCGGGTGCTCCCTTCTGCGGAACCTCCCCCGCCTGGGAGAGATTGCCCGCGAGGTGCGAAGAGCACTCCCCGGAACTCCCGTCACCGCCAAGATCCGGATCGGATGGGACCAGGAGTCCATCGTCGCCTCCGCAGCCGCCCGCATTCTCGAAGAGGAGGGAATCGAGGCCCTCGCCATCCACGGACGTACCCGCATCCAGGGCTACAAAGGCGACGCCGACATGGCGGTTATCGAGAAAGTCGCCACCGAAAGGAGCATCCCGGTCATCGCCAACGGGAGCGTCGAAGACTGGGAACGAATCCGCCACCTCGCCACTGCCACCGCCTGCGCTGGAGCGATGATCGGGCGGGCCGCCCTCGGCAACCCCTGGATATTCGGACGGATCAAGTCCTTCCTCCAGACCGGCGTGCTGCCTCCGCCCCCTCCACTTGAGGATCGAATCGAGGCTCTCCGGTTCTACGCCACCGAACTCCTCCACTCGCCCCTCGGAATCTCGCGCGGTCATTCCATCACCTGGATGAGACCCAAGCTGAAATCCCTTCTCAAAGACCTGCCCCACAGCCGCAAAGCCCGTGTCGCCATCGACCAGGCCCGCACCCCCAACGAACTCCAAAACGTCCTCGACAACATCGCCCCGATCCCGGAATCCCCGTAGCGGAACGGGGAACCCATTTCGATCCCCCTCCAAATCCCTGTCACCCATCCAACTCAAAACACTTTTCGAGGAGGCTCATCCTGGTCCCAATGGCACTCGGTTAAACGATGATTCGCTATCGAAATCGAAATCGGGATCGAAATCGAAATCGATAATTATTAAGTAACTGCTTAGCAACAGGTAACAATAATCGAAACCCGATAGCGATTTCGATTCAGGCCTTAACCGAGTACCATTGATCCTGGCCCCAATGCCCGATGCAGTTGGATGCACTCATCTACAACAATCTTTCCGATTTCATTCTCAGTCATCCTTTGTGCCTTTGTGAGAGTTTCTTTCTTTTCATACGTGGAGTTCTGGCAACCAGCCTACAAGGCTCAGTCGTTCGGTTGATTCTCAGGATTTTCGGGCGAGTTCACTGGGTTGTCCGTGTCGTCTTGTTGGCTTGATCAGTTATTCGCCATAGTGTGACCACATTCTTAGGACGTGAACAGTTTTTGCCTCTTCGAAAACCTCATAAACCAATCTGTGCTGAATGTTGATCCTTCTGGAATAGCAACCATCCAAATTTCCAGTCAGGACTCCAAATCTTGGTGGAGACCTAAAGGGATCTTCTTCAAGGATCTCGATCAGCTCCATCGCCTTCTCCTTCAAATTGCTTCTTTTCAATTTCTTGGCGTCTTTCTGGGCCTGTTTCGAGAAAACGACTTCGTAACTCACCAGTCCAATTTCGCCGAAGCTTGCTTGATCCCTTCTTTTCTGGCTTTCTTGATGGAGTCAACCATACCAGGAATGGATTGAAGGTAGAGTGTTTCTTGTATGGACCGCCAATCGTCCTCGGAGATGAGCACAGCATTCCCGCGCTTTCCCGTGATCTGAATCGGCTCGTGTGACGAGTTTGCGTCATCGATCAGCGAATAGAGGTTTCCTCTAGCCCGGGTTGCTGTAATTGTATTCATGGCATAAGCGTTCGCAAAAACGTTCGCATTGTCAATCCATTTTATTCGCCAACGTGGAGCTGTCACATGGAGTTAAGGTGGAGCCGTAACGGAATTGTGACCAGTGCCTTGATGGCTCCCCTAGCTTGCCGAGAGGTCGCGAATGATCTTCCGTGCCAGTATTTCGTTGATTTCCTTATGACGTGGAACGGGCTGAGTCGCTCCAGTCTTTGGATTGTGGTAAATATCGTGCTTCCCT
Organism: uncultured Puniceicoccaceae bacterium; assembly: GCA_964633135.1. GTDB lineage: Bacteria > Verrucomicrobiota > Verrucomicrobiia > Opitutales > Puniceicoccaceae > Puniceicoccus. The sequence continues at coordinate 19,044 of CAZWFJ010000002.1, read as the reverse complement.
CCATGCCTGAGCAATTGCGCCCCGAATCCCTCGATTTGCTTGATGAGATCTCGACGGTTCATCCGACTTCGATTTCTTCCATCTTTTTGATTCCAGGAAGGTCGTGAGTCGTAAATTCGTGATACAAATCGCGGAGATGTGCTTTAAGATCTTCAAGATCATCGCCTTGCGTCCAGTGATCCGGATAATCGTTCAAATAACCCAAAAACTTTCCGTCTGTTTCTTTCCAGTAAGTGATCTGCGATTTCATGAGACCAATCTGACAGAAGAACTAGAGAGTTCAACAGCCAAACTCTTCGTTTTCTTAGCCAACGGTGAACTCTGGCGCGCCGTCAGGCGTTGTCCAGAAGCGACTGGTTAGCTTTTTAATTTTTCGTCTAGGCGCTTGGGGTCCCTCATCATGGGTTCAACCGCATCAACATGACGCGAGGTTCTGGACACCCATAATATGTTCCTGTGATTCGAGCTGAAATCCCGGTCTATTCATCCTAGTACAGCATAGCAAATGTGAACCCTTTCACTTTTTGGGCTAAAAAGGCAAGGGTATATCGAAAAACTATGGGTGTCCTAAATTTTACGGGCAAGGCTCAAGCCATGCCCCACAGCAGAAAGATCGAACCCAGCCCTCCACCACTCCACTACTCCACCACTCCACTACTCCACCACTCCACTACTCCACCACTCTCCCCTCCCTCACTTCGTCACCTCCCTCACTCCGTCACCGCCCAGGGTTCGAAGCTAACAACTCCAAAGAGGGCAAAGTCCTCCCGGTTGGCGGTCGTCAGCCGAGTGACACCGTTGCAGTGGAATATCACCGCCAAAAAGTTCTCGAGGATCCTCTTTCGTCCCAATCGGTGGGCGCGCATCCACTGGAAGGCCTGCCAGGTGGCGCGGTCGTCTGGATAACAATGAACCGTCTCCGCCGCCCGCCACCAGAAGTCAGCCCGTTTCAGGGCATCCGCGAAAGGGAGCGGATGCTCAAAGCGGCGCGGATCCGTTGCCACCTGCAAAAACTCCTGCAGGATTTGGGGCGCGAGCGCGAACCGCTCTCCGCCTGCGGCTGGAGAGGTTCTGGACACCCATAATATTTTCCTGTGATTCGAGCTGAAATCCCGGTCTATTCATCCTAGTACAGCATAGCAAATGTGAACCCTTTCTCTTTTTGGGCTAAAAAGGCAAGGGTATTTCGAAAAACTATGGGTGTCCTAAATTTTCCTTTCTCTGTTTCCCTTCTTATTCTTCCCTTGGAAAATTGGCGAGCGTACTGCCGCCGTAGATTTCGTAGAGGAGGGCCAGGGCGGCGGTGTAGCCGGCGTTGTAGTCGAGGGCGACTTCGTTTGCGCGGTAGTCTGAGCGGTCGTCCTGGTAGGAGGCTCCATCGGTGGGTTGTCCCGGTCCTCCGACCAGGGCACCGTAGAGGGTGTGGCGGTTATTGTAGGGGATGCCAATGTTGTTGGTCGTGGAGCCATGGGCACTGCGGTGGTGTGGGTTGACCGGGGGGTTGGTCCCGAATCCGACGACGTAGGAGCGTCCCTGTGGATTATCGCCGAGGGCGTAGTCGATCTGCGACTGGCCGAGGTCAAAGTAGCGGGTGCCCTTGTCGCCGATCTGGTCAGCATACCAGAGGGCGAGGAAGGCGGTGTTGGCGGAGTAGCGGAGGGAACCCCATTGGTCCAGGTGGGCCTGGCCACCGGGGGAGTAGTCGACCCGTTGACCGTTGTAGCCAGTGCTCCAGTAGTCCAGCCACTTCTCGGCGTAGGTGCGGTACTTCTCCTTTGCGGTCAGAGCGGCGAGGAGGACCACCGTTCCGTAGCTTTTGTCGTCCCAGTTCAGGGTCCAGCGAAATCCGCTCGCGTTCGTGCTTTGGAAGGCGGCCTCGAGATTGGCTGCGAAGTAGTTCTCGGCCTTGTCGAGGTAGGCAATATCGCCGGTGGCCCGATAGAGCCAGAGTGCGCCCCATACGAGTTCGTCGTGGTAGCCGGACCAGGAGTTGTAGTAGTTGCGGGCGTCGGGAATAGCGTTGGTGTAGTTGCCCCGGTAGGTGTCGGCGAAGCGGTAGAGGGCTTCGGCGTGTTCGAGGAGTTCATCGGCGTACTCGGGATCGGTGGGGCGGAAGGCGAGGGAGGAGGCGGCAAGGGAGGCGGCGGATTCTGCGGCGATCTCGGTTCCGGGCTGGGATCGGCTGACCTTGTAGGAGGGGCGGGCCATCGTCATGTTCTCGGGGGGTCCCCAGAAGCTGTGATCAAGCGAGCCTTGGCCGACCTGACCATAGTACGCGAGGGTTTCGCCATCGGCGTCCCGGATGTGGGATCGGAGAACGTAGTCGTTGTGCCAGGCGAGAATGTCGAGCATCTCGTCGAGCTGTCCGGTCTCGATCCAGGAGTTGCGCTGATCGGCAGCACTCCAACCGAGCATCGTGAAGCTGAAAGAGCCAGGGAGGGCGAACTTCACGTGATCGCCAGCGTCGTAGAAGCCGCCGGAGAGATCGAGGCCGACATCCGAGCCGTCGTTGACGGCTGAGTCCCCGCGCCAGCGGACCCGGAAGTCCTCGGGGAGGTCGCCGGAGCGCTGGGCGTCGTAGAAGTAGAGGCTCTTTTGCATGGCCTCTGCGTAGTTGAACGTGCCGGTTTGTTCCTTGCCGTCGCCGGGTTCGGCTGGTTCGGGGTCCGGTGTGGGATCGGGGAGGGGTTCTGCCGGAGTGGGGTTCTCCGGGTCGGGGTCGGGGTTTGGTTCGGGACTGGTCCCTCCGCCAACCGAGGCTCCGTTGAGGAAGACGTTTTGCGGGTAGAGGGTCTCTCCGGCTGCGGGTCCGCCCGAGGCGCCGTTGAAGCCGAAGGTGATGGCTCCCCCGGCGGGAATCACGGCGTTGTAGGTCTTGCTGCGAACGGTGTAGGTGTCTCCGTTCCGGGAGACGATCTCGGCATTCCAGATCGAGCCGATCCCGTAGGGGAAGTCGAAGGTGACCTCCCATCCCGTCAGGCTCTGCGGGGAGACAAGACTGGCGGCGGCACTGAAACCGCTATTCCAGGACGATCCGACGGTGATTTCTAGTGCGCCTCCGGGTGTGGGCTCGGGTTCGGGGGTCGGTTCCGGATCGGGCGTTGGATCGGGGTCGGGATCGGGGTCGGGATCCGGTTCGGGGTCCGGGTCGGGGTTTGGTGTCGGATTCTCCGTGGATTCCCCGTTGAAGACGAAGTTCTCCGGAGTGGTATCGTGGCTGGAGGTTGCCTGGAAGCCGAAGCTGACGGAGCTGCCCGGGTTGATGGTGTCGTTCCAGGAAGCGTTGGAGAAGGTGAGAGTATCACCGGAGCGGGTCCCCCCGGAGGCGTTCCAGAAGTTGGAGAGATCGACTCCGAGATCGAGGGCGAGCGTCCAGCCATTGATGGCCGCGCTGCCGTTGTTGGTGATGGTGACCGCTGCGGTGTAGCCGCTGCCCCAGTTGCTGCCGACCTCAAAGTCGATGGAGACATCGCTCTGTGGGTCCGGCTCGGGTGTTGGATTTGGTTCGGGTTCGGGCGTTGGTTCGGGTTCGGGCGTTGGGTCGGGTTCGGGATTTGGGTCCGGCTCGGGCGTTGGGTCTGGATCGGGCGTTGGGTTCGGCTCGGGTGTTGGGTGGGGATTTGGATTGGGTTCGGGAGTTGGAGTGGTGGGTCCGCCCAGGGAGATGGAGTGGACGTGTCCGTGGAGGTGATCGATGCCACCGGGATTGGCATTAAAGCCGAAGGTGACGGATTCTCCGACGGGGATGTTTTGATTCCAGTCTGCGTTTTCGACGGTGTAGGTGGTTCCGACGGAGCTGACCAGTTTGCCGCTCCAGAGCGAGCTGATCTCCTTGCCGATGTCGAAGACCACGGACCATTGGTTGATGGGGAAGTCTCCGGTGTTGGTGAGGGTGGCAGAGCCGGTGAAGCCGCTGCCCCAGTCGCTTTGGACGGCGAAGGTCATGTCGGCGTTCAGCTCGCCTTCGGTCGGGTCGATCTCGAATGCCGGGTAGCGACCGCTCCCGTCGGGGGGATTGCCTTGGCCGGTTCCGTCGCCGAAGTCGACATCGCTCGCGGAGAAAAAGACTTCCCCGGCGGGATCGATGCGTTGCCAGATGACGTACAGGACGTGGTGGCCGGTTCGTTGCGGGAGATCCACGTTGAAGCGGTAGAGGTTTCCGTCGCGAACGTAGTTCTCCGGACCATGGAGGGGGACGAGGTCATCCCAATTCAGGGGTTGGTCGGGACTCCATCCCTCGCGGGTGATGTAGGCGAGGAAGTAGCTCGGGTCGTGGGGGACGTGGGCGTCGTAGACAACCGGATAGGTTCCGGCGTTGACGGGTGTCGCGGGCCAGTCGCTGCGGGTGAGGTCGAGGCCGGCGTATTTCGGTCGTCCGGCCCCGGCGAGGGTGCCGTCGGGAATCAGTGCTCGGTATGGGGCGAGATCGGCACCGTTGTAATCAGGAGCGAGCCGACTGACTTCGTGCCAATCGTAGAATGCCTGGGTCCCGGCGACCGCAATGGCAGCGGCCGAGACATCGCGTTGTGGCGTCTGGGGATTTTCCAGGAATATTCGGTAGGGTCGGCTGATCGGATCACCGACCGAGCCGTGGCCAAGCACAGTTTGTTGCGCGGTGATGCTAACGATTGCGGCGAGGGCGGCTCGCAGCCACGGAATTGCAGATAGGGTTTGCATGGAGCTGATAATAGGAAGTTGATCGCTGTGGGATCCGAGGTGATCCCGGTTCGGTGGATTAGAGGTTTGAGCAAACCGGATTATTCCCACTTATGGTCGCTTAGCCGAAAATTTACGCGAATCCGCTGGAATCGGTGCGGACCAAGGGCAAGTTCTGAAGGGGCACTCTCATTTCAATCCTCGCGAGGAACGAAATGAGGAACGGGATGGTGGGCGGAGGTCGCGTTGGGTCGCCCTTTCAGGGTTCTTGTTGATTGGGGCCATAGCAGACCCAGGGCTTTGGTTAGGACGCCCTGGTTGGTGTGGGGCGATGGGTTGTGGTTAAGCCTTAAAACCGGGCGGTCGGGACCTCTCGAACGGATGGGTCCACATCGAAGTAGTCCTCGGTCTCGAAACCAAATACCGTTGCGACGAGGCTGGAGGGGAACTGCTGACATTTATTGCGGTAGTCGCGAACGTTTCCGTTGAAGAAACGCCGGGCGGCTTGGATACGATCCTCGGTGATGACGAGTTCCCGCTGAAGCTGCAGGAAGTTCTGGTCCGCTTTCAGGGCGGGGTAATCCTCGGCGCGGGCCAGCAGTTGGGTGACCTGGCGGGACATCTCCTGCTCGGCGGGGGCCTGACTGCCGGCGGAACCCTGCCCGCTGGTTTCCAGGCACCGCTGCCGGGCGAGGATAACACGCTCCAGCACCTCGCGTTCGTGGGCGGCATAGCCCTTGACCGTTTCGACGAGATTCGGGATAAGTTCGTAGCGGCGTTTTAGCTCGGTGTCGATATTGCTCCAGGCCTCGCGGATATGATTGCGGAGGGTTACAAGAGCGTTGTATTGGACCAGAACCCAAAACGCAGGCAGCAAGAACGCGGCGGCGATCAGAATGGCGGGGAGGAGGGGGGAGTCATTCATGACCGATCGGATTGCTCCCGGAATCGATACTCGGGGATCAGGCCGTAGATCGAGCCGAGCCGGCCAACGTTTTTCTCCCAGTCCTCAACTCTTGCGAGCCGAGAGAAGGCGAGCACCAGCCAGGCACCCTCCACCTCGATGTAGAGATCCTCCTCGTCGAGGAGGTAGTCGATCATGCGGGCGTTGCAGAAATCATAGGCGAACTTCTTGTCAGGACTTTTCACGCAGTAGCGCTTCGAAAACTCCACGGACTCGAAGTCAATGTCGTCGAAGCCGATTGCCTGTGCGAACTTTTGAAAAATACCCTCGCGATAGATCCGTAACTCGGGGAAGGCGCCCGGGAGCATCAGCAGGAAACAACTCCCGTGATGATGGCTGGTCCGCCGGTTTCCCTTGGAGTCTGTCGAGGATGTCTCGTAGTGGAAGTCGAAGGTCTCGATGGGCCGACCGTCCATTTCTCCTCGGATTCGGTTGTAAAGATAGCGGTTGCTGCCCTTGCGAATGGGATCGACGAATTCGAACTGACGGATCGCACTGCGGTCCTTGTGGGGCAAAAACTCGAGGCCATGTTTGAAGGCGAGGGCGGCGAGGGCTTCGCGGCGCTTTTTGTTCTGGAGCCAACCATAGTAGGCAAAGGCACCAAAGACCAGGAGGGCGGCGAGGATCAGAAATACAGGTTCCATGATGGTAAGGGGGTGCGGTCGCCGTCAAGGTAGTTGTCCGAAAAAGTTCATGCCGATCTCTTGATGTTTCGTTCGAGAATGCATTCGTCGACGGGGTTGAGTCAAGTGACTTGAACGGGTTCCCAGTTGCGTGTTTTTTCCCGGATGAAAGAGTCGTGAGGATTGTTGAGCGGAGCCTCGTCCATGACAATGAGCTAACCGAGAGAGGGGCAGGAGTCCGGATGCTATGCCAAGCAAGCCGGGATCACGTCTTTACACGAAAAACTGGGAGATTGATGACCGGGCTTTGGATTCCGGCGAGGGGCTTCGAATCGGGCGATACGCATTGGATCGGCCCACTTCGATGACGAATTCCCTTTGGAGCGGAATAACAATGGGGATCTTGACAATTAATACCATTTCTGCATCCATTATACCATGCAGGTCACCATAGACAAAGCAGGGCGTTTGATTATCCCGAAGGTGCTGCGCGAAAAGTGCCGCATGTCGGGTGGCGGTTTCGTTGAGATTATTGATGAGGGTGAAAGCCTGCGGCTGCGAGTTCCGCAGGATGAAGCTAATTTTAAGGAGAAGGACGGCGTGCTCGTTCTCGGCTCCGAGACCACTGGATCGATCAATTCCACTGATTTTATCAATCAGCAACGAGCGAATAGAGCCATTGACGGGTTCTAGAGACGAACGACCGAAATCATGGGCGGAACATTTCTGGACACCTCGGTAATGGTCCCGGCAGTCATCGAAGAATTGGAAAATCATGAGACGGCGCATACCCGTTTCGCAGCGGAGGTTCGCCGCGATCATGCCGTCTATTGCAGCAGCCATACGCTAGCGGAATCCTACGCCACATTGATCGCCTTGCCGTTGAAGCGGCGTATTTCCGGACCAGAGGCAGCTCACCTGATTCAAGTGAACTTCGTGAAAAAGCTTGAGGTCATAGACCTTTCCTTTGCCGACTACGCAGCGGCCATTGAGCGCTGCTCGAGCAAGGGGAGAGTCAGCGGCCAGATTTACGATGCCCTACATCTTGTCGCTGCCCTCAAGGCGGGTTGTGATCTTCTCCTGACCTACAATCTGGCGCACTTCCGCTCCTTACTTTCCGATGAAATAGCGGTCGCAATACCGTAGGGGGGCTTCAGGATTCCCCCTTTTCACGGAATCCGTTGGGGCGTAGGTCCACGCACCTCATCCGGTGCCTCGACCCAACGCACCGGCGGAATCAATCGGACACCGGCCTTTTCCAGTTCTTCCAGGATCCCCACCGAGGTCTTTTCCATCCATTCCTGGAATCCCCGGTAGTTCATTGGTTGGGAGATAGGGGCTGGCCCGGCCATTAGCCAGTTCGAAAATGGAAGAACGACGAAAATTCATCCATGCTCGTCCCGAGTCGACCGAAGCGTCCTCTCACTCACCCGGACATTCTGAAAATACAAACCGTGAAATCAGAGTGCAAAGCAATAGGGGCCGGAATCTTCGATGGAACAAGAAACAAATCTACCCGAAATTGCACCTTAGTGCCGTGGCTTTGGCCCAAATGGGCTATTGTGATCTTTGATCGAATGCGGGTATTCTCCGCAGCCCCGAGGGTTATGATTTCATGAGAACTTTTCAGCTAATCTTTTGGACGTTCGTGATAGGGGCCGATTTGGTCTCCGCCGGAAACATCAAACTCCAGCCGAAAGATAGCGATGTCGGCTACCTTGCCCGCCTGCTGATCAACGAGACCCCTTTTCCAGGCGAGAAGGGCTGGATCAGCGTGAACGATTCGAAGGCGACCATGTCCTCGATTCTCTGGGTGTTGAATTCACGCATCCGCTATGTGCCTCAAGGCTATCGCCAAACGGAACTGGCAACCGTGAAGACTTCGAACATTTTCGATGTCATCACCGCAGGAGGAGTTCACGGCCAGGTCGAAGGATTCTACCGGGACAGCTCCGGCAAGCTCGCCGCCGCACCTCGCGTGGAGGAGCGCGTGCAATATCTCTGCAAGATTGGCAACCAAGGTCCTCCGGGAAAGTTTGCGACCCTCATCAATTATGCTCAAAAGCTGGCCAGCTCCTACCTCTCCACAACCATTCCCACCCGAGACTTGTTCGTGAACCTTCAGCTCATTTCCTCCACCCCCGTCACCGGGCGCGCCTACAGTTGGATGACCGACGCCCACCACTACAATCCCGGCGGAGATTTTATCCGCATCCCCGACTCAGACCGGGGATCGCTCGGGGGGAATCGATTCTTCACCTTGAAACAACGCGAGAAATGAACCGCCTACACGCCCTTTTCCTCCTCCTGCCGGTCGCACTCAGTGCCGAGTTGCCCGACCGCGATACGCTTTTTGAAACCGCTCGACATCTTTACCGGTGGACCCTCGACGAGAATCACATCGAGAAAATGGTTCAGAACGACGAGGTCATCTTCTACGTAAGAGACATTCCGATCGATCTGGATGAAGGCGACCGCAGCGAGGCCGCAGAAGTCATCATTGGAGGCACCGGCTTCGGAGTCGACCTGAAGAAATCGGATTACCACATCCCCGAACTGGGCCTCGACGTGAAGGACGAGACCTTCAAGATCTTCAGCGTCTTCCAAACCGAAGTGGTTCCGCAGGACGTGGAGTCGTATGAGATTCGCCGTTACCCATTCCAGGAAGTGGTGGACTACCTTTTCGCCACACGAAGCGATCTTCTCTTCCCCGATGAGGAAATCCTTGCGCACCTGCACGAGGCGGTGGGAGAAAAAGTCAGAAAGTTAGCGGAAGAAAAGAATATCGAACTGAACGGCAGCCCGGAGATTCTCCACTTTTCCAGCCTCTCGCCCGTCTCCGATGATGTCTGGTTCTTCTGGGAACGGGCCAACCTCCTGATCCATTACGCTTCGGAATTCGACCTCCATACGGAAGAAGCGTGGGCGCACTCCGACATGGCAACGACCCTCTACGATCTCGACGATCAGGTCGTCGTCTCCCTCCACGAAGCTCCGGGGAGCAATGCGTACATCACCCGGGACATGGCGGGGAGGGCCCTCTTCAATTGCCTCGTCCTCGGGAAACGGATCGAAATCATGCCGGACGGAAAGTGAGACATGTCGCATTCGGACTCAGGGATGCCAGCAACCGTTGGATCCTGCAGAGTGACGAGAAAGTAGCTGGGTTGGCTCCGCCCAGTCCGATCCGACGTGACCCTTCCACCCTTCAGGGTCTCCGCACCACGGTATTTTTATTGGGGCTCATTCTCAGGAATTCCGCATTTATGCGGAACCACCTGAGCTCCACTGCCCCCCCGAAAACCGGCTAAAGCCGGTCCTCCCAAAGGGCAAACGCTCCACCGAACCCCAAATTAAACTACCGTGGTCTCCGTACAAACCGGTTTTCCGATGCCTTGACTCGAAGGTTTTGTCCATTCAATGATTTTCTCTGCCATGGGCGGAGTCGTTTCGAGAATAAGAAAGATCTTCACTTTCTTTTTCGCCTATTTTCTGGCGGTCTTGATCACCCTCTTGTTTTCCCAGTGGATCTGGCCGGAGGGTCTGCAGGATGAAGCCCAGTTCATTTTCTGGCCCGCCAGCGGGGTCGCTCTTTTTTTCGCGATCCGATTCGGCCCCGCCTACGCACCCTCGATTCTCCTGGCTGTTTTCCCTGCCGTGCTCTTGGCCGGCGAGCCGGTAGCGAGGGCCATTCTCGGGGCGGCGGGAAATCTTTTCGAGGTCTGGGTCGCCTGGTTTATCCTCGTCCGCCTCGGTAAGTTCGACGGGCATCTTGATTCGGTTCGTTCGATCACGGCGCTCGCGGTGGCCTCGATCGTCGGCGGGGCCACCGCGTCCGTCAGCTATCCTCTTCTGGTTTCCTTGACGGGAGGGTTCGATTTCTCCAACTGGGACAGCACGGTGACCCGCTACGCTTTTGCCAACAGTTGCGGGACCCTGATCGTGTTCGCCGCTCTCTACTTCCGGCGGAGGAATCCACGGGCACGGCAGCCGAACGGGCGGGAATTTCTCATCTGGCTTCTGGTGGCCTGCCTCACCAGTGCCTTCGCCTTCAACGCCATCTTCACGGAGCAAACCAACTACGCTTTTCTTCTGTTCCCTTTGGTCCTCTACGCATCGGTTCGCTTCGGTAGTCGCGGTTGCGCCGCCGCCCTCGTTCTGGTCGTCATCGGTATCTATATTTCCCTGGCACGCTTCGGTTCCCTCCTTCCGGAGGAGCAACTCCTGCCGGCGATTCAATTCATGCAGGGTTTCGTCTGGGTTCTGGCGGTGACCGGTTTGTTCCTTGCCGCCCTCGTCAGCGAACGTCGGCGGGCCGAGGAATCCGCGCTTGAGGAAAAAAACCGCTCCCTCGAGGCCAAACTGCACGAAGAGCGCGCACGTCTCCAAGCCCTGCGCTACCAGATCGACCCCCACTTCCTTTTCAACTCGCTGAATTCCGTCAGCGCGTCCCTGCCGGACTCCAATGAGAAGTCCCGGAGAATGCTTGGCACTATGGCCGACTACATGCGCACCCTCCTCGAATATCCGGAGGCGGATTTTCTGCCTATCGAGTTGGAGATCGAAACCGTAAGGAAATATGTGGAGATCGAGCGGCTCCGCTTCGAAAAGAATTTACAAGTCTCCATCGAGTCCGACCCCGGGATCAATGAAGTGAACATCCCCGCTTTGATCCTCCAGCCTCTTGTCGAGAACGCGATCCGCCACGGCGGGTCTGATCGCGAGGCGGGACTCCGGGTCGATATCGGAATTCGCAAGGTCGGCGATTTCCTCCGCATCCAAGTGAAGAACGACGGGCCATGGCGAGAGCAACCCGGGCGAAAAGGAATCGGACTGGAGAACATCCGCCAACGCCTGAAGCTCCACTACGACGGAAAGGCTACCATGAAGATCGAGAAGATGGAGCACTCTGTAGAGGTTCGGATCGACTTGCCAGCGGAGATTGACAAGACCATAAACATGGGCTAGTTCTCAATACATGACCACAATCAATATCAACGAGGCGAAGACCCACCTTTCGCGGTATGCAAAGCGGGTGAAAGCCGGTGAGACCATCATCCTCTGCGATCGGAACAAGCCTTTTGCCGAGATCCGGCCGTTGCCTCGTTCACCGATAAAGAAAAGAAGAAAACTCGGGCAAATGGCGGGAGCGGTTGAGTTCGGAGAGTCGTTCTTCGAAAGCGACAGCGAGATCGAGAACGACTTTCTCGATTCGGATTTGTTTCCTGCGGACTCGGGAACTGGTTCTCCTTCGACGTCCGGATGAAACTCCTCCTGGATACTTGCTCGTTTCTCTGGATGATCAGTGAACCGGATCGCCTTGGAGGCGGGGCGAGGACTGCGCTCGAGGACGGGGAAAACGAAGTGGTTCTGCACCAAGTGTCGTCATTGGAGATTCAGCTCAAATTTCAAATCGGGAAACTGAAACTTGCGAACCCGCCCGAAGAGTTGGTTACCGAGGGCGTTCGTCGGCATGCCTTGCACTATCAAACCCTAAGCGATTCAGAAATCTGGTTTCTCCAAAAATTGCCCTTTCACCACCGCGATCCCTTTGATCGGCTACTAATCGCCTCAGCCCTCCACTTTGGCCTGCAAATTGTCACCCCGGATCCGCTCATCGATAAGTATTCGGTCCGCACGATCTGGTAGTGTTATTGCGGATATCCTCTCTCCTCCAACGATGAAAGTCCTGATCCTCGATGACGAATCCGCCGGCCACCGCAGAAGACAGTGTCTTCCTGAGGTTCGAGAACACCACCCGTCTCCTCCCGTGGAAAGAGATCAGCCATATCATCGCCGAGGGAAACTACACCCAGGCTTATACTTCCCAAGGTCCCGCCGTCCTCGTGTTCTGCCTTATGCCACCTCGCGTTAATTCCGGTGCATTTGGTGCAGGCATGAATAGAAGCAGGGCGAGCCGATTATCGATGATAAATCACGGAAAGACCCACGGCTTCGGCTGCGGCGACGAGGAGACGGAGATAGCAAAATACGGAGCGTAGGCCTCCGGCCTAGCGCATCGACTCACGGAATCCGTTGGGCCGGAGGTCCACGCTCCTTACCCGGATTTCTCATTGGCCTAGAAAAATCAATTCAACCACTGAGCAATTTAGGATTGGTAGTGCGGGCAGACTATAAATCCTTTCCCTCACCTCCGTCCCCGAGCCCGAAACGTTCCAGCCTGCTCGCCGATCTGTGCGGGCCTGGACTGGCGGCAAGGCCAACCTGCCTACTCGCTAAAACTGTAGATTGAAACCGGCAAAGATCTGCCATTGGGGGAAGGAATCACCCCGGTCTACGACCGAATACTGGGGCTCGACGTAAGCGTTGTAGACGATCTTCTCGGTGGGAAAGACTTTCCCCAATCCGAGGCCGAGCGGAATCGTGTAGTCGTCACTTTCAAAATCATAAACCATGATCCCCGTGCTCCGAGCATACCATCCCTCGCCCATCTGATAAAACACGAACGGTTGGAAGGCCCCCTCGTTCACGTCCGGGGCGGATTCTTCTCCGGCAAAGCTTGCCTGCCAAGTGAGGAGGTAGCCGTATTGCACGACTTTCGACGTAGCATCAAAGAGAACGTGGGCGAACCCCGCCGACCATTTTTCACTGCCCAACAGGTCGTCGGTGGCGGTCGGGGTCGTGAGCTGGGGGCAGATCCCGACGCTGAGGCCGGGATTTCCCGTATCGAATAGATAGGCGGCGAAGATGTTGAAGTCGCCCAACCCCGTCTTATGCCCCCCTCCGACCTCAGGGGCCGTGTTAACGGGCAGGCTTGCCCGCGCGAGCCATTCGGTGTCATAGATCTTGAACGGCTGTGCCGCGCGGAGGATGAATTGATTCGCATCCTCATCCGACCCGGTAAACTCCCCGACGTAGTAATTCTGGAAGTTGACCGCCGTGGTATTCGCCAATGGGTTATTAGCTTGCGCTGCCGATTTCGAGGGATTGCCCGAATCGGATGATTGTTCAGCCGCCTGCGCCGTGGAAAGGGCGGCCAAAAGGCCCGAATAGCCAAGGAATTTGGCGAGGTTCATATTTTTCATAGAATTCTAAGTTGGAAGCGGTAATTGAGACAGTTGCCGTTTCGTCGTTTCGCCGCCATCCAGCCGAATTCAGCATGACCTTTCAAAATGCAGCAGGCCGCAGAGCCAACCTGCCTACGTAGCTGGGTTGGCTCCGCCGCCCAGCCCGATCCAGTCGTGGCCCTTCCAACGTGACCGATCCAACGCGGCAGGCGGCGGAGCCAACCTGCGTACCGTAGCTGGGGTTGGCTCCGCCGCCCAGCCCGAGTGGAATCTGCCTTTATCCCGCAGACGATCTACTCCAGTCCCGCCTCGTAATAAAACCGCACCAGGTCCGCCACACACTGTGCTCCAAGCTTCCGGGAGAGGTTCGAACGGTGTAGCTTCACCGTCCGCTCCGCGTTTCCAATCTCGGACGCAATCGCCTTGTTCGGCAGCCCCTCTACGACCAAATGGAAAACCCGTTTCTCAGTGGCAGTGAGGGTCTCGAACCGTTCCCTTAACCCAACCCGATCGCTGTTGGCTTTTCGGGTATCCTCTTCGTGCTGGAGTGCATTCGAAACGATTTCAAGAAGCCTCTTCTTCTCGACCGGCTTCGTCAGAAAGTCAAAGGCACCTCTCCTCATCGCGCCTACTGCGATGGAGACATCCCCGTGGCCGGTCAGGAAAACGATCGGCAGATGAGGCTCTTCGACGCGCAGCTTTTTGAAAAGCTCCATCCCATTCGGCCCGGGCATCCGGATATCGAGAATGAGGCAACCCCGGCTTCCACGGGGGAAGTTCAGCAAAAACTCCCCGACGGACGGAAAGTCCCGGACAGGGAATTGGGACAAGCGTAAAAGCCGGGAAGTGGATTTGCGAAAAGATTCGTCGTCATCCACCAGATAAACCACCGCTTCACTGATCTCTTTTGTTTGCGAATTCATGGCAATTCTTCGTGGAAAGGAAGCTTCACGCGGAACCGGGCTACCCCTTCGTCCAGATTCTCAACGGATAGCTTCCCCAAATGGTCGATGACGATGGCTCGGGAGATCGCAAGGCCAATACCCAGGCCGTCTTCCTTCGTCGTGTGGAAAAACTCGAAAATCGATTCCCGTTCACCGGGTTCGATACCCGGACCGCGGTCAGCAACGGAAAATTCGATCATGCTCTCCTCCGGAAGAATCTCGTAGCCAAGGGTGACGCTGCGACGGGACAAAGGCACCTCTGCAACGGCGTCCATCGCATTAAAAATCAGATTTAGAAAAACCTGTGCCAGCAATACGCGATCCCCCAAGAGGAAACCCTCCGCTGATCCGGAATCCGGCAGCACCAGATCGACGCTCCGACGGGCCGCCTCGGGAGATGCCGACCGGGATACGTCGCCAAGAAGTTCACCCACGGCGATAGGACCGCCGCTCGTATGGATATCCCCGAGCATCGACCGGACCTGCCGAACAATCCCCGAAGCGCGCCGATTCTCCGATTTGATATCGGCAAGAATTTCTCGGAACTCATTGGAACTTCCCTCTCCATTCTCCAACAGCATGAGGGCGGTCTCGGCGTCGTTTTGGATGGAACCAAGCGGCTGATTGATCTCGTGGGCAATCCAGGTCGAGATCTGCCCCAACTGGGCGGTCCGGTTATCGCGGGCCAGATTACTCCGAAGCTTTTCCGCCTCGATCCGGTCACTGGAGTCCAGGGCAGTGACGATGCACAGGCGCTCCCCAGCGATCTCGATCACATTGCTGTAAAGGGCGATACTTTTGATCTGGCCGGAGGCCGTCCCCATCCGCCTCTCGTAACCGGCAAAGCTCGGACCCAATTCGAGAAAGTCCCGGTAGAGAACATCGTCGCTCTCATTGGGAAGAAGACCGATATCCAGAGGACTCCGACCGATCAAGTCGTGTTTCGAAAACCCAAAAAGCGTTTCCCAGGCAGGGTTGATGTCCCGGAAGCACCCCTTCGAAGTTTCCAATATGGCCATGGGGTTGGGACTTTCGCGGAAAACGGTCGAGAAATAACGCTCCATCTCGGACGCTCGCGATTCGGCCCGCCGCTGCCGCCGCCTGGCCAGAAGAAGAGCCAGGATCAAAGCCGTCTGAATCACGATGGTGGCAGAACCCACCGCAAAGGCAACCGGATGTGCCTCGAAAAAAGAGGGATCATCAAAGAAGATTTCCGCATTCGGAGGGAGGCGCCGCAGGTCGAGCCCGTACCGCTTCAGCGCCCTCTTGTCGAAGAGGAAGCGGGGCGGCGGACAGGGAACAATCCCGATTTCGGCGGGTTTCTCACCGGAGACAATACGCTCAAGGACCTCTCCCAAGGCCTCTCCCTGCGCGAGAAAGGACGTCGCCGCGACTCCCGTCACACCCGATCCGAGCATGGTATCGAAAAGAGCGAAGACCGGAACGGCCGATTCCGCACTAATTCTTTCGACGACGTTACGGGGAATCAGGGTCGTGCCGGCCGCATCTTTGAAGTAGGTGGTGAACAGGACGACCGATCCCGGGTCCGTTCGCGAAAGTTTCTCCGCGATCAAATCGGGCGCTTCTCCCGACAATTCAGAAATCCTGCCCGGGAACGATCCTTCGGCCAACTCCCTTACCCGGTTCAGGATAGCCCGGTCAAACGGCGCACTCCCGCCAACGAGGATGATTTGTTCGATGCGCGGCAGGAGTTCAGTGATCGCTTCTACCAAGGGCTGGACCGCGATCTGGTTTAAAACTCCGACCGGCTCGGCGCCGGAAAGCAGCCCGATCATTTGATCTTCCCGTACTGCGGAGAACACCTGAACGGCATCCGGGAAGATTTGATCCATCCATTCGTTTGAGAAATCAAACGCTTGGCTACCAACCGATACGACCACATTCGGAGGCATGTTTTGGAAGCGCTCCCGCAAATAAGGAACCATCGTCGGCTCCTCGTTTCCCACCGGAAGGCGATGAATCTCCAAATACTCCTCGAAAAGCTCGATCCGGTGGGCGTTGATTACTTCGCCCAGCGAGGACCAAAGGCTTTGCTGGACCTTCATATTCGCCGGAAGCGTTCGTTGGTTCGAGTAAAGCACCAGCACTCGCAGCGGCTCGTCAGATTCACCGCTCTATCCAGCCTCGCCCATGGATGGGGCCACCGGAAAAACGGTCAGGCTCAGGAAGAGAATCAAAGCCTGCGATCCAAAAGACTTTCTCATGCTCCGAGTAAATGGGTCCAAACACAGGAGCAAGCGAACCAAAAATGAAGCATTCGCGGAGAACCCGCGTCCTATCAAAATGCGGGACTCTTCCCGAAAGGGCAGAATCGTTGCCCCTAAGGTCTATAGCCGGAGCGGACCAATGTCATTAGAGTAGCTGACCCACGAGATTCGGCACAGTCCGATGAATCAATCGTCTGCGCATTTTTCCAAAACATTACCAAAGAAAAACCACGAGATATGAACCACATGCTATCGAAAATCGCTCTGTCCATCTCTGGCAACTGATTCTTACGAGGATAGGTTCAGTAATTCGGGCACTCGCGCGAATCGCTGACGTGTGTGAAGCCGACAATCCATGAGAATGTTTCTATCAGTAGCACTTTGTGCAATTCACCTCGCCGCCTCTGCGGAGGATGGATCGAATGCCTCCCAGGAGTCGTCCGAGTCCAGCCAGTCCGGCAACCAGACAACGGAAAACGCCGACAGCACTACCTGGATCGACAACACCCACGACTGGCTCTACAAAAAAGGTCACGGCAGCGTCGTGTGGGTGGACGACAAATTTGTCCCCGAAGGCCAAGAGCCGCTGAAGGTGCCTCCCTCCCGCTTCCGCCTCGGCCTCTACGGCGATTTCGACTTCGGTGCGGCCGACAGCTTCAAACTGCAGCCGGTCATAGATCTGGGAACCGACGTAAAGTTCCCGAATCTTGAGCGGCGACTGAGGCTCCTTGTCACGACCCAGGACTCCTCCGCCCTTCCGGGGGAGTCCACCACGGACTCAAACAGTGATCTCCGCGTCGGAGCCTCGCGGGGATTTTTGAAGAATTGGGACACTTCGATCGGCGTAAAGGCGGATTGGCCTCCCGAGGCATTTGTCAACGCCCAGTGGTCCCCCATCTATCATTATGGAGACCAGTGGACCTTCTATCCGCAGGGCAAGGTATTCTGGGACAATGACGAGGGGATCGGATTTCTCACCGCTCTTACCGCCGACTACTGGGTCGACCGCTGGCTCTTCCGGCAGACCCTCTCCGGAAAATGGAACAAGCAAAAGCAGGATGACGACGCCAGCGACGCAAACGATCCCGACAGCTACCTCTTCGGCGAAAACGGCGGGGGCTATCGATGGGCGGCCACCACCGTGATCGGCTTCGTGCCCAAGTTGCTTGACGAAAGGGAATACGGCCGCCGGGTCAGCGCGGGCGATGTTGCCGACGGCTGGGGAATTCGCGGGCGGGTCGAGGGAGATGCCGTGCAGACCCTGAGCTACGAAACCGCCCTCTTCCGGAAGGGTCCCCTCTACAAAGACTTTCTCTACTACGTGATCGGTCCGAAGGTGAAATGGGAGCGGAAATACGATTGGGAAGCAGAGTATAAAATCGAAATTGGCATCGAAATGCTCATCTGGGGCGACAGCAAACATAGGGTGCGTTGAATGATGGTCTTAGCCCGGCTTCGTTCCGATCCGCATTCCGGCGACGGCGGATGATTCGTATTTGTTTTTTCATCCTCTTCGGCTTCTGCCCATGGGTCCTGGAAGGGAGGGCCGATCTCCGGATCACCAACCCCGTCCGTGAAATTCTCGATGACGTCTCGGACTTCGTCAGCTCCCAGCTGGGCCCAGACCAGGTCGGAGCCAGCTACGCTGCCTTGATCAACTTCGCCGGAAACCCCGACATCTCGACGGCGACCTACTACATCGACGCGGCTCCCGGGACCGAGGCGACTCTTACGGTGGGCCGGTTCAGTTTCAGTCACTCATTTTACGAGGAAGGCGATGATTGGCGGCCCTTCATTCAGGTGCTGGTCCCCTACGAGCACCTCGTCTACGATATCGACACCCGAAACAATGCCAATGCGGCCGATGCACGCTGGGACGGAGTGGGATTGGTTCTCACCGCAGGCAACGAGTTTATCCTTTCGGACCGATGGACCTTCGCTCCGGCCCTTAACGTCGGAGCCTTTCGACTCGACAGCAACGCCGGCTTTCGCGGGGCGACGACCGAGAGCATTTTAGACCCTTCCTTCAACGGCCAAATCTTTGACTGGACCGCCTATGCCTGGGTTCTTGGCGGGTCCCTCTGGTTCGATTACGAACGCGAGTTTCGTCGATTCGATCTGGGATGGAAAACCGGCATCACCCTAAACCATGTCCGCTCCTTTCATACCTCAAGCGAGGAAATTCGTTTCTCCAGCGAAGCCGTGACCCTGACGACGAGCCTCGAATCCGTCCACGAAACTCCGGTAAACCTGAGCGGCTTCCCCATCTGCCTGGTTCTTTCGGCCGGGGCGACGGCTTTCCTCGGCCCGGCCCGCGATGCCCTCGGATTTCCCGGCTACACGGATTACGGCATTGCTTTCCGGGCCGACATAACGCGACTTGGGTTCCCCCTCGAAACCCTTCAGCTTGGCGGCAAGCTTATCTACGGCCCCGATGTAATCGGATGGAGCGGCGTTTTTAATTACGATTTCTAGCGATAAAAATGCCCTTAGGGGCAAAGACAATGCACATCGGTGCTATTGCGGAGTGCCGAGACAGACTGTATCTTCAGAGATCCTGACTCCTGGTAATCAAGAAAGCGTGATTTATTGTCCGAGATG
>CAZWFJ010000001.1:0-59884 GCA_964633135.1 uncultured Puniceicoccaceae bacterium | reverse complement strand
CATCTCGGACAATAAATCACGCTTTCTTGATTACCAGGAGTCAGGATCTCTGAAGGTAGGAATTGAGCACGTATTGTTGCAACATCCGGTTGCTCTGGAAAAAAGAACGGTTGAGGCCGATGCAATTTTCCATGATCGCCGCCCACATGGCCTTGTCTTCGTAAAAGAAGGGAACGATGACCGACTCCAGTTTATCGATCAGTTCCTTGACCAGAGCCTTGCCCTTTTCGTCTTCCGGCAAGAATCATGCAGGATGCATCAATCGAATCAAGGCGCAGTGCGAGTTTCTCTTCCAACGGGCTTGCCCGGAGGGCCGGAATAGTCAGAGAATATGAGAATCATGGTCTCCGAAACACTGGAAATTCGCTGGTTCCTTCCCGAGATGGATACTGCGGAGATGTTCGCGATTTTTCGCAAGGTCTCCGGGCGGGAGCCGAATACGGAAACGCCCCGCACCGATTGGTATTTGCGACTCCCCCACTGCCAAAACATCGGGGTTAAGATCAGGGAAGGACGCATCGAACACAAATGGCTCCTTCACCGCATGCCCGGAAAGCCGGCCTGCGCATCTTCTTACGGCTTATGGCGGAAATCGAGCCTGGAGCTGCAATCGAGCGACGGAGATAAACACGCGGACGACTGGATTCCCGTGAAGAAGCAACGCTGGTTCAGCTCGTGGACCTGGCGGAGGGATCGGGCGGAGCCGGTTTCTCGCCGAGACGAGAGAAGGGAGACCCGCTGTGATCTCGAAGCCGCACGGCTCGATCTCGTCGCCCCCTGCGGGAATGACCAAAAGGGCCGGGAAAGTTCGCATGCGTGGAGTCTCTGCTTCGAGAGCGAGGGTCCGCACCGGACTGAACTGCAGAACGCGGTCATCGCCCGGTTTTGCGAGGCCGGTTTCGCTTCGCTATTGGAGAAAGCCACAGCGATGGATTATCCGCAATGGCTCCGCCGCATCAACTCGCCGGAGTCGGGTCGCTCCGAGTAGTTGAGCACCCACCCGAGCTTCCTCCCCTGCGTGCAGGCGAGGGGGACCGGCCTCCGCCGGTGGAGGGGTTTCAGGTCCAGTTCTCAGAACGGAACGGCCAGTGCCAGCAGCAGGCTCTGCTCCCGCTTCACGCCTCCCTCGCCGACCGTCGAATCGTAGGAGTTGCGGTAGATAATCTTCGGCTCGGCGAAGGCCGTGAGGCGGACCGACGCCGAGACCTCGAACAACAGGCTGTAGGAACCGGTGTCGCTGGGATCGACAGAGTAGGTAATCGCTTCGTCGATCCGTACCGATTCATTGAGGCGGTAGAATGAATTTTGGAAAAAGGTCACAAGGGGATCCCACTCTCCGGCAGAGGAGGAGGTTTCGAGGTATCGAACTCCCGGTCCAACCGCAAAATCCAGCGAGAGTGTCTCTTCGTCAATGGCCCGCCACCCCAAGAGGAGGTTGAGGTCGTTCTGATGTTTGATCTTCTTGACCCGGTCAACGAGATACTTTTCCGACCCCCGCAGGAAGAAGGGTTCCCGGATGTCGTATTCATAGGAGGCATTTAGCCCATATTTGTCGGTGGGCTTGGTCACGGTCCCATCGGCATCCTCGCGGCGGGTGTAGGCGTAGAAAATGTCGCCGGTCGCCGTGTGTTTTCCCCGCTTGTATTCGCCCTTTAACCCGAGCTTGATCCCGCTTTGGATATCCGATGATTCGGAGTAATCGTACCCAATCAAAATCTCCCCAGTGAAGTCCTCCGGAAAAATCGCCCGGGTGAGGGTTTCCCAATAGTGCTCGGATAGACTTTTCTCGGGAGGAGGAGGCGGTGGGGTTTCTTCCGCCGCCGCAGTTTCCTCGGTCGCCGTCTCACCGGAGTCTTTGACTACCGATTCGACCTCAGCCTTCGGAATCTCGATCTGACCGAGAATGGCGGATTCCAGGACGACCGCCGTAGTGCCGTCCTCCAATACCGTGCCGGATAAGACGTCTCCGTTTTTCAAGGTCACGACATCCGCCGCCAGATTAACAAAGGAAAAAAGGCCGATGGCGGAACCCAAAATTGTGCGGAAAATAGGCTTCATTGGAAGAAGATCGTTTTTCATTCGGAGGGGGGCTGGCAACACTTTTTAAAGCGTTTGGCAGAAATTTTTTACGCCGAAGAGCCGTAGGGAAAATCCGTTTTTTTCGGAAATCCCACTTGGTTTCGGGCGTAAGCCCAGCTACGTTTTGCTCATGCCGTGGTATTTCTATGCAGCGCTGAAGCAAATTTTTCCCTCTGGGAAGGTGCTCTCGTTTTTTGCGCTGATTTCTGTGGTCGGAGTCGCCCTGGGGGTCATGGTCCTCCTGGTGGTACAGAGCGTCATGAACGGGTTTGTTCACGATATCCGCACCAGCCTTGCGAAGACCAATGGCGATGTGCGGATCTTCGGGGACGGCCTGATCGGGGATTGGGAGACGATCGTGGATGAGCTGGAGGCGCGGCCCGAGGTCGTTGCGGCTTCTCCCTTCGCCCAGGGAGTGGTTATGCTCCAAGCGGGGAATCGGCCATTGTTCCCTTTCGTGTGGGGCCTTGATGTCATGCGGGGTCCATCGGTCCTGCCGGTTGAGGAGTTTTTGCAGGTGGGCACGGTCGAGGAATTGGACGATCGCTCCGTCTTTCTCAGTACCGGGGTTGCCAGTGCCCGGCAACTGGGGGTCGGAGTCGGTGCCGAGGTGGATGTTTACACGCCGCTGATGCTTGATCGGATGAAGAACGACGAGGTGATCCTCCCCATTGGCTTGCGGGTGGCAGGGATTTTCGAGTCGGGCTGGAACGAGGTCGATGCGAATACGATCATTGTCACCCTCCGAACCATGCAGGAACTCTATGGACTCGGGGATCGGGTACACGGGATCACGCTCAATCTTGACCCCTCGGTGGATGAGGGAGCGTTCGCCCGGGAGGTGGAAGAGTCGCTCGGCCCGGGATTTCGCGCCCGCACTTGGATGGATATGAATGAGGATTTCCTCTTCATCCTGCGCCTGGAGAAAACAATTCTTTTCTTTATCATGATTTTTATCGTGCTCGTCGCCTCCTTTTCCATCGCGATTTCCCTTATGATGGCGGTCATCCGAAAAACCAGGGAGATCGGATTGCTCTCCGCGATGGGTGCATCCCGATTCGGCATCGGAGCCTGTTTTTGCTTGCAGGGGTTCCTGATCGGCACCGTCGGGACAATCTTCGGGGTCGGCGGTGCCCTCCTGGCACTCCATTTTCGGGAGGAAATCCTTTTCGCCTTCGCGCGTGCGACCGGACGTGGGCAGGCTCTGGTCGACGCCTACGGCTTCTCTTATCTCCCGGTTCATTATATCCCCGCCGACTTCATCATCGTGACCATCTTTTCGATTTTTGTCTCAACCCTGGCGGGCCTGATCCCCGCATGGAGGGCAGCCAAACTTCAACCAGCGGAGGCCCTGCGCAGTGAGTGATTCTTCTTCGGTGCTAACGGCCAGGGGGGTTAGTAAGTCTTTCCGGCTCCCCAGTGGGAAGCTCGAGGTGCTCCGGGGACTCGACTTTTCCATCCAGCGCGGCGTTTCCGCGAGCATTCGCGGGGAATCCGGCTCAGGAAAATCGACGCTGCTTCACCTCTTCGCCGGACTCGAATCCGTTGACTCCGGTGAAATCTGCTGGGGCGGGGATGCTATCGGGAAATGGAGTCCGAGGAAACTTGCGGCTGAGCGGGCACTCCGACTCGGCTTGGTCTTTCAATCCTATCACCTGGTCGGGGAAATGACCGCATTGGAGAACGTTTTGCTGGCGGCAAGAATCGCCGGAAGGGTAGGAGCACAGACGCGCGAGCGAGCACGCTTCCTTCTCGATCGGGTGGGACTGGCGGCCAGGGAACGCCAACTGCCCGCAAAAATGTCCGGAGGAGAGCGTCAGCGGGTCGCCGTAGCACGCGCCATTCTCAACCAACCGCCAATCCTCCTCGCCGATGAGCCGACCGGAAATCTGGATGAGAAAACCGCCGAGACAACGATGGAACTCCTTCTCGATCTGGTTTCCGAACTGGGCGTCGCCCTAGTCCTCGTCACCCATAGCCCCCGCTTTGCCAAAGCCTGCCAGGAAGCCTGGTCTTTGCACGACGGCAAGCTCTCCCGGGACTAGGGAGTATTGTTCACCAACTGGATCGAGGAGAGAACTCATGGTGGAAATCTTTATCTCATGAGTCTGATCCCGTCCACGCACTACCGGGACGCTATTCTGGAATGCTTGGGCCAGCGCAACCAATATCAGTTGCTCGCGGCTTGGGAGGAGTGGCGAATCTATGACCTGGCCAGGTATAGAGGCTCCTCGGAGAAATGAATATGCCTCAGAATCCGAATAATCCGGTTCAATTTTGCTTGAGACTGGCCCGCCAAACGCCTATCTCTGTTTCATCCTTAAATTTCGGGGGGCCGTAGCTCAGTTGGAAGAGCGCGTCGTTCGCAATGACGAGGTCGACGGTTCGATCCCGTTCGGCTCCACCAAAAAGTATCTCGGGCGGAAACCGCAAACGGGGCTTTTTTACCCCTCGAGGCTGCGAGTCTTTGCCCAAAAAAAAGCCCGCCGAAGCGGGCTTTTTGTATGTTGTGCGAAGAAAAGAAGATTTCCTCTGCAGAGCCTATCGGCGGCCGCGGAAGCCTCCGCCTCCGCCGCCTTGGCCTCCACGATGACCACCGCTACGATGACCGCCGCCACCGCCTCCACCGCCGCCGCCGGGAGCACGCTCCTCGCGGGGCCGGGCTTCGTTGATCTTGAGCGCGCGACCGTCAACTTCGTGACCGTTGAGCGCTTCGATCGCCGCATGGGCTTCGTCGTGATTGTTCATGGTGACGAAACCGAAGCCGCGCGGGCGTCCGGTTTCGCGGTCCGTGATCAGGTAAACCCGTTCCACGGCACCATATTCACCAAAGAGCTGTTCGAGCTCCGTTCCGTCGATGTTGTAGGGAAGATTTCCCACGTAGATGTCCACTGTGTTCCTTGTCTGTGTGATGCGCCGGTTTGAGAAAAGGTGGACTGGAAACGGCGCTTTCCAGGCCACCATGCTGAATCCGTCGACGAAATGGCTTGGAGAATCGAAAAACCCAGCAAACCAAAACTGCGGCGAAAGGGTAAAAAAATGATAGAATGAGAGGGGAGCGATGAGAGGCTCCAGGAATTGGGCTGGTGTCTGGTTTGCTGTCTGTTGAAAGGAGATCAACCACCTCCGAAGGGTCTGGCGATTGAGTATTGGATGGAGCAAGGCGCAGTTTTCCCCCAAGGTCAACCGGAATCGACCGGGAGGATGCAATTTTTTCTTTCGCCAGGCCGGAGCTTTCTGGTAGAAGCAAGGCATGAGTACTGAGAACACTTCCTCCGCCCCCGAATCTTCCCCCAATACAGGAAATACTCCGCCAGCGAGCGCACCTTCCACACAGCCCTCCAATGGATACGACCCGAAGATTGTCGGCATTGTTGCTTATCTGACGCTGATTGGCTGGATCGTCGCCCTGATCATGAACAATCCGAAAAGTTCCTATGGCTCTTTTCACCTCCGCCAGTCCCTTGGGATCATGCTGCTTTTTCTGGTTTCCGGCTTCATCATGATCATCCCCATTCTAGGCTGGATCATCGGTCTGGTAGGATACCTGTTCGCCTTCGTGCTATGGATCATCGGCCTGATCGGCGCGGTCCAGGGCACACAAAAACCGGCACCCCTTCTCGGAGAGAAATCCCAAGAGTGGTTTCAGGCCCTCTGAGGAGCAAATCGAAATTCCCAGGGTAGGCCTAGTAGCTTGTAACAGTTTTTCTTTCGTAGTCGGACTGGCTCTGGACCTTCGTAGCCTTGGCGAAGTCGGTTGCCGTCCGATCCCTTTCGGCTCAATCATCGCTTTGGGGGCCGGGGGCCAAGGCCACCCGACTACGCTTTGATACGAAATTGATTTTGCTACAAGATACTTGCGGCCAAGATTTTCAGCCGATCTTGAGGGATTTCTGCTTGCGCCGGGTTTTTGCCAATATGACCCGGTTTAGTGAGGCGCTGAAGCTAGGGGTTGCCCCTCAAAGAAACCTCGCCAGACCTGGATCGATGGAGCGGATGGCTGCGGCCTGCGGACTGTCGCTTTCGATCAGGGAAAAATCCGTAAACTCGAATCCCGGGGCGACGGTGCAGCCGACGAGGGTCGCTTCGCCGAGCGGCTCGGCCGCTTGCCAGAACCCGGCGGGGATCAAGTGACAATGAGAGGTGTCCCCGGCTCCGAGGGTGATTTTCTCAACTTGGTCATCGCCCTCCTTCC
The DNA here is from genome assembly GCA_964633135.1 of uncultured Puniceicoccaceae bacterium. GTDB lineage: Bacteria > Verrucomicrobiota > Verrucomicrobiia > Opitutales > Puniceicoccaceae > Puniceicoccus. The sequence continues at coordinate 53,610 of CAZWFJ010000001.1, read as the reverse complement.
ACTGGAAGAGATTCATCCCCTCTCCCTCGTAAAGGTGCCAGATTTCGTCGCTGAGGACCCGATGAAATCGGCTGACCTCGCCTTTGGCCAAGTGGAAATAGATGTGAGTTAATGCCGCGCGGTTTCCGCGACCATCACAGGCATCGACCTCCCGCGTAGATTTCATTAACTCCCGAAAGGCACCGCCTTCCGGATGGGCCTCCAGCCCGAGTCTTTCCCTGATGCTCTTCATGGGGAGGATGCTTTCCGAAGCCCTGCGCCCTGTCAACGGATTCCCCAAAGGGCTTGAAAGGCCGCACCAAAATGAACTGGGTTCAGAAGCTGCATCGCGCGGGCGCGTCGGGCACAGGCTTCGGGGGATTCACCTCCCTCGACGATCCGTCGAATCGCTTGGGACGAGTGTTGCAGGAAGAACGCTTCCTGCCGACTGGGGCCACTCACGGAGAAGCCACTGCGCTTCAATACCCCAGCCAGGCGGTCCCAGCAGACGTTGCAGGTGAGATCCTGCCCTCCGGGGCGGACCAGAAGGTCGCCGACTTGCTGATGCCTATAATAGGCTCTCGCGGTGCCACCGGGAAGGCTTTGCAGTAGCGCCTCCCAGGATGTCCCGTAATCGAAAGTCAGAAAAGCTCCCGGCCAATCCCCACTCAGATAGCCTTCCAGCAATGACTCCGCCTCGACAGAGAGATCCAGACGGTAGCCCTCCGGGGCAATCTGCGGTAGTTCGGGCAGGATGAGGTCCGCTCCCTCGCTTGCGGGGTCTCCCATCACCTCCCGCAAGTTCCCGTTGCTGCCCGCTTCAACGAAAGCCTCGTTCCACCGTCCGTCCTGAAAGATCAGGCGCACGAACGGCTGGGCGTCGAGCCATTCGTTGGCGAAAAGGATGGTCGGACGTCGCAGGGCAGGGATGGGTTCCCCCACTCGAATCACCTGCACGGAGCCAAACGGATGCGACTCCCCTTGCAGCAGGGAAGTTTCCGGCTCAGCACCGATTTCGACAAAGGAATAATCCGCAAGATCCCGGCCCTTGAGAAGGGCTTCCACCGCCTCTACCACAAGGGGAGCGAAAACGCTGCGCACCGAGAGATTCGTCTGGAAATCCGCTTCGCGCGTTGCCCCCACCCTGGTTTGTTTTCGCATGTAATAGCCATCCGCTGGGTCATAGAGGGCTATTCGGCAGAACTCATCGAAGGGTATTCTCCCCTTCTCCGCCAGAGCACTCCGCAGGGATTCCGGCCATTCGCTGCCTCTCGCGTCAGACATTGCGCTCAGATTCATGCTGCAGTTTCCGTTGGGGATTCTCAGCAAAACGACCGGCCATCATCAACGCAACCGCAGAGAACAAACTCAGGTAAACCGCCGGACGGTAGCCGCCCAGATAATCGTAGCTGAGGCTGAAAACAATGGGGCCAAAAGCACTGGCAATCACGATGGAGGACATGTTGAACCCGCTGATTCCCCCAAGTTCCCTTCTCCCGAAAAAACGTGCCCAGACCGTACCCATGATCGGGGCAAAGGAACCGCCAGCGATGCCCAGCCCCAATACCATTACCGCGATTCCCGAAAAATCAGGAGCGGTCAACAGTCCCAGCGGAAACAAAACCATGCCGGCGCAAAAGACCGTCAGCGCATGCTTCATTCGTGTCCAGTCAATCAACCACCCGACTCCAATGCTGACAAAAACCCCAATCGCAGCGGCAGGCAAAAAGGCACCCAAAACCACCGAATGTGCGATGCCGAAATCGTCCGCAACCGAGGTTAGGTGAAAGGTGTAGCCAGTAATCAAGAAGCCCTGCAGGGCGATCGCAATATTGTACACCCAAAAGCTGTACGTGCGAATGGCCTCGGACTTGGTAAAATCCCGCACGACCCGGTTGTCCTCGTTGACCCGTCCGCCGGGTCGGGCCTTTTGGCCAGCGTCCATTTCCAAGCCACACTCCTCCGGATTGTCGCGAAAGAAAACCGCCGCGAAGAGCAAAAAAAACAGCCCGAAGAATAAAGCCAGCAATAACCATGTCCCCCGCCATCCAACCTGGTCGATCAACCTTTCGAGGCCCCACGGGGCTACGGAAAAGGCAAAGGACACTACAATCCCGCTCACCGCAGTCACCCGCCCCCGAAAGAGATCAAACCACTTCGCGATCATATTTCGCGACGCCAGGGTCATCAGCCCCTGCCCGAAAAAACGCAGGAGGAAGAATCCACCCGTCACCGCCGCAAATTTTACCCCGGTCCCGACCGCCGTTATCTGCCCCGGATAAAGAAATCCGGCGATCCGGTCGACCTGCGAAAGGATCACCAGGGCAAGCCCCATCCCGAATCCGGCGACGACCGCTCCCTTGCGAATACCATGCCGGTCCAGCCATCGACCCATCCAGGAAACCAGAAAGCCGCTGCAGATGGTTCCCAATAAATAAGCAAATCCCATCATCGTCCGGGAAATCGCCAGGTTGTCGATCAGGCGATCGGTAAAGACGCTCACTCCCATGGTCTGCCCAGGGATGCTGCAAATGATCCCTATCGTCCCGATGACCGCGATGATCCATCCATAGTGGATCCGCGATTTCCCCGGACGGAAGGGGAAATCCGGGCTGAACCACCGGCTGACCAAGGAACTTTTCACTTCGCGAGACCGTAGACCAATCGCCACCGCAAACAAGCGGGAAAGCTTCCCGCAGCCGATTTCTGTTTTCCTCCCGAACCGTGCGCCCCTGCGCGTCCGTTGCCCCATTCCCTACCGATCCCCAAGCAGATCGTCGGCAATGTCGAAATTCGAATAAACGCTCTTCACATCCTCCAAGTCGTCCAGCATATCGATCAGCCGCAGCACCTGACGGGCTACATCCGCATCGGTTACCGGAACCGGTGTCTGCGGCAGATATGCCAGTTCAGCCGATTCCGTCGGGATCCCCGCTTTCTCCATGGCTTGGACGACTCTGTCGAACTCGGTCATTTCGCAAAGAATCTCGAAGTGGTCGCCATTGTTCACGACATCTTCGGCACCCGCCTCAATCGCCACCTCCATAAGCTGCTCTTCGTCGACCGCTTCCGCCGAAATCAGAAATTGTCCCTTTCGCTGGAAGTTGTAGGCCAGCGCCCCGGCCCCCGCAAGGTTCCCCCCGTTCTTCGTGAACGTGCTGCGCACCTCCGAAGCACTCCGGTTCTTGTTGTCTGTGGTCACCTCCACGATAAGACCCACCCCGCCCGGACCATAGCCCTCGTAGGTAAGCTCCTCAATAACCGATCCCTCCAGCTCACCCGTGCCCTTCTTGATCGCCCGATCAATATTGTCGGCAGGCATATTCGCAGCCTTGGCCTTCGCAATGTTCGTGCGAAGACGCGGATTGAACTCCGGATCCCCTCCCCCATCGCGCGCGGCCAGGGTCAGCTCCTTACTCAGAACGCTGAAAATTTTTCCCCGCTTCGCATCAATCGCGGCCTTGTGGCGCTTGGTCGTCGCCCATTTACTATGTCCAGACATAACCAATAATAATGAGGCCCCGCGTTGCCAAATCAAGGGGATAGTTGCGAGTTTCTCGCCCTGCGGTCCAGAACGGACCGACAAACACCTCCGCCGCCGACACCATAGCGCCAACCAAATCGTTGATTCACGCCCACAAGACGAGCAAACGAGCCGCAACCCCTTCTCCTCTGTGAACCAAAACCGCAAAACCTCCAAAATACAATGCTTTTGAACCCGGTTACTTTCCAATAGGTCGCTACCGCAACCGGGTTAAAAATTTATTGACTGCATTAAACTGCCTTGATGCGATCCTTGATAACCTCATGGCAAAAAGGTTCCGAACACAAATAATTCGCCAAAGTAGCTGGAATCATCGAATGGGAGTGTCATCATTAGCCCGGTCGTTTCCTCAATTGGAGGCCAGGGATATCCATACTTCAATCAGGATCAGTCCGCCCACTGAGGTTACTGGTCCGAGAAATTTGGGGCACCTGCGGTCAGGGCGAAGATACTGCCGGAGAAGGTCCGCTCAGTAAACCAGGTAAAAAATTTATTGGCTATATGGTGCTGCCTTGAGGCGATCTGCGACACCTATCGGCGAGAAGGTTTCGAACAAAATTTACTCGACAAAGCAGTTGGTATCATCGGATGATGATCGTCATTCGCCCGGTCGTTTCCTCAATTGGAGGCCAGGGATATCCATACTTCAATCAGGATCAGTCCGCCCACTGAGGTTACTGGTCCGAGAAATTTGGGGCACCTGCGGTCAGGGCGAAGATGCCGCCGGAGAAGGTCTGCTCGGTAAACCAGGTTAAAAATTTATTGGCTATATGTTGCTTCCTTGAGGCGATCTGCGATCACCTATCGGCGAGAAGGTTTCAAACGAAAATAACTCAACCAAGCAGTTGATATCATCGGATGGTGATCGTCATTCGCCCGATCGTTTCCTCAATTGGAGGGCCAGGGAAATCCATGCTCCGATCAGAAAAAGGCCGCCCACTGGGGTTACTGGTCCTAGAAATTTGGGGGCACCTGCGGCCAGGGCGAAGATGCTGCCGGAGAAGAGCAGGATGCCGATCAGGAAAAAGATTACAGACGAACGGAAAGGAGCCAGCCGCCGATTGCGGAGGTCGGCGATCGCCAAAATGGCCAGCACATGAAAGAGGAGGAAGAGTGACGCCGAGTTCCAAGCATTGCGTGTTTCCTCTCCGGCGAAGAAGCCTTCCGGTGGGTGGGCCGCGATCGCACCGCCGATCACCCCGCCGAGGCCCAGCAGGGCGGTTCCCGTCAACAACCATTGGTCCAATCCGCTTTGTTTCTGCATAGCCGGAGATCCTCACTCTTCTCGCCCAAGGTGACGACCCCAAAATATGCCCTTTGTGGGGGTGTATAAGAAATTTTTTCCAAAATTGCTTAGCAGAAATAGTTGTGCTTGCAGTATTGTCGAAATCGGCTGACAACCGAGAACCGTTTCCAATAACGAGAATATCATCGGCCCCCTTCTCAGATGGGAAAACATGCTCTGTGATTGTCGCGCAGAGGCGCAGTGGCGCAGAGGTTTCAAGAAGTGATCTGGACTTATTCTGGCAGACCGTTCACGCAGCGTGTGATCCCCGCCTTCATCACTTCGCCTCCAAAATTGAGTAAATATCCAAGCTTATTTCCGGACAGGCTCAGGTAGGTCTGAGTTTGTTTCTATCGTATTTTCATCCATCCACTAAAACCTCTGCGCCACTGCGCCTCTGCGCGAGACTAAATTCTCTAAATGTCTAGTTCCTAGCCATTTTTAATCCCCAAAATGAAGGCATTTATTCCTGTTGGAAAAAGTTTGTTATGCACCCCCGTTGCGGCGATTGATGAATCGGCACTTTCAAAACGCCGCCGTTTTCGGTATCCGAGAAGTTTCCCGTGGCCCATCGAATCACATTCATCACCCAGGAGTTCCGACCCAAGATCGGCGGAGCGGCAACGGTTGTGTCTGCACTGGCCTGGGCGGCATCTGCAGGAATCGGGAGGGAGACCAGGGTATTGGCGCCGGGCAAGGCTTTGCCTGGAGATAGCTTGCTGCCCTATGTGGTGGAGAGGACCGGAACCAGGGGGAAGCAGGATTGGATGGACAGGATCTCGCTGCTTCACCACCTGCGAAGGAGGGGGCCGGGTGCCGATGAGCGCTTTGTGCTGGCGGAGCCGGGGGCGATCCGCGCCGCCCTCTACGCTCCCTTTTTTGGTGTTTCTTTTCCGCTTCGTCCGATTCTCATTTTCCATGGCACTGAAATTCTCCGGTTCACGGTCTTCCCCCATCGGCGATTTCTGCTGCGGCGGTTAATCCGTCGCAGCCACTGCGTACACGTTCTGTCACAATTCAATCGTGAATTGCTGCAGGCGCGGCTTCCGGACATTCAGACTCCGATCATAGTGGCTCCGGGCGCTCCCTCCTGGGGGCAAGTGGGTAATCATCCACCCTCTACTGGGACCGCAAAAGAGCAGGGGGATTCAATCGTCATTCTTACTGTGGGGCGAATCCATCCACGAAAAGGGCAACTCGACACCCTCAAAGCATTCAGCCGTCTCCCGACTTCGGATCAAAAGCGGATTCGGTATCGGATCGTTGGCCCGAGCGTGCGCTCTCGTTATCGGGAAGAAATCCTCCGGCTGGCCGCGCAGTGCGCGTTTCCGGTGGAATTGCCGGGATCGCTCAATGGCTTCTCGCTGGAAGAGGAGTATCGATCGGCGGACATTTTCGCGCTCACGAGTCGGCAGGCGCGGATGAGTGTCGAAGGGTTTGGACTCGTCTATTTGGATGCATCCGCCATGGGGTTGCCGATTGTGGCCGCTCGTACAGGGGGAGTCCCCGAGGCGGTTCTCGACGGTAAAACTGGACTCCTGGCCGACGAAGGTTCGATAGACGGAATTTCGGAATGCTTGCAGCGGCTTATCCGGGACCGTCCCCTTCGGCAGCGACTCGGGGCTAGTGGTCGGGACTTCGCCCGGGAGCATTCGTGGGAAAGGACCGCCGCCCAGATCCTCGGCCCGGCCTGACGAATCGAGGCTACCGCAAGCGGTATCCAAGATCATTTGCGAGGATGCCATAGACTGGACCTGAACCCCCTGAAACCAGTGGCATTCCTCCGAGGGCACGCTCCCGCCAGCGGTTTATTTCAGAAGGTCTCATCATTGTAACATTTTCCCTGGACAATTGGCATTAAACGTGCAAGGTTCTCGATCCGAGCCGGGCGACCGTCCCGGAGTTCGAAACAAAACAACCAAAACAAACCAACTGATATGAACAAACTCAGCAAGATCCTGCCTGCCGCAGCTGTCTTCGCGACCGCCTTCTCGACGGCGTTCGCCCAGGAAGAAGAGTCCTTCCCTGTTGAAGGCAACATCGGCGTTACTAGTAACTACGTCTTCCGCGGGGTAACCCAGACCGGCGACGGTGCAGCCGTTCAAGGCGGTCTGGACTACGCTCACGAAAGTGGTCTGTATGTCGGCACCTGGACTTCCAACGTGAACTTCGCGGGCGGCACCGAGCTGGACGTCTATGGTGGATTCAGCGGCGAAGCCGAGGAATTCGGCTATGACATCGGCGTCATCGGCTATCTCTACCCGGAGGCGGATGGAGATGCGAACTTCGCCGAAGTCTATCTCGGTCTCTCCTACGACATGTTCAGTGCCGGGGTTGCCTACACCTTTACGAGTGAAGTAGACGACGCTGCCTTCGCATCCGGCGACGTGTTTCTCTACGTCGGAGCTGGATACGATCTCGCCGAAGACTTCTCGATCGGTGTGACATTGGGCTACTACGCCTTTGCCGACGCGGGCGACAGCGACTACCTCTACGGTCAGATCGACCTCACCAAGAGCACCGCCTTCGGAGACTTCACCTTCTCCTACTCGCAGGCGGATGAGTCTGATCTCGCGAGCGACGATCCTCTCTTCTTCGTCTCCTGGGGCATGGGATTCTGATTGGATCTAAAGCATTACCACACCGAAAGGCCGCGTCGAAAGGCGCGGCCTTTCTTTTTTTGAGAAAAGACGCATTCCCTATCGAAAAGCCGTTGACAAAGGAGTCGACGCCCTTTTTCCTCATCCGTTTTTCCACAATGAAAACCACTTTAGCCAAACCTGCCGAAATCGACCGAAGCTGGTACCTCGTCGATGCATCCGGGGAAACTCTCGGGCGCCTCGCGGTCCGCATTGCCAACATTCTTCGCGGACGCCACAAGCCGACCTACACCCCGCACATTGACACCGGCGACTACGTAGTGGTGGTCAATGCCGAAAAGGTGAAGTTGAGCGGCAAAAAGGAAGAGCAAAAGCAATACATGTTCTACACGGGCTACATGGGCAACGAGCACTACCGCAATGTAGCTGACTTCCGGGCGAAGCGCCCCGAGTTTATCCTTGAGAACGCGGTCAAGGGGATGCTGCCCAAGAACAAGCTGGCCCGCGAGATGATCAAGAAACTCAAGGTTTACGCTGGCGAAGAGCATCCTCACGAAGCCCAGCAACCCCTTTCTTTTCCTTCCTGAGCGCAATAGATTCGACCCATGAGTGAGACAACCACCCTCTTTTTGGCCACTGGCCGCCGCAAGCGAGCTTCCGCGCGCGTTCGCATCAAGCCGGGCAGCGGCGCGATCACCGTAAACGGCAAACCCTACGCCGAGTTTTTCCCGACCGAGCAAGCGCAGCGTGCCGTCGAGGCACCCCTGGCAGCGGCCGGGCAGAAGGACGCTTTTGACGTGATCGCGCGAGTGAATGGCGGGGGGATCACTGGCCAGGCTGGCGCGGTATCGCTGGGGATCGCCCGTGCTCTGCAAAAGTTCGATTCGGAACTGCGCCCGGCTCTGAAAAAGGATGGCCTGCTACGCCGCGACCCTCGGGAGAAAGAGCGGAAGAAGGCTGGCCAGCCCGGTGCGCGGAAAAAGTTCCAATTCTCGAAACGCTAATCCCGAAAGATGGGATCCCGGTGGACCCCTTGATTCCGCAGGCTTTGCGCAATGGGTTGACTGGCCGGAAGGATACGTGCCCCTCATCGGGCATGTTATGGAAAAAGCTGGCCCTCCTCGGGACCGGTTTGCTGTTTCTATTCCTGCTTGCCTCCTGCGGCTCGGGTGGTCGCCCGGTGTTTGAGGAGACGGACGAGCCGGATTACATCCGAGGGAAGCGATTTCTGCGGCAGGGCGAAAACGAGCAAGCGTTGCTGGCGTTTCTGCGGGTCATCGACAACCGTACGGATTCGCCAGAGTCTCATCTCGAGGCTGGCCTGATTTATCTCAATGACATGAATCAGCCGATTCTGGCGATCTATCATTTCATGAAATTTCTGGAGCTTCGCCCTGAGGCGGTCCAGGCGCCGGAGGTGGAGAGCCTGATCGACACGGCGAAGAAAGCATTTGCCCGTACCCTTCCCGGCAGACCGTTTCAAAGCGGAGTTGAGCAGACTGATCTGCTCGACATCGTGGAGCGGCAAAGGGCGGAAAACAATCGACTGAAGGGACGGATCAGCACCCTGGAGAGAGAGAACCAGGAACTCCGGCGGAGGCTGGGATCGATCTCCGTCCCGGATTCCGCCGGTTCGGCCTCCGCGCCCGAGGAAGCTGCCACCGGCAGCGAGCGGGCGGTTTACGTCGTTCAGCCCGGCGATACCCTTTCCTCGATCTCGCGCACGGTTTTCGGGACCAGTGCCCGATGGGAGGAAATTTTCCGGGCGAATCGCGACCTTCTCCGCAGCCCTAATGATCTGCGCGCTGGCCAAGAGCTGCGCATCCCGTCCGAATGAAGATCCTTGTCTGCAACCTGGAGAACTTTCGGAACATCGAGAGCACTCGGTTGCGTTTCGGCGGCGACCGCATCTTCTTCGTGGGCTTAAACGGCCAGGGGAAATCGAATCTGCTCGAAGCGCTTGGCCTGCTCCACGCAGTCCGCTCCTTTCGCACATCCGATCTTCGCCATCTCATTCGCAGGGACAAGTCGACGGCGCGCGCCTATTTTGAGGTCAAAACCGGTGCCCCGGAGAAGGAGACGGTGCTCCTGCAACTTAATCGATCCGGAGGTAGAGAGGTGGAATTAAACAGCGCACGGTGTGCAACACTGGGGGACTTTCTCTCCCGATTCCCGACCGTCGTACTCGCTGCCGATGATGCTCAAATCATGCGGGGCGCACCCGCCCTGCGGCGCCGGGTCATGGATCTGCACTTCGCCTCCTCGCGCAATCAATACTATGAAGTGCTGCGCCAATTCACGCGGGGCCTGGCGGCGCGCAACCGTCTCCTTAAGGACAAGGCACCGGAATCCCAGATAAGAGCCCATGATTATCCGCTCTCCGAATCAGCGGTCGCGTTAGGCAATCATCGCCGGGAGGGCACCGAGGCACTCTCACCTCTCTTTGCAGCCGTTTTCCAGAAAATCTCTTCTGGTCGTGATGATCCCGGGCTTCGCCTCCGGAGTGCCTGCAAGGTAGATTCTCCTGCTGAGCTTCGCGAGGCCTGGGCAGGAAATCTCGCACGCGACATTCTCCTGGGATCAACCCAGATCGGTCCGCATCGCGATGACTGGATATTCTCCATCGAAACCGGGATTGCCCGGGACTACGCCTCTGACGGGCAACAGCGCAATCTGGCCATCGCCCTCAAGCTGGCTCTTTTTCAGGACCTCTCGTCCAGGCTTCCTGAGGCACCGGTCCTGCTGGCCGACGACATCCTCGGAGAGCTGGACCCGAGGAGGAGGGATGCTTTCTGGGAATCTCTTCCCGGGAATTGCCAAGTATTCTCGACTGGCACCGAATTCGATTCCGCCCGACACCCGGGGGACTGGGAGGTTTACCAAGTTCAGGCTGGACGCTTCGAGCCGCTGAGGTCGGGGCCATCGGGCCATTGAGGTCGCTGTGCCGAAATCCTGTGCATTTCCACGCGTGCAATTTTTTGTGCGGGGTTTCTGCAAGGTGAAGCGGCATCTTGCCGCTTGCGGGGAAAGGAAAGCGGCTGGAAGCCACTTCTACTTACCCCGCACAAAAAATCCCGTGGATTTCCACATTTGGGAAGAAACCCTCTTGACAACCGATTGAATAGCGCGTTACCCATTGAGCTTCAACCAGGGGAGCTTTCCAATCCGGAAGCTGAGACTGAGGGCGGACGCCCACTAGACCCTTCGAACCTGATCCGGTTAGTCCCGGCGGAGGAACGGTTGGCGGTCTGGATCGTTCCTTCGTTTAGCCAATACACCGCAATAGTACGATCCAATCCATGACAAAACAAATTCGCCTTCTGACCTCCGGGGTCCTCAGTGTTTTCTGCACCTCCTTGCTCAGTGCCGAGGACCAGCCTGCCGAGGCTCCGGCATCTTCTCGAGAGTTCGAAAGTTATACGGTCGCGGCTTCCTCGATCCAGCTTTCCCCGGAAGAAACGGCCTCGAGCCTTTCGCTTTTCACGGGGGAAAAGCTCCTCGATCCAAACGCCACCCATCTTGAGAACCTCATTCTCGACACGCCCAACCTGACATTCTCGGGAGGCTCGTCGCGGGCGCGTTTCTTCCAAATCCGTGGAATCGGCGAGTATGACAACTTTGCCGAACCCGTCACCCCCTCCGTCGGCCTGGTCATTGATGGCATCGACTTCAGCGGTTTTGGGAACGCAGCCTCCCTCTTCGACGTCGAGCGGGTGGAGGTACTGCGGGGTCCCCAGAGCGGTCTCTATGGCACCCAGGCACTCGCGGGACTGATCTACATCGAGTCGACCAATCCTACCGATTTCTGGACCGGCTATGCGGAGGCCACAGTTGCCGAATACGAAACCTACCGCGGCGGCGTGGCCGTAGGCGGACCTCTGGATCTGATCAGCGATGCGCTGACCATGCGACTCTCGGTGTATCAGAATAATTCCGACGGTTCGACCGAGAACGCCTTTCTGGGACACAACTCCGGGCGCGACGAGGACGAGTTCACCAGTCGGCTAAAGGTCAACTGGGAGCCGTCCGAGCAGTTCCGCCTCAAGGTGACCGCGCTCTACAGCGACTTTCAGAACGGTTACGACAATTTCAATCTCACGGCCAACGAGGGCAGCCGTACCGTACTCAGCGACAATCCCGGAGAGGACAACCAGCTCTCGCGTGCGATGGCGATCGAAGCCGGGTTCGGCCCCCTGGAGCACGAGTGGATCTCCCGCACCACCCTGCAACGGATCGACACCACCTACAGCTTTGACGCCGATTGGTTGAACACATCCGACGACCCGGTGAACGTGAGTCTATGGCAAAATGTTTGGGGCGAGCCGGCACCCCAGAACTGGTTCGAGAGATATGATCGCGAGGCGAGGCGATACAAGCAGGAATTTCTTCTGCGGCACAACGAAGGGCCTGGCACCACCCGCTACACCGTTGGCATCGGTGGCGACTATATCAAACAGGACTCCGACGGGGAGCAAAACTACCCGACGGCCGCCTTCGGCCCTTCGTTAACCACCGTCGAGAACATCTATGAAGAGGGCCGCATCTACACCTTCGGGGAGATCCTCCACCCGCTCAGCGAGCGGCACGAGATCGGGGCAACCCTGCGGCTGGAAGGCCGCAGAGTCGAGCTACGCGACCCCGACTCCCGCTTCTTTGTGGACCGTGCCGACGACGAGGAACTTCTCTGGGGCGGGGAAATTTCCTATCGCTTCCTCTACGCCGAGGGGCAATCTCTCTACGGCAAGCTCTCCCGAGGCTACAAGGGGGGCGGGATCAACTCCGATCGGAACGCCAACGAACTTTTCTACGAGGACGAGGCCCTCTACTCGCTCGAAGGAGGATGGAACTATCTCCGCCCCGACGGTTCCCTTGAGGCCCAGGTCGTCGCTTTTGTCTTCGATCGCGAAAACCCCCAGGTCCGCCGCTGGCAGATCGATCCCGGCTTCAACTTCGTCCTTACCCAAACCAACGCCGAGCGCTCTTATGGCTACGGTCTGGAAAGCTCCGCCGACTGGTGGGCCAAAGATTGGCTCAAGATGGGCGGCTCCCTCGGTCTTCTCAAATCGAAAATCGAAGCCGATAACATTCCCACACTCGCCGACGGGCGCGACCAGGCCATGGCACCGTACTACACCTTCTCAGCCTACGGAGAGGTCCGCCCCATCCAGCCCGCCTTTGTCCGGCTCAAAGTACGCGGGCAGGACTCCGTCTACTACGATTCCTTCTTCAACGGCAAGTCCGACGCCTACGCACTCTTCGACCTCTGGGCCGGCTACGAGATGGGAGACTTTCAGATTAACTTCTGGATCACCAACCTCTTCGACACCGACTACGGCACAAGAGCCATCTACTTTGGCGACTACAACGATCCGACCTTCGTCCCCGAGCTTCAGTTCGAGGAACTCGGCGAACCCCGGCAGTTCGGAGTGACCCTGCGGTATTTCTTTTGAGTGAAGTTCCAGGCCGGGGTCGTTGAAACATCCAACACTGGTCGAGGCAAAATTGTTTACCTGGCCGCAAATATCTACCAGATTAGCCAGATGAGTCTGAACACCCACCTCATTGATCAGCAAGTAAAAGGAGTTGTCGACCGAATGGGCGAAGAACTCCGCACGCTTTTGAATGCGGGCCGGGACGAGACCAGGTTGAAATCAGCGGCCTATGTTCTGCTCGTCACCAAGCAGCTTCTGGCCATGAATGAAGCGGATGCGCTGGACTGCCTGGTTGAGGGAGGAAACGACTTTGGTGTCGACGCGATTCATGTTGGCCCGGTGCAGGACGCCGAGTTCATGGTCACTCTCGTGCAAGGAAAGTATTCTTCCAAACTGGATGTCGAGGCCAATTTCCCCCGATCGGGGATTGAGAAGCTCATTCAAGCCGTAGGGGTACTCTTTGATCCCAGTAAAAAGGTGGAACTCAACCCACGCCTCAATGCCAGGGTGGAGGAGATCCGTTCCCTGATTTCCGATGGGAACATTCCTCAAGTCAAGGCAATCGCCTGCAATAATGGAATCGGCTGGGATAACGAAGCAGATCAGTTGATCAAACAGGCATTCGGCCCGATCGGCCAAGTTGCCTTTGGCCATATTGGAGCCGATCAACTAGTCAAGTTGCTGCAATCCAACAAGCCCGTCAACGGGAGCTTATCGCTTTACGGGAAGGCCATGGTGGAGAGCTTTGACTTTCGTCGGGTTCTAGTGGGGCGGGTTCCGGTTGCCGAACTCGCACGGGTATTCGAGGAGGCTGGCGACCGCCTTCTTGAGCGAAATATTCGCCGCTATCTCGGCTTGCACGGTAATCGCGTAAACCAAGCCATCCATGAGACGCTGCTCGATAAAGATCAACAGGCGAATTTCTACTTTTACAACAACGGGATCACGATCACCTGCACCCAGTTCAGCTACAATGCCCTCCAAGACGAAAGCTGGCAGGTGAAGCTAAACGGAATGCAGGTGATCAACGGAGGACAGACCTGCCGAACCATTCTGCATGCCCTCAAGAACAATGATATGGATACGAGCCGCGCTTCCGTTTTGGTTCGTATTTATGAGCTTCCCGACGAAGAACGAAAATTGGTGCAGACGATTACCTATGCGACCAATAGCCAGAACCCGGTCGACCTCCGCGACTTGCGCTCGGATGATGCGGTGCAGCAAAAGTTGGAGAAATCCATTGAGGGTCTCGGCTTTCGCTATCGTCGCCAGCGGTCTCAGGATTCGATTGGCCCGAAAGAGATCACCTCTGCGGTTGCGGCTGAAGCCATCCTGGCCACCTGGCTAAGGAGACCCCACCAAGCGCGCTTTCGCAGGGCGAAACTCTTCGATGAGCCACTTTACTCCGAGATTTTTCCTCCGGATTGCAATGGCGCACAGGTCGTCCTGGCAGTTCTCATTTTCCGATTTGCGGAAAACCGCCGCAAGCGTCCCGCCGAGGATGCAAAGGAGTTTATTCCCTACGCATCGCACTTTATCGCCATGCTGATGTCCCGTTATTTGTTGGCTGATTTGGGAATCAAACCCAGTCAGCTCGACCATCGCAATTTCGATTCAGCCCTTCGTCAGTTCGAGGGAAAGGACGATCGATACTACCTGCGGGCTCTGCAGGACCTGGAGATGACTCTCGACAAGAAGGGCCAGGACGAACCCAATTATCTCCAATGGCTCTCGGCCCAATTCCGACGAGCCGATCTTGTTTTGTGGCTCGATTACCTAACACCCGCATCGCCCGATATTCCTCTGGATTGAAGATCCAGGTTGCCCAGCAATTCCTCGGCGTGGGAGCGGGCCGTCTTCGACTGGCGGTCCCCGAGCATGCGGGCGATTTCGTCGACCCGCTCTCCTCGATCCTCGTCAAGCCCGCGCAGGGTAACGGCGGCACTGTCCTCTGATTGAATCTTGGTCACGACGAAATGGCTGGTTGCCCTCGCCGCCACCTGGGGGAGGTGGGTGATGGTAAAGACCTGATTCTCCTCTGCGAGCCGGGACAGTTCGCGTCCGATCTCGCGGCCCACCTCGCCTCCCACATTTGCGTCGATCTCGTCAAAGACCAGCACCGCCGTGTGATCGACTGCGGCCAGCACTGTTTTGAGGGCCAGGGTGACGCGGGCAATCTCCCCGCTCGAAGCCACCTTGCCCAGCGGCATTGCGCCCTGTCCGGCAGTCCCGGAGAAAAGATATTCGCAGGTGGAGGTTCCTCTCTCCGTCCAGGTCGCCACAGGCTCCACCTCAATGCGGAAAACCGGCTTCTTAAAGCCCAGGCGCTTGAGCAGATCCGTCACCTTCCTCGCGAGCGGATCGGCGATCTCCTTTCGCTTGGCGGTCAATTGATCACCAAGTGTCTCCACCCGTTGGCGCTGGGACTTCTCCTCTTTAGCGAGTCGGGTAAGGGTGGCCTCGACATTTCCCTGGGAGGCGAGGCACTCTTCCATTTGCGCATACTTTTCCAGAACCGTCTCGACCGAACCTCCGTGGCGGCGGCGAATGCCCATCCAGAGCTTCATGTTGTTCTCCACCTCCTCAATC
The DNA here is from genome assembly GCA_964633135.1 of uncultured Puniceicoccaceae bacterium. GTDB lineage: Bacteria > Verrucomicrobiota > Verrucomicrobiia > Opitutales > Puniceicoccaceae > Puniceicoccus. The sequence goes on along the minus strand of CAZWFJ010000001.1, from coordinate 38,181 downwards.
TCGTAGGCATCCACCTCGAGGATTGAGCGCAGGCTATGCAACTCCCCGCACAGGTCATTGAACTCGATGACCAGAGTGTCGAGGCGATCCATGAGCGGACCCAACTCCTCCGGAACCAGCTCGCGCAATTTTGCGCCCATCCGATAAAGCTCGGCCAGCCGGTCGGGTGCCCCGTTGGTCCCGGAAAGCACCTCCTCCAATCCGCTCAGCCGCTGATCGATCTCTCGGGCGTTGCTCACCCGGCGGAAGTCGCTCTCCAGCTTTTCCAGCCATTCCGGGGAGATGTTCAACATCCGAATCTCCTCGATCTGCGATTGCAGATAGGCCTGCTCATCTTCCGACAAACTGCCTTCCCCCTCAATCCGCTGAATCCTGGCCCGTAGATCCGACCATTCGCGGAAGTGCTTCGCGTACTCCTCCCGCAGCTCGCCACTCCCGGCAAAGGCATCGAGCAAATCGACCTGGGACGAGCGCTGAAACAGGGACAGAGGAGCCTCCGGTCCGTGCAACTCCAGCCAGATGTCCCCCAATGCCGCCAGTTGCCCGAGGGTCGCTACCTGGCCGTTGATTTGAATCCGCTGCCCACCTGAAGCCTGAATCTTTCGCGCCAGAACCAGCTCTCCCTCCTCCGCTGTGGACAGGCCCGCCTCCCCCAGGGCCGCATTGATTCGCGAAGGATCCTGAAAAAACAAACTCGCCTGCACCTCGCAAAAATCCGCCCCCTTGCGGATCATCGATCGATCCGCCCGCCGCCCGGAAAGCAGAGACAGGGCACCCATCAGCACGCTCTTCCCGGCCCCCGTCTCCCCGGTCACTGCCGTAAAGCCAGGCCGACACTCCATCTCCACCGAGTCGATCAGGGCAAGGTTTTCCACTTTCAAATACTGGAGCATAGGACTCTTCGCTAGTGATCTACGGCTAATTTCGCAAATCCCAAAATTCGCTTTTGGCGAAGAAGGGTGCAATTTTTTATGCGGGGTTTCTGCAAGGCAGAAGCGGCATCTTGCCGCTCGCTAAGAAGCGAAAGCGTCAGTAACTTCGCCCGGTTCGCTTCTCGAAGAAATTGATATAGGCCCGGTTCAGAGCGCGGTAGCCGCCGGGAGTCGGAAAGTTGCCGGTAAAGTACCAGTCGCCCCGATGGTCGGGAAGGGCCTGGTGCAGGCTCTCAATCGTTTGGAAAATGATCCGCACCTCGCCCTCCCATTCCGGGATTTCCGGGGTGGCTAGCAGGGAGATCTTCGCGGCGATTTGTTCATCCGAGAAGCAATCGTAAAGGGTCTTGACGTGGTTCTTCATCTTATCCGGATCGCCGTTCCGTTGCTCGACGCAGGCCCGATAGACCTCCTCGAGAAGGTCGGTTTTCCCCGTCTCTCGCAGCAGTTCGACCATCGCCTGGAAGGCAATGAAGTTGCCCAGCTCCGACATGTCGATCCCGTAACAGTCGGGGTAACGAATCTGGGGGGCCGTCGAGACGATTAAAATCCGTGACGGTTTGAGTCGTGAGAGGATCTTGATGATCGAGTGCTTCAGCGTGGTGCCCCGCACGATCGAATCGTCAAGGCAGACCAGGGTTTCCCCGACGTTGATGGAGCCGTAGCTAATGTCGTAAACATGGGAGACCATCTCACCCCTGCCTTTCTCCTGGCTGATGAAGGTCCGCAGCTTGATGTCCTTGTTTGCCACCTTTTCGGAACGGGGCCAGTTGGCGGTGATCAATTCGTCGAGGCAGTCCTCCGTCAGAGTGCCCGCACGCAGGCGCTCGACGATCGCGGCTTTCACCTCCGCCCTGCGGTGGCGGCGAAGACCCTGCATCAGGCCATAATAGGCGACCTCCGAGGTGTTCGGGATGTAGCTGAAAACGGTTCTCTCCAAATCGTTGTCGATCGCTTCGAGGATCTTTGGTACCAGTGCCGCCCCGAGCTTCTTGCGCTCTTCGTAGATCCCGATGTCATTTCCCCGCGAAAAATAAATACGCTCGAACGAGCACGGCGATACCGGTTTCTGCTCGCGCACGCGCTCCACGGAGTGGACTCCGTCGAATTTGACCACTTCGACCGTCCCCGGTTCGACCTGCCGGACCTCTTCGGCGGTTTTCTGGAAAACCGTCATCAGCGGTGCCCGTTCGGAGGCGTAGGCAATCACTTCGTCATCGACCAATGCGTAGAGGGGGCGTATGCCCCATGGGTCGCGGACTACAAACAGGTCCCCGTTGCCGATCAGTCCGGCTATGGAGTAGCCACCATCCCAGTTCTGCCCTGCTTCGCGCAGAACACGGGCCGGGTCGAGAGAGCGGGAGATTTTCTGGCTGTTCTCCAACCCGCCCAGGCCCTCGTCATCCCGAAAATGGCGGTAGAGCCGATTGTGCTCCTCATCCAGGTGGTAACCCACTTCCTCCAGAATCGTCTGCGTATCGGTATCGAAGACCGGATGCTGCCCCCGGGCGATCAGCCGCTCGTTCAGATCGCTGGTGTTGGTCATATTGAAATTCCCGGCGAGAAGGAGGTTCCTCATTGGCCAGTTGCTCTTGCGGAAGTAGGGATGACAGGACTTCTGGCTGTATCCCCCCGATGTCCCGTACCGAAGATGCCCGAGCAGGAGTTCCGCCGCAAAATCGAAATTGTTCTTCACCGTTTGGACAAACTCCGGGTGGATGTCGCCGGATTTTACTCGGGAGTCGTACTCCCGCATCAAGCTGCGAAAGATGCGGTCGAGCGAGTTTGGCTTGATGCTGCGTGCCCGGAAGACGTAGGGAGAACCGGCTTCCATCCCGAGCTTGACCGCACCCACCCCGGCACCGTCCTGCCCGCGGTTGTGCTGCTTCTCCATCAAAAGAAAAAGGCGGTAAAATCCCCACAGTGGGGTCCCGTATTTCTCGGCGTAATACTCCAGGGGTTTGCGCAGGCGAACAACCGCCAGCCCACATTCGTGCTTGATCGAGTCGCTCATGAATTAGTCCCGGTCTCCCGGACAATGTTTTCTTTCGCTCAATTGCTCAGCCATCTCTTCTGGAAAAACCGTTACTATCCCATGAGGCAAGCGGGAAAGGCAATCGAATACCGGGCGACTGAAAAATATTTCCGGTCTGGCCGATTGGCCGCCCGGAAATCCTGAAGCCGGCTCAGGTGGTGTGCTGAACCTCCGCCGCCCTTCCCCTAAGCTCTCCGAGCTACGGAGGACAGGTCGGACTATGGAGGTCGAGAGCAACCCACCCCACTGGGGGGCATGGCTTGAGACAGACCTGGGAATGGCGGAGCCGCCCAATGATCAAAAATAGGATTTTGAGGGAATAAGCGAGACGTTTCCTCGTTCCGTGGACCGAACAAACCTCAAAACCTCGAATCCAACAGGGAAGAAGAACCAGAGTTCATCTGCTCCTGGATTCCTGCAAAAGCCGAACCCATAACTCCAAACGGAAAAAATGAAAAAACAAAGACTCCTCTCCACTGGCCTGGCGGCAAGCCTGGTCCTTTTTGCTGCAGGCTGCTCCATGCCGAATGCATCGAATCCGACCCTCCCCTCGAAGACATCAAGGGCCAAAGCGATGCCGTGAGCGGCTTCACCGTGGTCGATGCCGACGGCAATGTCGTCGGCGGAGAGTGGTGGGTGCCCGTCGCTTCCCTGAAGACGGGGATTCCACTCCGCGACGAACACCTGCACGGCGGCGACTGGCTCGATGCCGAAAACCATCCCCACATCAAGGTTCGCCTCACTGAAGTCGGCTCCTGGAAAGAGGTCTCCTCGACGGACTCCTTTGCCAAATACGAAGCGGAATTCGCCGGCGAGGTGGAGATTGATGTCTCGCTGTACCATTCCAACGAGTGAGGAAGGGACCCTCCCGGCGGCGGACGATTTCCGCACCGATGCGGGGTCGCCCCGTGTCGGCTGGGCGGGTTTTCTCCGGCAGAGGTGTCGACTTTCCCAAGCTCCTGGGGGGGACGACGATGGTTTGACTTCTGCAATGCGGCGATGCAGCATTGCGGTATGGCTATTGCAGTTCCAATCAGTAAACGCGGCACCTTCACCATTCCTCCTGAAATACGGAAGCGCTTGGGCGTGGATCAATTGGAGAATCCAATGCTTCTTGTCGAGGAGCGGGATGGGAAGCTCTACTTGGAACCAGCGGCGGCGGTCCCTGTGCGTGACATTCCGAAAGCCACCTTACGTGGCTGGATCCAAAAGGATGAAGCGGAGATGGCAGCCTTTACGAAAACCCGTAAGCGTCGTTCGTGAAGTTGTTTCTCGATACGAGCGTATTGCTTTCTGCGTGTGGCTCGGCCAAGGGTGCAAGTCGATTTATCATCGAAGAAGCGGGAACTCAGGCCTGGAAGTTGGCTAGCGCCGATTACTGCCGTGAAGAAACTCTGCGCAACCTCGGCAAGCTGGGAGAATCCGCAGAAGCCTATTTCCGTGCAACATTGGACAGACGCATCGATTGGCAACTGAACGCATTAACCACCGATGACATTGTTATATTCGATAAGGCCAAGGATCGTCCGGTGTTGATCAGTGCCCTTTCAGTGAAACCCTCTGCCCTGCTGACCTTGGATCGAGTGGACTTCCATGATCGGTTGGGCACACAATTTTATGGCATCGATATTAGAACTCCCGGTGAGTGGATTATGGAACAACGGGAACAAGGCTTCATTTAGCCTTCGGCCTGGCATCGATCACGCAATCGCAGTTGTGATGGCCAAGGCCGGTCGCTACGGAGGCACCTACGCTCACCGGGATATTGCCTTCGAGTTCGCCTCCTGGGTGTCGGTCGAGTTCAATCTCTACCTGATCAAGGAGTTCCAGCGCCTGCAGTGCATTGCCAATCATTAGCATTGGGGACATCTCCTGCGCGGTTCCTCTGCGGACCGTCCCAGAGTACCCTCTGGAAAAATTCTGGAATAAGTCCCCCACTCCACCGTCCTACCGTCCTATGAACATTCCAACCTTCTCCCGACGGTGAAATCATCGCCCAAACCGGCTACCGTCCCGGCGGTGCCGAGGCCTATGCCGAGCACCTGCAAGAACTGCTGAACGAGGCCTGAACAAGCTCGTCGACTCTCTCCAAACCCAGACAACCAAAAATCAAAACTCATGAATTTCCAAATACACGACCAAAACACCGCCCCAGAGGCATCGAAGCCCGTCTTGGAGAAGGCGGAGAAAAAATACGGCTTCGCTCTGAACCTGTTCGGCGTCCTCGCCGAATCTCCCGCCGCCCTGAAGGCCTATGCCATGCTCAGCGATCTTCTCGATGAAGACGCCGAGTTGGACGCCAAACAGCGGCAGGTCGTGATGCTGGCCATCAGCGAAGAAAACGGCTGCGGATACTGCATGGCCGCGCACAGCGTGGTCGCCGAGAAGATGGCCGGTGTGTCCGAGGACATCGTCGATGCCATCCGCGACGGGCGGGACCCGGCGGATCCCGAGACGAAGGCTCTCATCCGCTTCGTCCGCGCCGCTCTCGAACACCGCGGATGGATTCCCGAAGAGGAACAACGGGCCTTTCTCGACGCCGGCTTCGGCAAACGGGCCGTTCTGGATGTCCTGACGATCCTGGCCCTGAAGACGCTCAGCAACTTTACGAACCACCTGGCCGACACGCCCCTGGACGAGGCCTTCCAGCCACGGGCCTGGTCGAAGGGCGGTTCCTCGTAAGATTTGGCGCTCGGAGTTTCGATTGGACTCAAAAAAGGGAGGAGCAGCACATTGGTGCTACTCCTCCCGTTGGTAGGCAAGGCCTAGTTGAGTGGCTGGCAACTAGCCTTGAATCTGTTGCTGCAGCGCCTGGAATTCCCGCATTAACTCATTGCGCCGGTTGGTTTTATCTTGCAGATCCGGGTCGATCGAAAGCATCGCTTCGGTCAGCTTCTCGGAGTAATCGGTTCGGGCTTCCACGACTTCCTCGGTTTGTTCGGCTGCGTTCAGTTGGGGCTGAAGCTCCTGGTTCAGACGGAGAAACTCCTGGTTCATTTCTTGAACCCTCTGCGGGTCTGCTCCGTCGGGCCCGCCGGACTCTCGAACCGCGACGATTTCTTCGAATAGGTCGCTGCGTTTTTCAATCGCCTCGGACTGGTCGGGCGCATTCTCTACCATCACCTCGGTCAACGTATCGTTGTAATTGACCAGTGCCTCCGCAATCTCCGGCTGAGACACCGCTTGCATCCTCACCGAGTTGACTTCGCCGTTGATCTTCTGCAGCTCCTGCTGAACTTGGGCCAATCTCTGCTGGATTTGACGCGAATCGGTGTTCTCGGTCTGGCCTTGCGACTGCGGTGTCGAGGGCTGGGGATAATTCCCGGCCTGTCCCAGCAAGTGTGCCGGACTCAGAAACACGGCGGCCAATGCGGCGATTCCAAGAGAAGGTTTCAATCCCAGGGGGATTCGTTTGCTGTTGTTTTTTGTTTTCATCGTGGACCCTTAAAACATGTCGGATGCCAATCTTTTTAAATTTTCATAACCTACTAATTTACAAATGGATAAAAAATTAGATACTCAACTTTCGGCCAAAGTTCGCGGGGCGGTTCCGAGCATAGGCCGCACATGCGCGGTATCCGCTCATGTGTCTCCGGCCCAAATGCCAGAGGTAAAGCGGAGTCGTATTACGGCTCTTCCTTCGACTGCGGAAGCAGGTCGTACAGGGTGCGCCGTCCGATGCCGAGTTTTTCCGCCGTCAATTTCTTGTTCCCACCCAGCCTCTGCAGCGCGTGGAGGAGATAAAGCCGCCGAACCTCATCCATCGGAAGAATTTCCCCCCGCAGGCAAAACGAATCCACATCGTCCACATCATTCCGCGATGGTTGCGTTGGCCGCAAACCCTCCGGCAGCAGTTCGGGGCCGATCACGGATTGCTCTTCGGCGAAAACCAGCATTTTTCTGATAAGATTCCCGAGCTCGCGGACGTTTCCCGGAAGGGGATGCTTCCGCAGAGCCTCCAAGGTCCTGGGATCAAACCCCTTGACCTTGCGTCCCATCGATCGCGCGAGCCGCTCCAAGAGGCTCAGGGCGATGATTTCGATGTCTCCGGTGCGTTCGCGCAGGGGCGGCACGGTCAAGGTCAGTGCCTCCAGTCGATAGAATAGATCCTCGCGGAAGTTCCCACGACGGACCTCTTCCCTCAAATCCCGGTGGGAGGCGGCGACAATGCGCGCATCCACCGAGGTCTCGCTCCGGGCGCCGATTCTTCGGATCGTGCCCTCCTGGAGAACGCGAAGAAGCTTCGCCTGGAGCTGGATCGGCATCTCTCCTATTTCGTCCAAAAAGAGGGTTCCTCCGGAGGCAGTGGCAAAAAGGCCCGGCTTGGCGTTTTTCGCACCGGTAAAAGCACCTGCCTCGTGGCCGAAGAGTTCACTCTCAATGAGCTCGCCGGGAATCGCCGCGCAGTTGAGCGGCACAAAGGATTGGTTCGCCCGTTCGCTCTCGGCGTGGATGGCTCGGGCCACCAACTCTTTGCCGGTGCCGCTCTCGCCCAGGATCAGGACCGATTCATCCGTCGGAGCCACCCTCCGGACGAAATGGATCAATTCACGGATGGCCGGACTGTCTCCTAAAATACCGTGAAATCCTCCGATTTCATCCCTCTCCCGCAAGCGGCTCAGCTCCGTCCGCAACCGCCTGAGTTCGATGACCCTCGCCACGACGATTCCCAGTTGATCGAAATCGAGTGGTTTGGTGAGGAAGTCGTCGGCTCCCTCTTTGAGGAGTTCGACCGCCTGCCGGATGGTTCCAAAGGCGGTCAGAGCAATGAAATTCGGGGCGGAGGAAAGTTGCCTGGTCTCCTCAAGGAGTTCCCTCCCCGAACCGTCGGGGAGCCGAAGGTCCGAAAGGATCAGATCGATTCCACCGGGAGTCGCGGCCAGCAACTTTCGGGCCTCCCGCAGGTCTCCGGCGGTCAGGGATTCAAATCCCTTTTCCTCCAGCTCGACATGGAGGAGATTCCGAAAAGACGCGTCATCCTCGACTACGAGCAGACGGGCGGCGGATGGAGTGGAAATCCTCTGATTCATTTCAATTCGAGCGGGGCCAGTGGAAAACGAAGGGTAAAACGGGAACCGCTCTCCGGCGAGCTGTCGAGGGAGATTTGACCTCCGGCCTCTTCGACGATGCGCGAAACCAGGCTCAACCCGACCCCGGTGCCGTCCGCCCGCCCCGAGACGAAAGGCTCGAAGATCCGCTGCTGCAATTCGGGAGGTACACCGGGACCGTCATCTTCGATCCGGCAGACTGCGTCGCCATCCGCCCGCCCGATCACGATCCGTACCCGGGTGCCGGCCCGCGATCGCAATGCGTTCTCCAAAAGATTGCGAAAGGCGATCCGCAGTCGAAGCGGGTCGGAGCCCACCCGAACCGAATCCGGTTGGGGAGGCACTTCCAGCGAAACAGCCGCCCGTTGTCGATCGTCGTCAAGATCGAGCACGCCCAGCCGTGCGGCCTCGACCAGATCACCCGTCGACGGCCCTCCCTCGCTGCGGCCGAGAGTGAGGAGGTGACGGACAAAATTCTCGATACGCCGAATCTGTTCCCGGATCGTCTGAAAGTGGTTGCGGGCGGGGTCTTCATCGGTTTGACGCAGCGCGCGCTGGGCGATCCCGTCCATCGTCGACAAGGGCGTACCGATCTCGTGTCCGATCGATGCCGCCATCTCGCCCAATGTCGCCAGTTTTTCCGCTTCATCCAACCGTCTCCGCAACTCCCGGCCTTCCATCTCCTTCCGGGAGATCTCCCGCTCCCTGGCTTCGATCGCGTCGAGCATCCGATTGAAACCCCTGGAGAGTTCCGTCCATTCCCGGGGACCCAGTGCCGGGGCCCGGTCCCAATCCGACCCGCTCTCGATTCGCAGGATCGTGGCCTGAAGTCTCCTCAATGGTCGGGCAAAGAAAGTTTCATGCACAAGTGCCAGAAGCACGATCAGAAAAACGCACACGGCTACATACCCGAGAAGAAGTCTTTCCCGGATTGCCGCAAGGGCCGCCCGCATTTCCTCCTCGCTGCGGGTTACCTGCAACAACCCGATCCGTTGGCCGTCCGCCGCCCGCAGCGGGACAAAAAACGAGAACGTCTCCTCGTCTCCCAATGCCAAATCGTAGCCTCCCCCCGAATCATCCCGCAGGGCGATTTCCGGAGACCGGGCAATCCTCCCCGGAGCCGGAGAACCTTCCCCGGCCTTCGCGAGGAGATTCCCCTGGGTGTCGTACAGAAACGCACCGTACAGCCGGTCGAAAACAAAAGCGGCTTTCAGGGTATCGACGACGCTTCCCGGCCGCCCGCGCTCCAGCGAATAGGTGATCGGGCGCTGGATCGAACGGGCGATGAGCTCCACGTCCTCCTGCATCCGCTCCCGGAAGGTCGTTCCGACGCCCTTCCAGACACCCCACCCAATCAATGCGAGTAGCAGCGCAACCGGACCGAACAGGAAGACAATCCAATAGAACGGAAGCGAGAGTCCCCGCAATCGCAGGCGGGGGAAACGGGTCGGCAACTGGGCTTTTCTCAAAAACAAACGAAAGGGATCGGGCTGTCCTTCATTCGCAAAGGACGACGGAACCGAGGTCAAGACGCTCTTTGCCTTCCGGAATTCCTGATCTCGATGGGTGTTTCGGGGTAAATTCCGGAAGATGATTTGGCTTTCCCGTACAATGTGCCAACGCGAATTCCGGCGGAATCGGGAAGTCGGAAGTTTTTCCAGAGATCTGATTCGGCCATGGGCCAATGATATACCCTGAATCGATCACGAGCCGCTTCGCGCCGACCCCGTCCATGCCTTCTTCCCGGGGAAGCTACATCGTAACTGATATGCAGCGCCAGGTGTAAAGCGGTATTATACCTCAGCTATTGCCCGACAATCTGTCTATAGCCCTCGGCATAACGCCGACCAAACTCACGCTGTGCTTCAGCGTTAAAATGATTCCGATCCTTGGCACCAAGCCCCTCGGACGAAACAAAGGCAACATTCGGTAATTCCGCAGCCACCGATCGCTGTGCTTGATCCACCGACTGACGCCATTTGTGCCAGGGCCATCTGGAAAACTGGCCCAACTGCCCGATCACGAAGGGAACCTCTTCAACATCCAGTTCGGCGCGGAATCGATGAATGAGGGCCTCAAGCCGCTCTTCATAATTTTGGGCCCCTTTACGGTGGGCGTTAGATTCTCCCTGATGCCAAAGGATGCCTTTAAGCTCACCATATTGCATCGCGTTCCTGGTTCGCGCGATGGCATCATCATAGGGATGGCTTTCGGTTTGATCATGATAGGCGCCGGGAACCCATTTCTGAATCGATGAGCCGCCGCAGGCCGCAGGAATTAAACCGATGACGATCGATTCGTTCGTCTCAACGAGCTCAAGTGCAAAGGACATCGCAGGGCCCACGCCAGCCCCTTTTTTATCATAGTGGAGCGGATCTCGCGCTGGCACCCATTTTCCCTCCTCAGACCAGGCAAAAATGCGCGGGTGCTCGATCGTCTCGACCTTATGGATCCTCCCGCGCCCGGCCATGTTGGATTGCCCCGCCAATAGAAAGAGGTGCACCTGTTCCTTCGGATAGTCCTCCAAACATTCCTGGGTTTCAGTAATCGCCCCGGCAAAAAGCGGAAGAGCGGCGATCACTAAGGCAAAAAGCGACCAAAATTTCATAGCTGTTCAAGAGTATGTGGCCGTGTAGACAAATCGGACGGGCCGATGCAACGATTAAATCAGCCGCGCCATTCCCGTGGCCAGGGGCATTTCATCTGGCTCGCGGTGGGTCGAATGCCCAAAAGGAACTCCGCCTTCAGGCGGAGATAAGCCCCAAGTGGGACAAAATCCCTAGACAAACTCCGATTTTCTGCCAGATGAAATGCCCCTGTTCCCGTGGCAGGGCTTTTCATGGCAGGTAGGAATGGAGGATTGAACCCTGCCCCCACACTTCTCAGACCGTTGAAGACCGTTTCGGGGTCGGTTTGGGTGATGATGATGCCGAGTTTCATGGGTTTTCTTTTCTGTTGTTCTATTTTCCTGTGGCCGTGAATCCGTAATGCCACGGCGGCAGGAAAAGGGTAGGGCCGAGTTCTGAGAATCCGCATTCCTCGACCCACTGGCGGCAATCCTCCGGTCGGGGCCGGATGGCCATGGCCGGGCCGCGCGGGGTCGTCTCGTCGTAATTCCAGTGCATGACCGCGAGAGTGCCGCCCGGAGCGAGAATGCGGCTCGCCTCCTTCAGCAAGATTTCCGGCTGCTCGGCATGGAGGATGTTGAAGAGCATCACGTAGTCTGCCGACCCGTCTTCGAGTCCGCTGCCATCCGCTACAAAATCCCGGCAGAGGAAGCGGGTGTTGTCGAGGCCGGCTTCGTTCGCCTTGCGCTGGCAGAGTTCGATCAAGTCAGGCTCGATATCCAGGCCGATCATCTCGCCGTCGATCATTCCGGCAGCGGGCAGACTGAAGGTGCCGTAACCACTGCCGAAATCGACCACGCGCCGCGTGTCGCGACTGAGGCCGAGTGCCCGCAGGGCTTCCCGGGGCTCGAAGAAGCCCCGCCAAGTCGCTTCTTCCGGCATGCCGCTTTCACGCGTTTTCATTCCGGTCCTCCTTCCAAATCAGGGTGAGATGATGCAACAAGTGCATAAGATCCTCATTCCCGTTGATGGCCCCTTTCTCAAAATCATTGGGAACGGTGGCCATCTGGTTGGTCACCTTTGCAAAGCAGAGGATGGGGAGTGATTTTGCCTGGGCGAGGGCGTAGAGGGCAGCCGCTTCCATTTCGACCGCGAGCAGGTGATGGCTTCGCGCGTGTTCGATCGCTTCGCGGGTTTCCCGGAAAGGCGCGTCGGTGGTCCAGACGGCACCCTCGATCAAGTTGACCCCGTCCTCGCGAAGGCGTTTTCCCAAATCCCGCATCGGCCCGGTGATCTCCGCAAAATCGGCGGTGGGAAGGTAGTGATGGCTGGTGCCTTCATCCCGCAGGGCGCGGTCGATGAGGATGAACGTCGCCGTGCGGCCCAGCTCGCTGATCTGTCCCGCCGAGGTGACGCTGACCAGCAGGCGGCAGCCCGAGCAAAACAACTGCTCGGCCACGAGAACCGCATACGGAGCCCCCACCGCACAACCGATCACGCCGATGCGGACACCGTTCCGTACCAGCGTGAACATTTCCGTATGGTAGCAAGCCCAGTGCGGGTCTTTTTCCGCTCCGGAATCCCGGAGTTCACGGACGAGATCCCCGTCCGGATCGAGCAGGCAGATTTCAGGCACATCCCCCTCGGGAATGCCCTTTTGCCGTCTCGCTTCGCGCAAGAGCCCCTCGGGTTGGAAGACGGGTTCGGCTGAGTGATGCTTGGGAGGGATCATTGGCCGACAATGGAAAACCCCGAACTCATGAACTCGGCGGGGCCGAGGTCCATCCGGTGGGCGATGAAGCCCTTGTTGCGGAGCAATTGCACGGCTTCGACCGAAAGCACGCAATGGGGGCCCCGGCAGTAGGCGACGATTTCGCGGTCCTTGGGCAGTTGATCCAACCGGCGCTCCAGTTCGTCCAGCGGGATTGATAGAGCACCCGCCAGATGCCCGGAACCAAACTCCTCATCCGGCCGCACGTCGATCACCATGGCCTCGCCGTCCCGCACCCGGCGCAGCAACTCTTCCCGGTCGACCGGATCGAAGCCGATGCGCGCTTCGATGAAATCCTTCCGCGCCTTTTCGATTTCCAGAAAATGCCCTTCGGCAAACGAACGAAGCTGTCCGAGAAATACGGTGACCGACTCGTCGGCGACCCGGTAAATGACCGAGCGCCCCTCCCGGCGTCCGATGACAAACCGGCCTTCCCGCAGAATCTGCAGGTGCCGGGACGTGTTCGCGACACTGGCGTCGATCCGCTTGGCCAGCGACTCGACGCTGCCCGACCCCTGGGCGAGAAGATCCAGCAGCTCCATCCGCTTCGGGCTGGAAAGGGCATGCCCGACCCGGCTGTATTGCCGGAAAAGCTCGCTGTCATAGTCTTTGATCCATCCCATATTCAAATATTCAATTGAATATATTTTTTTGTCAAGCTGTCGGGAAACGGCGGCGCACTGGGTGTCCAAGAACGTCCCGATCCTTGACAGAACCTTTTTCACTCATACCCATACAAATATGGGTTCAAAGAATATTTCCATTTCAGAAGATGCCTATCTGCGCCTGCGGCGGGCACGGAGGCATCCCCGCGAATCCTTTTCCCAGGTCATTCAGCGGGGCAAGTGGGACGAGAGATCCCCGACAGCGCAGTCGTGGCTGGAGAACATGGAAGCCGTCCCCGAGGTTTCGGAGGCCATTCTCGATTCTCTCGATGCCAACCAGCAGACGGACCGACCACCGAAAGACAAGTGGTCATGCTAATGATCGACGCATGCTTCCTGATTGACTACCAGCGCGAGGCGAAGCGCGGAGTCCGGGGAGCCGTAGCCGGATTTCTGCGCGAGCACAGCGCGGAGCGCTTGCAGATTTCCCCGATTGCCTGGGGAGAGTTTCTGGCCGGCTTCGAGGACGAGACGCATCCGTTCGTCGAGTTTGCCCGGGATCGACTCGATTTCGTTCCCCTCGAACCCTCGGTTGGCTCCGTCTATCGCGAAAATTTCCGACTTTTAAAGACAACCGGGAATTTGATCGGCGCAAACGACCTGTGGATCGGCTGCCATGCGTTGACCCGCAAGATGCCTCTCGTCACGAGAAACAACGGCGACTTCACGCGCATACCCGGATTGATTCTCTTGACCTATTGAAAGCGAAAAAGCGGTGGAACACGCTTAAGCCGGGGGCCAACCGCTGGGCAGTCGCCCGTAAACATTCCGGTAGGCCCGGACGATCGGCGGCGGGGCTTGTTTCGCAGCTGCTTCGGCCGACTCTTGATAGGTTCGTTCGAGTCTAGCTTCCGTTTCGGCAAACTCGGCGGCTTCCGCTTGCTTTCGCGCTTCTTCCGCAAAGGCCTCGGAAGGCGAGTAGTCGCCCGGTGAAGCCGGTTCATCCGGCTTCTCGAAACGAACCATGCCGAGCCGCGGAAAACGATAAATCCAGTCCGCCCCGAGCGCTTGCAAGCGCCGGAAGACCATCTCGTAAACGGATCCGTAGTCCGCACGGCCTGAAATAAAGGCCAACCCGCAGTAAAACCGCATGCAGTCGCCACGGTCCCACACATCCATCCAATCTTCCATCCCCGATTCTTCTTCGATCTCACCCCGGTCAAAAGCGTCGAGCGTACTGCTGGCGCCACGGAAGCTGCCCAGGTCTATTTCACGCCCGTCATCGGCAATCACCGAATGATTGTCGGAAAAGATCTCCCAAAGCACGCTACCCACGATTTCGCGACACTCCTTGGCAGGAATCACCGGCGTTTCCTCGTATTCAGCGCGGATCTCCTCCAAGGTGGGCGGTGGATCCGGTGGGGCAGTTTCCTCCTCCTCCGTTTCGCCGCGCCGCTGCCGCCCGATACTTCGGAGCCGTTCCAGATTTTCGTGCATGGCTACGGTCTCCGCATGCGCTTGCTCCAATGTAGGATGAAAGGCCCGCGCCAAACCAGACTTTTCCCAGCCCTCCGGCGCAAGTTCCGTCAGCACATCCGGACCGGCGAAGCCGGTCGGCATCAGCTTTCGCAAAAACTCAAAAGCTTCTTCTTCGTCGAAACTGAGCTCGTCATCATACACGCTTCCAGCTTGTTTTACCTCGCCCGATCCGGCAAGTCCGTATCAACTCCAAACCCCGCTTCAGTCAGGGCCCTTTCATCTGGCAGAAAATCAAAGCTTGTCTCGGGATTTTGTCCCACTTCGGGCTTATCTCCGCCTGAAGGCGGAGTTCCTTTTGGGCACACGACCCACCGCGGGCCAGATGAAAGGCCCTCGGTCGTGTCGGACTAATAGTGGTACTTCGCTTGAAGAAAATCCACTTTGTCGGAGTAAACTCGATAAACCAAACGATCCTCCTGGGTGATTCTGCGAGACCAGACGTTACCCGGGAGGTGTTTCAATGGTTCGGGCTTACCTCTGCCTGTAAATGGATCACGCAAAACCTCATCCATCATGTCGAGCACTTTTAGCGCGATTTTTCGATCAAACTTCACCCATTCGTGAATGTCCTCACGACACTGTTTTTGAAGAATACAAGAGCGCACCAATCAGCTTGCCTGAATCTCTTTTCGTAGGGATGTGGGAGCGATCTCTTCCCCTTCTCCCTGAATGGATTGCATCAAAGCTTCCAGAAGCCGCCTCGCGTTCTTGGGCGATCTCAATAAGTGGGCTGTCTCCTGCAAGCTGGCCAACTCAGATGCCGGTAGAAGGACAACATCCTCTGATCCACGGCGATGGATCGTGAGTGTTTCCCGCTCATCGACAACACGATCCCACAGTTGGGCGAAGTTTCCGCGAGTCTCTGTATAGGTTGCTTCCATGTGCAGGAAGTCTGTTCATGTTTTACCGGGTGTCAAATTCTTTCACCGAATGATTGTCGAAAAAGATCTCCCAAAGCACGCTACCCACCATTTCGGGTTGATCAAGGTTATGGCGCGACGGATCGATGTTTCGCTGCCCGACGACTTTGGACTGGCTTCGTCGACGGCGGCTTATCGAGGCGGGCGATGAACCTCCGCCGCCCTTTCCCCTACGCTCTCAGAGCTACGGAGAACCGGTCGGGCTATGGAGGTCGAGAGCAACCCACCCACGTGGGGCATGGCTTTCTCTGGCTTGAGCTTCGCTTGTCCTGAGCTTGTCGAAGGGTCGAAAGC
The DNA here is from genome assembly GCA_964633135.1 of uncultured Puniceicoccaceae bacterium. GTDB lineage: Bacteria > Verrucomicrobiota > Verrucomicrobiia > Opitutales > Puniceicoccaceae > Puniceicoccus. The sequence goes on along the minus strand of CAZWFJ010000001.1, from coordinate 22,470 downwards.
AGCCTTGCCCGGAAAAGGCGGAGCCGCCCGATGATCGAAAGGTACGATTTTGAGGGAATAAGCGACGCGTTCCCTCGTCCCGTGGACCGAACAAACCTCAAACGATCGAACCACAATAGGGAACAAGAACCATAACTCATCTGCCCCTGGATTCCTTCAAAAAGCCGAACCCATAACTCCAAACGGAAAAAATGAAAAAACAAAGACTCCTCTCCACCGGCCTGGCGGCAAGCCTTGTCCTTTTTGCCGCAGGCTGCTCCATGCCGAATGCATCCCCACATCAAGGTTCGCCTGACTGAGGTCGGCGCGTGGGAAGAGGTCTCCTCCACGGACTCCTTTGCCAAATACGAAGCGGAATTCGCCGGGGAGGTGGAGATTCACGGCCAGACCCAACCGGTCGAGGCGACGGCGACCGTCATCGTTCTCCCCGAAAGCGAGCGCACGAAGAAGATTGCTTCCGGCGACCTTATGGCCGTGCAAACCGGATTCACCGTTGCCCTCGCCGACTTCGGGATCTCCCATCCGGTCATTGGCGAAAAGGTGGCCAATGAGGTGGAGATTGATGTCTCGCTGTACCATTCCAACGAGTGAGCAAGGGACCCTCCCGACGGCGGACGATTTCCGCACGGATGCGGAATCGCTCCGTGTCGCCCGGGCGGGCCTTCCCGGCAGGGGGTCGACTTTCCCAAGCTTGTGGGGCGACGACGATGGGTTGCCGGGAACCGGTGATCTCCGGTGTGCCACGTCTGATTGAACGGGAACGCACCATGGAAGTATCCTAGCCGGAGTCCGTCCCTTTAGTAGCCACTTTCCATGCCCAAAGCCCTCCGCATCGATCTCCACAAGATGGCCCGTTTCACGAACGCGGTCGTCTTTATCCTGCCGGTTGTCTTTTTTGCGGCGGGATCCTTCCTCTCCTTTTACTTCCATTTCCTCACGGTCGCCTTTCTCTTCCTCCTGCTCGTGAATTTTTTCTACCGCCACGTGCAGACCGAGCACACCGTTCTGCGGAATTTTGGCATTCTCGGACAGGGTCGCTACCTGATCGAGAGTATCGGTCCCGAGCTCCGCCAGTATTTCTCGGGGAAGAACGCGGAGCAAAGGAACCCTACGTCCTCAACCGGCCTTTCCTGATCAGTGCCATGAGTTACGGGGCACTCGGCTCGCACGCGGTGCGGGCCCTGGCGAGGGGAGCGGCCGAGGCCGGGGTCACCATGAACACCGGCGAGGGAGGTTACCCGAAGTATCACCTCATTCGTCGAAGCAGGGGTGCGGAACCGGACCAAGGTCTTCGCCTCGGGCAAGCTCATCGACGCCGGACGCCAGGTCGTCGCCTTCGCCCTCGGGGCCGACGCGATCTACAGTGCCCGCGGATTCATGTTCGCCCTCGGCTGCCTCCAGGCCCGCGAATGTGGCAACAACACCTGTCCGGTCGGAATCACTACCCAGGACCCTGCCCTCCAGGCCGGATTAGTTCCGGAGACCAGGTCGGAGCGCGTCCGCCACTACGTGGAGAATACGCTGCACGAACTCGAAGAGCTGACCGTCTCCCTCGGCAAATCCTGCCCGACCCGGCTGACCGTCGACGACCTGTTCATTCCCACCGGTAGCAACCTGTGGCGGATGGTTTCCGAGGAACCCTTCCTGCGGAAAAAACTACAACCCGAGGAGATTCCGGCATGAAGAGATCGAATCGTTTGCTCGCTTACCCCCTTCAAGGTGCCGCTGCGGTCATCCTCGGGGTTGCTGGAGTCTCAAAACTGACGGGCGACCCGGGCTCAATCGAAATGTTTACCCAACTCGGGATGGAACCCTTCGGGCGATACCTCGTCGGCGGACTCGAGTGTGTGGCAGCGCTGGTCCTCTTCCTTCCCTTTGCAGCAGCCTGGGGCGCGGTGCTCGCCTGGGGTCTCATGACCGGTGCCCTCATCGCCCACGCCACCCGGCTGGGAATCTCCGGAAACATGCTTCCCTACGCTGCGGCGGCCCTCGCTATCTGGATCGCCTGCGGCGCAATTCTCTACCTGCGCCGGGAGGAAATCGGCTTCGTTCGGTGCATGTTTGAGCGGGAGTAGGTGGCTCAGTGCCTCGCCCGACCTTCAAGCGGGCGCTGGAAGCAAGCCTTCATGGCAGGCGTTCATCCGTAGGGCATAAGCCTTGTCCTGGAATGGCGGTGTCGCTGCCTCCTGGCCGGAGATGGACGGAATAAAAACGCCTCTGCCTCGTCTCGTCTAGTCCATGGGAAACAGGGCCACTTCCAGATCATCGACGTGGTCGATATGATGACCCCCATCGCGAAATCGACCAAACAGATCGTCAGCGCCTCGGCTATCCCTTCGCGCATTCGCAACGCCTTTCGCCTGGCCGAAGAAGAGCGCCCCGGTGCCGTCCACCTCGAACTGCCCGAGGACGTCGCCCGCGAAACGACCGACGCCACCCCCATCACCGAAAGCTACCACCGTCGCCCGGTGGTGGAGGACAAGGCCGTTGCCCGCGCCCTGGAACTCCTCCGCGAGGCCCGCCGTCCGATCCTCCTCATCGGCGCGGCCGCCAACCGCAAGATGACCTCCCGCATGCTCCGGGCCTTCGTCGACAAGCAGGGCATCCCTTTTGTCACCACCCAGATGGGCAAGGGCGTCGTCGACGAGACCCATCCACTCTTTCTCGGCAACTGCGCGGTTTCGGATCAAGACTTTCCCCACCGCGCCCTCGAAGCCGCCGATTGCATTCTCAACGTCGGCCACGACGTCGTCGAAAAGCCGCCTTTCTTCATGAACACCGGCGAGCGCAAGGTCATCCACGTCAACTTCACCACCGCCGAGGTCGATCCCGTTTACTTTCCCCAAGCCGGGATGGTCGGCGACATCGCCCTCGCCTCCATGGGGGCCGGACTTCCCTCCGCCATGGCGGCGAAAATGGTTTACCCCGACCGCCGCGTTCTGGCCGTCTGCGGCGACGGCGGATTCATGATGAACTCGCAGGACCTCGAAACCGCCGTCCGCCTCGGGCTCGATCTGGTCGTCCTCGTCCTCAACGATTCCTCCTACGGCATGATCCGCTGGAAACAGGCCGAGATGGGGCTGAAGGACTTCGTCCGATACGCCGAAAGCTACGGTGCCACCGGCCACCACATCGCCGCCACCGCCGATCTCGGACCCACTCTCGAAAAAGCCTTCGGCACCGGGGGCGTCCACCTCATGGACCTCCCCGTCGATTACTCCCAAAACGGCCCCGTCCTCTTCCACGAAATCCCGGAGGAAAGTGCCAAGCTGGAGCTGGGGTAGTTCCTTCGCAAACCAAACTCTGACCCGCTTCAACTCGCAACGCATACCTTTTTTGCCTTGGTAAAGGCGGGTGCCCACGATCAGTCCATCCGCGCCCACCTGTCCCGGCGCAGGTCCCCGGAGACGGATCCCGTAATCCGCGGTTATAAAAATTCTCCCCATCGCAACGCCACGACCCGGGCGCTTCCATCCGGTGTCGTGTATCCAGTATGGCTGCGCATCGATCCGTGGCAGGGTTGCTTTAGCGCCCTGCCGTTTGCGTCGAGTTCCGAACCCCCGGGTTGACATCTACTCTCATGTGACACATAAATGAGTTACAATGAAATCGGTCAACATCCGTAGCCTGAAACACGAGACCGCCGCGCTCATGGAACGCGTCGCCCTGGGCGAATCCGTCGAGATCTGCCGCCGCGACAAACGGATCGCCATCTTGAAGCCGCTGGAGCCGGAGAATCACTCGAGGACCCGTCCTGAGTTCCGAAAAAGGCTGCAAGCGATCTACGGCGACCGCGTATTGCCGACGACGGCTACGGAACTGCTCGCGGAAGAGCGCGGCGAACGATGAAGGACTACGCGGACACGGGGTTTGTTTGCTCGCTTTATACGCCGGATGCCCACACGGACCGCGTTCTCGATCTAATGGAGAAGCAGCGCGAGTCGATTTGCTTTTCCTGGCTCAACCAGGTCGAATTCCGCAACGCATTGCGCCTGCGCGTCTTTCGAAAAGAAATCTCGATCACCGAGAGGGACCGATCGCTGAACCTTCTTCTGGCCGACTTGAGTGCGGGCGTTTTCAGTCATGTTGATATCCCACACGGCTCCGTCCTGATCGAAGCCGAACGCCTCAGTGCACGGCACTCCGAGAAGCTCGGCACCCGCAGTCTCGACATCCTTCACGTTGCCATGGCCGTGTCACTGGGCTGCCAACGCTTTCTCAGCTTCGACCGAAGACAAGTCAAACTGGCGAGAGCTACCGGACTCACGGTACCGAAGTTGTAACCCCCATTTTCGATGGAAATTTGAATAGGCCGGGATGATCGTTCTGGACACCAATGTTGTCTCCGAACTCATGCGGAAAAAGCCCCAACCCCGGGTGCTCGATTGGCTAAGGCGACAAAACACCGTTCACCTCCACCTCATCAATCCTTGGCGGTAATCAACACTCCGGCATGAAAACCTGCACCCACAACTGGCCGCGCCACGCGCTCAACGCCGCCTTCATCTGGTATCTGGTCATGATGGTCTTTCACGCGTCGGTTCTGGATGCGGCCGCCGTCATCCAGGCGATCGGGTTGTCCGCCCTCGTCGGCACCCTGCTCACCGGCAATGCCATGGGCCGAGAGGATCTTAACGATTTCCCTGGAACCGAGCAGTTTAGGCACCGACCAAACTTTCGCCAATTAGGACTTCCTCCACTTTCCGATAGGAAGCGGGATCGGCATCTTCAAAATACAGCTCAAGGGCCTCCTTGATGTTGAAGATCGCTTCTTCGACACTTTCACCGAAACTGGAGACGTCCACATTCAGGCACTGGGCGACATAGTAGCCGTCCTCTTTGTAGATGCAGTATTTTACGGACTGATTCATACCCTTCCTTATACCGGTTTCCCCCATCGGCTCAACTCCCATTATTCGACGGATGCGTCCGGGCTTCGGTTTCCTCGCCGCCTATGCCGTCGGGGCGGGTATCGTCTACCTCACCGGTTTCGAATGGCTGGGCTGGGCGGTCGGCATTCCCCTCGGGCTCGTCCTTCTGACCGGGGCCTGGCGCTTTCTCCCGCGGAGGAAGCAGGCGTGAGGGATGTTTCCGAACCAGGTCAACAACGGGCTCAGTGTCAAAGCCTCCTGCGACTACGCCAAGGCCTACCTGGAGCGAAAAAAGATCCGTTTTTGACTACCGCGACGTTTGACCAAGGCGGGCGAAAAGAATCCACAACACCTGGAGATTTTGATGTTCGGCAACTCCCCAATAGAGTCCCTTTATCTACTTGGTTCCTCTCCACCATCGAGCGGAGGTCGGGCCGCGCGGCCGCCCGCCTCAGATCCGCACGCCAATGCCGAACAGATGCAGGTTCAGGCCCGGATTTTTGTTGGAAATGCCCGCGTTCGAGAGGTGGGCGAATCGGTAGCTCAACCGCCAGTTCTCCGCGAACTCCCATTCGAGTCCGAGCGAGCTGAGAAATTCGATCCGCGAGCCAAGGTCGATGTCCGACAGACGACTCTCGCTCAGGAATGCCGGTCCGGTCGAGGCAACGAAAAGAACCAGGAGAACGAATATGATTCTGCCATCGGGACAGAATCCGTTTTGCCACTCCCGTTGCTTGCGGCGCAACGAAGACGGTAAGAAGCAATGAGCAGAGGCGTTCATCCATCACACGACTTTCCCGCAACCATTTTATTCCCGCAGGCGTTGAGGCCATTGATGCATTGAAAACCAACCCCCGAGCCACTACGCCCACAATTTGGTGCCTCGGCCTCAAAGGCTACGAGCGGAACGAGTGGCGGCGGCTGGACGGCATGTTGCTTTCGCCTTTCCGGCGGCGTGGGAAGAAGCGGCGTGGATGAAGGCCTCTCAAACCGATATCACCCGATCTGAATCGCGGATGATTTCGTAATGATCCTTCAGTGTGGAAAGGGGACAGAGTTCGGAACCATCGGACTGGCGGAGTTTGAGGCAAGTGCCGCAGGCGAGGAATTCTGCACCAGCATCCAGCACCTCTTGGGCGATCTGTTTCACATTGAATTTCGGATCCTCGATCTGATCCATTTCCACCCCGCGGCCGGAGAGGAAAATGCGCACGTTGTCGCCCTCCTTGAGAGCGTATTGCGCCAGGCGCAGGGCGTTGAAGACCGTTTCGGGGTCGGTTTGGGTGATGATGATGCCAAGTTTCATGGGCTTTCTTTCTTATGCTTGGTTTTACATTTCGCCGTGAATCCGTAGTGCCAGGGCGGTAAAGAGATGGTGGAACTGAGTGCCACAAAGCTGCAGGCTTCGACCCACTGGCGGCATTCCTCCGGTCGGGGCCGGATGGTCATGGCCGGGCCACGAGGTGTCTTCTCGTCATAGTTCCAGTGCATGACCGCCAGAGTGCCGCCGGGGGCGAGAATGCGCCGTGCTTCCTTCAGCAAGACCTCCGGCTGCTCGGCATGGAGGATGTTGAAGAGCATGACGTAGTCCGCCGACCTGTCTTCGAGTCCGCTGCCATCAGCAACAAAATCCCGGCACTCGAACCGCGCGTTTCGAAACCCAGCCTCCCGTGCCTTCTGTCGGCATCGGTCGATGAGGTCCGACTCGATGTCCAAGCCAATTACTTCCCCCGTGATCATCCAGGCCGCCGCCAGGCTGAAGGTGCCATACCCACTGCCGAAATCGACCACCCGTTCTGTCTCGCGAACCAGGCCAAGCGTTTGCAACACCTCAACCGGCTTGAAGAACCCGTCCCATGTCGGTTCGTCAGGCATGCCGCTTTCACGGGTTTTCATTCCGGTCCTCCTTCCAGATCAGGGTAAGATGATGCAGGAGGTGCATGAGGTCCTCGTTCCCGTTGATGGCCCCTTTCTCGAAATCATTGGGAACGGTGGCCATCTGGTTGGTCACCTTTGCAAAGCAGAGGATGGGGAGTGATTTTGCCTGGGCGAGGGCGTAGAGGGCAGCCGCTTCCATTTCGACCGCGAGCAGGTGATGGCTTCGCGCGTGTTCGATCGCTTCGCGGGTTTCCCGGAAAGGCGCGTCGGTGGTCCAGACGGCACCCTCGATCAAGTTGACCCCGTCCTCGCGAAGGCGTTTTCCCAAATCCCGCATCGGCCCGGTGATCTCCGCAAAATCGGCGGTGGGAAGGTAGTGATGGCTGGTGCCTTCATCCCGCAGGGCGCGGTCGATGAGGATGAACGTCGCCGTGCGGCCCAGCTCGCTGATCTGTCCCGCCGAGGTGACGCTGACCAGCAGGCGGCAGCCCGAGCAAAACAACTGCTCGGCCACGAGAACCGCATACGGAGCCCCCACCGCACAACCGATCACGCCGATGCGGACACCGTTCCGTACCAGCGTGAACATTTCCGTATGGTAGCAAGCCCAGTGCGGGGCTTTTTCCGCTCCGGAATCCCGGAGTTCGCGGGCGAGATCCCCGTCCGGATCAAGCAGGCAGATTTCGGGGACATCCCCCTCGGGAATGCCCTTTTGCCGTCTCGCCTCGCGCAGGAGCCCCTCAGGTTGGAAAACGGGTTCGGCGGAGTGGTGTTTGGGAGGGATCATTGCGGTCACGTTGCCAGGACGGCAGTGGATGGTAGGATTTCTTCTCGTTCGCGGATGTAGGGTCCGAGATCCATTTCCGCATAGGATGAACCAGGGCGGACTACGGGATAGATGGCTTCCTCCATGTTGGTCAAAACCTCGAGCATTGCGGGGCCTTGAGCCGTCAACCAGCGATTCATTGCTTCCGGCAAAGCATCGCGCTCTTCCACGCGTTGCGCGAAGCGAAAATAGGAAAGCTTCGCAATCGCCGCAAAGTCGATGTCGCACGGGCGTTCGCTGGCCGAATGGCGTCCGCCACAGGCGACGTCCTCAAGGTTCCGCACCATGCCATCGCTTTGGTTGTTAAGCAGCAACACCTTGATCGGCAGGTCCAGCATGCCGACGGTTTGCATCTCTCCCATGTTCATACGGAAGCTGCCATCGCCATCAATCACGATGACCCGTGCATCGGGGTTGGCATAACAGGCGCCGACAGCAGCGGGCATGCCGAAACCCATGGTGCCGAAACTGCCTGAGGTAAGGAACCGTTTGGGGCGACTCATTCGTAAATATTGAGCGGCCAGTAGCTGATGATTGCCGACGCCTGTCGTGAAGATCATGTCGTCCGAAAGGCGGGCGTTGAGCCTGTCCAATACCTCCGCCTGTTGAATACGCCCGCCGTCTTTTCGATAGCTCAAGGGCCAGGAGCGTTTGAGATCCGCAGCATGCTCGATCCAATCTTGGATATCGAGGCGCAAATCATGGCGCTCGGCATAATCGCTCAAGTCATCCAATGCCGTGGCGGCATCGCCGAGGAAGGTGAACTCGGGACATCGTTCCTCACGGATCTGGTGCATTTTTCGAGGATTCACGTCGATGTAGGCAATTTTCGCATGAATGGCGAACCCCACCTTTTCGGCGACCCGGTCGTCCCATCGCACTCCGAGAGCGAAGAAAAAGTCGTTATCCTGGATAATCTTGTTGGCGTAGGGAGTGCCAAACATTCCGAGCAGCCCGAGCGAGGTGGGATCGTTTTCGTTGACTACGCCTTTTGCCATCAGGGTGTTGACCGAGGGCATGCCGAAACGGCCATTGAAACGACGGAGGGCCGCGCATCCACGAGAGGAATTCAGACCGCCGCCGAGATAGAGCAAGGGCCGCTGCGCCCCGTTCAACAGGTCGAAGAAACGCGCGCACTGGCTATCGGAAAGGTGATGCTCTTCCTCGTAAACGCTGGCAAAACGCCCGAGATCACCGCCCTCGTATGGGTTCGTGTTTTGCTGCAGATTGAGCGGCAGATCGATGACGACGGGACCCGGTTTCGCGGAGCGCGCCCGAAAGTAGGCATCCTTGATGACCGCCTCGATATTGCCGATGCGGTTCACCGAAACCACGTGTTTGGCTGTCGGACCGAAAACCGATGCCACATCAATATGCTGAAAAGAGTCCGTGCCGATCTTGTGCTCCGGCACCTGCCCGGCAATGACCATCAATGGAACGCCATCCGCATACGAATCGGCGACAGCCGTGAGCGTGTTTGTGATTGCGGGACCAGAGGTCACGATGGCAACGCCAACCTTGTCGGTCGAGCGCGAATAGCCTGCGGCGGCAAAGGCGGCGCATTGCTCGTTTGCGTTGACGATGATTTGTATCGGACTTTTGCCCAGTTCATCCAGCACCGGTAAAATCGCCGCACCGGTGTAGCCAAAAACATGTTCAACCCCGAGCGTTTCGAGACATCTGGTGATGATGGTTGCTCCCTTCATGTCAGTTTGTTCCCTTTCTAAAAAAATTTACCGCTCACGCGCGAATGATGGAAAACCCCGAACTCATGAACTCGGCGGGGCCGAGGTCCATCCGGTGGGCGATGAAGCCCTTGTTGCGGAGCAATTGCACGGCTTCGACCGAAAGCACGCAATGGGGGCCCCGGCAGTAGGCGACGATTTCGCGGTCCTTGGGCAGTTGATCCAACCGGCGCTCCAGTTCGTCCAGCGGGATTGATAGAGCACCCGCCAGATGCCCGGAACCAAACTCCTCATCCGGCCGCACGTCGATCACCATGGCCTCGCCGTCCCGCACCCGGCGCAGCAACTCTTCCCGGTCGACCGGATCGAAGCCGATGCGCGCTTCGATGAAATCCTTCCGCGCCTTTTCGATTTCCAGAAAATGCCCTTCGGCAAACGAACGAAGCTGTCCGAGAAATACGGTGACCGACTCGTCGGCAATCCGATAAATGACCGAGCGCCCCTCCCGCCGTCCGATGACAAACCGGCCTTCCCGCAGAATCTGCAGATGCCGGGACGTGTTCGCGACACTGGCGTCGATCCGCTTGGCCAGCGACTCGCCGCTGCCCGGCCCCTGAGCGAGGAGATCCAGCAGTTCCATCCGCTTCGGACTGGATAAGGCATGTCCAACTCGGCTGTAGTGCTGAAAAAGCTCGCTATCGTAGTCTTTGATTGATTCCATTATTCAATTAATCAATTGAATGTAGTGGGCAGAGTCAAGCTGGATTGAATTCTCCAGATTATTAACTCTGGCGGACTAAACTCACGGCTGCCCGAAGTCCTTTTGAAGCGGTCCCGGAACGACCGGGATTTTTCCCGTGTCGAGGGGTTGAAGGTCTTCGGTTACTGATTCGATGCCAGAAAGCCCGATTGCCTTGAACGAACAAAGGGAATCTTCGAGTTGCGATTCATCCGCGACAAGCAATCAACTGCTTCGACTTCCAAAGCCCCTTTGTCGTGCCTGCGCGGACGCTGCTTTCGCAGCTGGTTTGAAAATCATGAGTCCCGGTCCGGGTGCCTCAGCCGAGGAGGAGGGGCAGGAGACCGCCGGGTCCCGTAACGAAAACACGAGAAGTTATCACTTGAATTCAATGCATAACCATGCATGAATACAAGCATGCCAACCAAGACAATTAGTTTGGAGATCGATGCTTACGAAAAACTCCGGCGGGCGAAGCGTTTTCCGCGGGAATCTTTTTCGGAGGTTGTCCGACGGGTGGAAATCCCGGGCCTTGGCGCCCGTGGCCGTGATTTGCTGGCGCGCGAAGTCTTCCTCGATGAACGTGATTTCGAGGCTATCGATGCATTGAACGCCAACGACGCGCCCCCGGATATTCCATGATCTTGGACTCCACATTTTTGGTGGACCTGGAGCGCGAGCGTAAACGCGGGGAAGAGGGTGCTGCGGTGACTTTTCTACGCGCGCACGAGGACGTTTCCTTCGCGATCACTTTCACCATCGCCGGGGAACTGGCGGCGGGCCGCTCGCTCGGTTCGAACCGGGAAAAGTGGGAACGTTTTATCCGCCCCTTTCGTTTGTTTGATTACAGTCCCGAGGTGGCTTGGCTGTTCGGAGGCTCGTTTCGCCAACTTCAGCGGGACGGCCGGATGATCGGCGCAAATGATCTGTGGATCGCGGCGACGGCTCTGGCCAATGATGTGCCCGTCGTCACCCGGAATGACGGGGATTTTTCCCGTGTAGAGGGATTGAAAGTCTTCGCTTACTGATGTTCTGCGGCTCATGGGAGGTTTTCAGAAGTGCCCTTCAGTCTTTCACGTTGCCGTTGGTGACGGATTCAGTCGTCTCCGCCCCGCATTCCCGCGAGCGGTAGAGGGCGTAGAGGGCGGGGATGACGATGAGGGTGAGGACGGTGGAGCTGACCATGCCGCCGACCATGGGGGCGGCGATGCGCTTCATCGTTTCGGCGCCGGTGCCGTGACCGAGGAGGATGGGCATGAGTCCGATGATGGTGGTGCCGACAGTCATGAGCTTGGGGCGCACGCGGTCGACGGCCCCTTCCATGACGGCGGCGCGGAGTTCGGCGGCCGTCGGACGTTCGGTGCGCCGGCGCAGGTTTTTCCAGGCTTCGTCGAGATAGACGATCATGACCACCCCGGTCTCGGCGGCGACCCCGGCGAGGGCGATGAAGCCGACGGCGACGGCGACGCTGAAGTTGTAGTCGAGCGCCCAGAGCAGCCAGACCCCGCCGATGAGGGCGAAGGGCACGCTGAGCGAGACGATCAGCGTCTCCACCACGTTGCGGAAGTTCAGGTAGAGCAGGATGAGAATGACGACCAGGGTGAGCGGGATGATCCAGCTGAGCTTTTCCTTGGCGCGGAGCAGATACTGGAACTGGCCGCCCCACTCGATGTAGTAACCGGCGGGGATGTCGACTTGATCGCGGATGAGCTGCTTGGCCTCGGCCACGTAGCCGCCGAGGTCGATGCCGCTTGTATCCACAAAGACGATACCGGCGAGCTGGCCGTTTTCGTTGCGCACCATGGGCGGGCCGGTCTCGATGCGGATATGGGCCAGTTCACCGAGGGGGACGAAGCGGTCGTGCGGAGCACTCACGAGGACCTGGCGCAGGGTGTCGAGGTCGTCCCGATAGTCGCGGGCGTAGCGGACGTTGATGGGGAAGCGCTGGCGGCCTTCGATGGTCTCGTCGATGTTCTTGCCGCCGATGGCGGTCTCGATGACGTCGAGCACATCCTCGACCTGGAGCCCGTAGCGGGCGATGGCGGCGCGGTCGACCTCGAAGTCGACGTAGTAGCCACCGGTCACGCGCTCGGCAAAGGCGGAGGCGGTGTGGGGTGAGGTCTTGAGCACGTCCTCGATGTCTTTGGCGATGCGCTCGATCTTCTCCAGATCCGGGCCCAGCACTTTGACCCCCACCTGGCTGCGGATGCCGGTGGCGAGCATTTCGATGCGGGTCTGGATGGGCATCCACCAGATGGCGGGCATACCGGGGTAAGGGAGATCCTTGCCCAGTTCCTGCTTGATCTTCTCAAAAGTCATGCCGGGTCGCCACTCGCTCTCGGGCTTGAGCGTGATGGTGGTCTCGACCATGGAGAGCGGGGCCGGGTCGGTGGCGGTGCGGGCGCGCCCGATCTTGCCGTAAACCCGCTCGACCTCCGGGAAGGCTTTGATGATCCGGTTTTGGCGGTGGAGCACCTCGCGGGCCTCGTTGATCGCCATGCCCGGAGGACTGGTCGGCATGTAGAGGAGCGAGCCCTCGTTGAGCGGGGGCATGAACTCGCTGCCGATTTGCGAATAGGGCCACCAGGTCGCGCCCAGCGCGAGCAGGGCCAGCAGCACGGTGAGCCGACGGAAGCGCAGGGCGAAGCGCACGAAGGGGCGGTAGAGCCAGATGAGGACGCGGCTGACCGGGTTCTTGCGCTCGTCGGGAATTTTTCCGCGCACCAGCCAGGTGATGAGCACGGGCACCAGGGTGACCGCGAGCAGGGCGGCGAAGAGCATGCTGAAGGTCTTGGTGTAGGCCAGCGGCTTGAAGAGCCGCCCGGACTGCGCCTCCAGAGCGAAGACGGGCAGGAAGGAAACCCCGATCACGAGCAGGGAGAAAAAAAGCGGACGCCCCACCTGTTGGGCGGAACGGGTGATCACCTCAATCCGGGAAAGCTTGGCCAATTCGGGATCGCTTGCCGGATCGTTTTGCGCCGTATGCCAGCGGGCCAGCCACTTGTGTGCATTTTCGATGAAAACGATGGAAGCGTCGACCATCGCGCCGATGGCGATGGCGATCCCGCCCAGCGACATGATGTTCGACGAGATGTCGAGCAGCTGCATGGGGATGAAGGCGAGCAGCACGCCGAGCGGCAGCGCGATGATGGCGACCAGGGCGCTGCGGAAGTGAAGGAGGAAGACGAGGATGACCACGCTGACGATGAGCATCTCTTCGAGCAGCGTTTTTTGCAGGTGGTCGATGGCGCGGAGGATCAGGTCGGAACGGTCGTAGCCGACCACGATCTCGACGCCCTCGGGCAGCGAGGGTTCGATGGCCGCGAGCTTTTCCTTGACCGCGTCGATGGTCTTGAGCGCGTTTTCGCCGTAGCGCATGACGACGATGCCGCCGGCCGCCTCGCCCTCTCCGTCGATTTCGAGGACCCCGCGGCGGATGTCCGGGCCGCGGCGCACCTCGGCCACGTCCTTGAGGAGGAGCGGTGTGCCGTCTTTGTCGGCACGGAGGGCGATTTGCTCAATGTCTTCGAGGTTTTCGATGTAGCCGAGGCCGCGCAGCATGTATTCGGTCTCGCCGAATTCGAGGAGGCGTCCGCCGACATCGTTATTGGAGCGGCGCACGGCGGTAATCACCTCATTGGCCGCGACGCCGTGGGCGCGCAGGCTCAGTGGGTCGAGAATGATCTGGTATTGGTCGACGTAGCCGCCGAGAGAGGCCACTTCGGCCACGCCGGGCGTATTCTGGAGGTAGGTGCGCAGGGTCCAGTCCTGGTAGCTGCGCAGGTCGGCGAGGCTGTGCTGCCCGCTGCGGTCGACGAGTGCGTATTGGAAGACCCAGCCCACCCCGGTGGCGTCGGGGCCGAGGGTCGGCGTGACGCCCTCGGGAAGGTCGCCACGGGCCTGATCCATGTATTCCAACACCCGTGAGCGCGCCCAATACATATCGGTGCCGTCCTCGAAGATGACGTTGACAAAGGACAGGCCGAAGAAGCTCTGCCCCCGCGCGTAGCGCACCTTGGGCGCGGCTGCCAGGGTGCTGACGATGGGATAGGTCACCTGATCCTCGACCAGAGTGGGCGCACGGCCCGGCCACTCGGTGAAGACGATGACCTGGACGTCGGAAAGGTCGGGCACGGCGTCGAGCTTGACCGAGCGCAGGGCGAAAATGCCCGCACAGGCCGCCACCACGGTGAAGACTAGCACGAGGAAGCGGTTGTGGGTGCACCAGCGGATGAGTCCTTCGATCATCGGGCACCTCCTTTCGCCTCACCGAGCGGGCGTTCGATCACGCCGCAGGCGGGCATGGCCTGACCCATGAAGGGATTGCGCACGGTCTCGCCGCGCTGAATCCACTCGCCGTCGGTCTCGTGCCACATCGGGCAGCTGGCCACGACGAGATCCTCTGGGCGCAGCTCCGGGATGTCTTGCGATAACTGCTTCAAGGCTTCGCTCATCCGACCGAAGCGGATACGCAGGGCCTTCAAGTCGTCGGCCTCGGGAATCTCGGCCAGGTCCGCCGCCGTTTCGTCGAGCCAGTTTCGCCACGGCTCGCGGCCCACGGCGGGGGCGAGCCCATCGGCGCGCAAGGCATCGAGCGCGACTTTCAACTCCGAGAGGGTGGCCCGCGCGGCCTCGCCGCGATCGTCGAAGAGGGCATCGCCCAGGGCGAAATAAGGTTCCCAGAGGCGATCCACGGCAGCCTTGGCTTCGGGCGAAAATCCGGCGGGAGCGTTGGCATCGCTCGAACCGTCGGAGTTGGCGTCCGTCTCACCCTTTGCCGACGTGCCGTCCTCGGAGCCCGAGGCGGAAGCCTTGAGCAGGCTCTCGCTGTCGAGGAGGAAGGTGCCTTCCGCCGCCACCGTCTCGCCGGCTTCGAGGCCGGAGCGCACGACCAGGCGGTCGGCGGAGCGGGCGCCGGTCTCGACGAGTCGTGGCACGAAGAGCCCCGGTTCCTGTTCGACGAAGACATACTGTCGCTTGCCGGTATCGAAGAGCGCCGAGGGCGGGATCGTCAGCTGCTCGCCGAGATCGGTTTCCAGGTGGGCGCGCATCCACATATCCGGCAGCAGGCCGTGGGCGTGCTGGTGGGCAGCCCCGGAGTCGAGTGTTTCGAAAACGATGCGCAGCCGGGCGGTGCGGGTGGCGGCGGCGATGTGGTGCTCGATGCGGTCGATCCGACCGGCGAAGGTGCGGGTCGAATCGCCGGGCAGGCTCATGGCGACTTGTTGGCCCTCGGAGACGTAGGGCAGTTCCGACTGGTAGATTTCGGCAATGAGCCAGAGCTCGGAGAGATCGACCACTTCGTAGAGTTGATCGCCCTCGCGCACGTATTGGCCCTCTTTAAGATGTTTGGACATGACCTTGCCCGTCACCCGCGAGAGGATGTCGATGGCTGGCGGCGGGGTCTCACGCTTCGCCAGTTCATCGATTTGTCCGGCGGTCAGCCCCATTTGCTCGAGCCGAAAGCGGGCTGAGCGAAGGAGCTGCGGATCGGCTTCCGTTCTGCGACTCACGAGCAGGAAGTCTTCCATGGCGGCAAATATTTCCGGACTGTAGATGCGGTAGAGAGGGTCACCGACCTCGATATCGGCCTCGGTCTCGTTCACGTACAGCTTCTCGATGCGACCGCCTGCCCAGGCGGCCACCGTGAACACGCGGCTGCTGTCGTGGACGAGCACGCCGGGCACCGAGCGGCGGAGGGTGATCGGTTCGCGCACGACGGGCGCGGTGACGAGGTTGATCAGTTGACGCTGCCGTTCGGTCAGGCGGACCGGTGCGCGGCCGGGGAGGCCCTCGGCCTCGATCCGCTCGACGGGCTGGAGGTCCATCGCGCAGATCGGGCATTGCCCCGGCTCGTCGCTGACGATGTTCGGGTGCATGGAGCACTGGTAGAGCGTTTCGTCTGCCGACGCCTCCGATTCCTCCGGCGGCATCGCGGTATGGTCGTGCTGGGCCGGTAGCGTTGCGGGAAGGCCGAGGGAAAGGGCTGCAGCGATGGCCCGGAAAAGAAAGGAAGGTGTTTTCATCTGGTTTTGTTTTTCGAGTTTACTCTTGTGAATGTCGCGCGGCGGTTCGGACGTTTTCGCCGATCAACCGAATCGCCGCCGTGCGTTCGAGTTCGGTGAGGACTATGAGGGATTCGCTCTTCAGGAGAACGAGGCCCATTTCGGCATCAAGCAGATCGCGCTGGGCCTCGATCCACCGGAGGGCGTCTGCCTGGCCACTGCCGAACCCGGCGAGGGTAGCCTCGAAAGTCTCCCTCGTTTGCGGAAGGAGCCGCTCTTCGTAGAGCCGCACCTGATCCTGCAGCGCATCGGCTTTTGCGTATTGCCGATCCATCTGCTGGAGAAGATCGTCCAGGGTGCTCCGCTCGCGCTCCTGGGCGGAGGATAGCGCATGGCGGGCACTTTTTTCGAGGGCGTTGTATTTGCCGCGCCAGATCGGGATACTGATACGGACACTGCCCATAACGGCATCCTGGCCATTCTCCGGCGGATCGGCGGACCTCCGTCGGCTCACCTGGGTGTACTCCACTCCCACGGTGATATCGGGATAACCTGCCAATCGCGCCACCTCATGAGCCCGCTCGGCGGCGACCACCTCCGCCGACCGCACCTGCAAACGCTCGCTGTTCTCGCGCAACATCCGCGCGAGATCGGCCCGCTCCGGCAGGGGTCGTGTCTCGATCGAATCGAGGGACGGATGACGGTCGCCCGTTGGCTCGGGCGCAAAACGCCGCAGGGCACTCCATGCCGCCTCCCGTTCACCCCGCAGGGCGAGGCGCCGGGACTCGAGTTGCGTCAGTTGCTGGCGCATCAGGGATCGGTCGGCCAGGGCACCGCGCCCGGTGGCGAAGCGATTGTCCACGGTCGACAGTGCGTCCTCGAGGAGGGTAAATTGCCGTTCCAGAATACCGATTCGGGCATCGATGGCGGCGGCGCGAATCCAGGCCGTTTTGGCGGCGGCCGTCCGCTCCCTCACCGTGGCGAGATATTGAAAATAGGCCACCTCGGCACCCGACTCGGCAAGACGTCGCCGTTCGCCCAATCGTGCGGGCCACGGAATTTTCTGGAACAGGCCGAATTTCTGGTTCTGTGCGCCAACCCGCGTCTCCACCGGCGAAAAGAAATAGCCGTAAGCCAGCTCGGGATCGGGCAACGAACTCGCGACGGGCACCTCGGCGTTCACCGACTCCCAGCGCAGGCGGGCGGCGGCGATTTCGGCATCGTTGGCGATGGCTTCATCGAGGTAGGCGGACAGCGGAGCAGGTTCCGCAACCTGACCGGGAAGGCTCCAGGGGGCGGCGCTCCAGAGGAGGACGACCGAAAAAGAGATCAATTTGTCTTTCATGATTGGATTCAGAATGAGCGGGGTTCGACCGAAGTCCGGATTTCAACCGGAATCTCCGGAATACTGGCGCGGTTGTTCCCGGAAAGGATCCCAACCGCAGTTCAAGCCAACGGGATTGGCTCGTACTCCAGCCCGCGCCTCGGCACGGGCTCGCTCAAATGAATCAAATCAAATAGACGCAGAGATGCGTCCGAAGCCCGGATGATCGGCCGAACACTTCCGGCATTCGCGATCGAAACTTCGGATTGGCCGCCAACGGCCCCGCGACACTCGCGCGATAGACGTTGTCAGCCGTCCACCACTCCGGAAGCTCAAGCAACCGACTTATCTTCGGAGAGGGCAGTTCCAGAGAGGGGCTCTTGCTGTCGATCGACCCCGACATGAAAGGGCAGGAGCCACATTCACCGGAACCGCTCGAATCGACGGGCTGAGCCGGTGCCTCCTCCGATCCGGTCGAAGAACAGCACGAACGCGATTCCGGCGACGGCATCGCCCGGCCCGACAAATCTCCCATGCCCACACAGTAGACCGGCGAACCCAGCAAAGCCGCCGCGAAAACGATCACGGCGAGGAAACTGTTGAGGAGAGATTTAAAGGCGGGCATTGGAATCGAAAACAGGTGAATGATTGCACCTGTTCCCGCTTCTGTCAAAATTTGATTCTGCGGAGACCGGTTTTTTTCCGCTCTTTTTTCATGGGTACAACGACTCAACGGGGAACGGAGGAAGGAATCGATCCGCCTGCGGAATATTCTCCCCTACCCTTCGTCCTGAATCTCCCCTCCCGATACAACCTTTTCATGAACTCCGAATACCCGATCTATCTGGCCAACCGCGCCCGGACCTCCGGCGACCTTCTCGAGGTCCGCAACAAATTCCACCGCACCGTGGCCGCCCGGGTGCGGAGGGCCGATTCGAACACGGTCGGGCGAGCCATTACCGCTGCGGTGGAGGCCGCCGGTCCCATGGCTCGGATGGCGCCCCCTACCAGCGCGAGGCGGTGCTTTTCCACTGCGTCCGCCGATTCGAGGAGCGGGCGGAGGAGCTGGCCGAAATCCTGCGAATCGAAGCGGGCAAGCCCATTCAGGACAGCCGCGGGGAGGTCACGCGGCTCATCGACACTTTTCGCATCGCCGCCCGCGAAGCGCAAAATCCCAACGGCGAGGTGCTCAACCTCGAGATTGGCGAGCGCACCCGGGGCTACCGCGGCTTCACCAAACGGGTGCCGGTCGGCCCCTGCGCCTTCATCACCCCGTTCAACTTTCCCCTCAATCTCGTCGGCCGCGAGGGAGTCCGCTATGCCATCGAGGACATGACCGAAATTCGCTCGCTGGTGATTCGTGAGACAGGTGATTCAAAAAGCGTCGACTCCCGATGAGAGGAAATCCCCACTGTGGAGCATGGCTTCAGCCTTGCCCGCAAACGGGGGACAGGTAAATGGTGTTCGAATCATGAAGATCCCAACCGTTTCCTTAACCATCCTCTTCGTCCTCCCCGGCCTTGCACCCCTTCAGGCCGTTCCGGCCGACGCGAACGAGGTCAATCCCGTCGATGTCGGTTCGACGGCTCCAGACGTCACCCTGACCCGGGCCGACGGCACCCCGGTCCGATTGCACGCCCTGGTCGCGGACCAACCGGCCGTCCTCGTCTTTTACCGCGGCAGTTGGTGCCCCTATTGCAGCCGCCATCTCTCCGACCTCGGCGAAATCAAAGACGAACTCAAGGATCTCGGCTACTGCATTCACGCCGTCTCGCCTGACAAGCCGGAAAAGGTGGCCGAGACCGTTGCCGACGGCGAGGTGGATTACTCGCTGTACTCCGATGCGTCCGCAGAAGCCGCCCGGGCCTTCGGCTTGGCTTTCCGGGTCGACGCCGAAACTTACGAAAACTTGCTCGGATACGGCATCGATCTCGAGGCCGCCTCCGGCGAAGACCACCATCTCCTGCCCGTCCCGGCGGTCTTCCTCATCGGCCGCGACGGCACAGTCGATTTCCGCTACTACAATCCGGACTATAAGGAACGACTCTCCGGCGAAGCTCTTCTCGAAGCGGCCCGCGAGGCAAAGGATTAGCCAAAGCTCGAAATTTCATTCTGGGACACCCATCGATTCACGAGGTCATCCTAAACCATCCAGGTAATTCTGATTCAACCATTTGCCCAGATCCAGGTAAGCCGGGAAAGGATGGCTGTCCTTCACTTTCCTCTACCTCCGCCGCGAGGAAATCGGCTTCGTCCGGTGTATGTTCGAGCGAGAGTAGGTGGTTCAGTAACCCGCCTCTGATTCCATGCGGGGAGACCCATTTTGATTCCGAGCGATTGTCCGGGTATTTGACTTGAAATTCCCGAAACAATTTAGCAATATTCAACCTAATGCTGGAGCGTAAGGATTATCTGGAACGGGTGCGGACTGCCTTGTCGCGCAATCCGGTAGTCGCGCTGGTCGGTCCGCGGCAGTGCGGCAAGACCACCTTGGCACGGCGTTATTTGGAAAGCGGGGCGTCCGTCCACTACTTTGACCTGGAGGATCCCAGCGTCGCCCAAGCCCTGGAAGACCCGATGAGCACGCTGGATCCGCTCCGGGGTTTGATCATCATCGACGAGGCCCAGCGGCAGCCGGGTATTTTCCCCGTGCTGCGAGTGCTGGCGGACCGTACGGAGATGGCGGCCCGTTTCCTGATTCTGGGGAGCGCTTCTCCCGAATTAACCCGACAAGCGTCCGAGTCGCTCGCCGGGCGGGTGGAGATCATCGAGATGTCGGGCTTCGGCCTGGGCGAGATCGGGGGCAAGGACCCGCACCAGCTCTGGATGCGGGGCGGCTTCCCCCGGTCCTTTCTCGCCCTCGACGAGGCCGCCAGCTACGAGTGGCGGCGACAATTCATCCGCACCTTTGTCGAACGCGACATCGCGCAGCTCGGCTTCCGCATCGCCTCCACCGCGATCAGCCGGTTCTGGACGATGCTCTCCCACTATCACGGTCAGATCTGGAACGGCAGCGAGATCGCGGCCTCTCTCGGTGTCAACCCGCAGACGGCCCGCAACTACCTCGACGCCTTGGAGCAGACCTTCATGGTTCGGCGACTGGCACCGTGGTATGTGAACGTAGGCAAGCGGTTGGTAAAATCCCCGAAAATCTATCTGCGCGACAGTGGCCTACTGCACGCCCTGTTGGGCATTCGCGACATGGAGGCACTGGTCAGCCACCCGAAGCTCGGTGCTTCCTGGGAGGGCTTCGCGCTTGAAGTGCTCCTGCGACACTACGCGGGCGAGGACGCCTACTTTTACGCAATCCACAGCGGCTCCGAGCTGGACCTGTATTTTCCGACTGCTTCGGTCGGTTTCGAAATCAAGCGGCAGGATGCACCCAAACGCACCCGTTCGATGGATATCGCCTTGCAGGACCTGAAGCTTCGAAAACTTTATGTCGTCTATCCGGGAGAGCGTGATTACCCCTTGGGCGACCGAATCCAGGCGCTCCCTTTGAAGGGTGAACTACCGGTCCTCGATTGAGCCGGAGGGGAATGGCCTTGCGCCGCGACTGACGATCGGCTGACGTCCTGGCGGGCGTCCGCCCACTGCCGGACCACCACCCACGTGGGGTATGGCTTTAGCCTTGCCCGGGAAAGGCGGGTTGGCTGCCTTTTGGCCGCGCCATCCGCAGTCCTCTCAAAGGCGATGTTCGAGAGCCGCTGCGTTGGTTCCGGGGCGGCAGCGGTCGGTGCGTGGCGTTGGAGAGGAGGGAATTTTTAAACCGCAGATCACGCGGATGGGCGCGGATGGGGGAGCAGGAATTGGGGTCCGGCGTCTGCGGGACCCTCCCACAAGAAATTGCGGATAGCCGTGGGAGGGGCTTTATGCCCCGATACGGATCGCAGTAAACGTGCCTTCGGTCCGCTTGAATCGGGGGGTAAACCCCCTCCCACAAAAAAGGCAGATCGGGAGATAAACTCCCTCCCACAAAAGATGGCCGATGTGGGTGGGAGGGGCTTTCCCGAGGTGAGCGATGTCGAACCTATGCCCCGATGGGAGTCAGGAAGCATCATTTCGACCCCGGATCGGGGGATGAACCCCCTCCCACAAGAAATTGCGGATAGCCGTGGGAGGGGCTTTATGCCCCGATACGGATCGCAGCGAGGGTGCATCAGGGCCTCCCAATCGGGGTCCCGCGTCCGCGGGACCCTCCCACGGAGGTTCGTTTTCCATGGGGTTTCCCTGGTGAATGATCGGGTGTAACCAGAAGTGCGGGGAGTGGGAGCGGCTTTCTTTGTCCTGAGCTTGTCGAAGGGATGCCGCGAATAACGGCAATGATGTGGCGTTCTGGCCCCTGTTTTCGCGGGGTAAACCCGCTCCCACAAAGACTTCTCCCTGTCCCCCGCACTTCTGGTTACGCCCTGAATGATCCTGGACGAATGTTTCGGATTGCGGCAGGCATCCTGCTTCCCTAAGAATTTTTCCGATTTTTTTCACTCCTCCCGTTACCGTTTTCAACCTCTATGCCCACCATCATGATCCAGCCGACCTTCTTCTCCGCCGCCCTTCGCATTCGCGCCCGCCGCTCCCATGCGGTCGGGCACCCGCCCGCCGGGAAACGTCGCGCTTCGCAACGAAAATCGTATCGCGCCAGGCAACCCGGGATCGCCCGCATCTCTCCGCTGCACGGGTTGGCAGGTCTCGTCCGGCAACTGGTTCTCGCGGCCCTGTGCTTGCTGCCTGCGAAGGGCTATATGGTTATAATGACAAGCCCGAATGGGATTATTGAAAACAGTTCACTTGTAAGTATAGATGCCGATATTACTAATAATGATACTGGAGCTACTTACGATTCTTTACGACTTGATTCGCAACTTGCTGATCTATTATGGTCTTCATATCAAGTTCCAACGTTGTATGGCAATGATTTTCAAACATTTTTAAGTGACATTGGATATAGTATTGAACCTGGAAGTCCAACAACTAATGTGTATAATGGTTGGAATGCTAATTTTGATAGTAATGGTGCTGTTGATATGTAAGTGCTCTTTTCCCGCATATAGCGCTGCGGCTGCCGATATGAGATACTTCCCTGGCTCGAGTTCTCGGACTCAGTTGTTCTTTGACTTGATCCAGCCGTGAGGGGTGAGTTCG